>CAXHAT010000038.1:0-47846 GCA_964014485.1 uncultured Deferribacteres bacterium
GGAGAAGGGTGGAAGGACGCTCTTGTCACCGCCCTGAAGGACGGCGCTAATGAGAGAAAGAAATTATTTCCATCTCCAATTCTTGTATACGGAATATCGGTTAAAAGCTAAATATCGGTTTCTGTGGAAACAATTCTAATGTCACAAAAGAATCACCCATTCAAATTTCATGTGAAAGAGGTTTTTAAACCAGAATGATCAAGCTAAAAATTCCCGGCTCCGCGTCCAACCTCGGCGCCGGATTCGATGCGCTTGGCTTGGCGCTGCGAATCCATCTGAACGTAGAAGCGCGTCCAAGCGAAAGCGTCAAAATCGAACTTGCCGGAGAAGGCGCTGACAGTTTGCCCCGAAATGACAAAAACCTTTTAATTCGCAGCTATCGAAAAGCCTGCGAAACGTTCGATCTTTCTCCCCAAACATGGTCTTTGAAAGTGCACAATGAAATTCCTTTGGCGCGCGGTCTTGGCTCCAGCGGAGCAGCAATTACGGCGGGACTGATGTTGGCCCAGGCACAGTCCAAACACAAATTGTCTTTGCAAAAACTCTTGGAAATCGGCGCGGAGATTGAAGGCCACCCGGAAAATGTCGCCGCTTCGCTACTTGGGGGATTTGTGGTTTGTTGCCCAACAGAAAAACAGCTTTTTTCCCAATCTGTCACCCTGAAAAAATCATTGCAGGCTGTGGTCGTCGTTCCGGATTTTGAGGTTTCAACAGCCGAAGCGCGCAAGCTTTTGCCGGAAAAGGTTTCGTTTGAAGATGCGGTCAGGAATATTCAACGCGCGACGCTAATGGTCGCGGCCATGAGCAATGGCGAGTACGACTTTCTTAAAACCGCCGCGGAAGATCAGTTGCACCAGCCTTATCGGAAGAAGCTCATTCCGGGGTTTGATAGCTTGCTCGAAGCGATGTATCGGGCTGGTGCAAATGCCGTGTTTTTAAGCGGATCGGGTTCCACGGTTTGCGCATTTTCCGCAGGTCAGCCTGCAAAGATTGCGGAAGCGGCTGAAAAAGTTATTTTGGAGCAATCATACTTGGCAAAAATCAAAATCGTGGACGTCGCATCGAACGGAGCGGAGGTTTGGAATGAAAAAGAGTGAGTTGAGAAGCGTCGGTATTTGGTTGATCGCAATCCTGCTGACGGGATGCGGTGCGGGCAATAAAAGCTTGTCGGATGGATCGAGAGTTCGTCTCACGGAGAAAGAATCCGGCTATTTTTCTTACCTGGCTTATACGCCCGAACGATATCAGGCAAAGGCCAAGAAAAAATTCCCGCTCATGCTATTTCTGCACGGCGCCGGTGAGCGCGGCGACGACTTGGAATTGTTGAAAGTTCACGGCCCGCCAAAGCTGATAGCTCAAGGAGAAGATTTTCCGTTCATTATGGCGGCGCCGCAATGCCCGAAAGGCGAGTGGTGGAGCATCGATGAGCTGACCAAGCTTGTGGATGAGCTGGAGCGTGACTATCGCGTTGATAAAACAAGAATTTACGTGACGGGCTTGAGTATGGGCGGCTACGGATCGTGGGGGCTTGCCATCGCCAACCCGGATCGATTTGCGGCAATTGCGCCGATTTGCGGCGGCGGACAGCCGGAAGAAGTGTGCGCGATCAAAGACGTTCCGACTTGGGTTTTTCACGGCGCGAAAGACGTTGTCGTGAAGCTGACTGAGTCCGAAAAAATGGTTGACGCTCTCAAGGCGTGCGGCGGCGATGTGAAATTTACGGTGTATCCTGAAGCGAATCACGATTCCTGGACGGAAACTTACGACAATCCGGAATTTTTCAAATGGATATTGAGTCAGTCGCTAAACTAGCATGATTCAAGATCCTGCGTTCTATGCCGTCGCCATATTTGCGGTTATCATGACCGGAATAGCGAAAAGCGGGTTCGGCGGCGGTATTGCCGTGCTTGCCGTCCCGCTGATGTCGATCACGATCTCTCCGATTCAAGCCGCGGGAATCCTGCTGCCGTTGTTGTGTTTGATGGATGTGTTTGCACTTTGGCACTATCGCAATCGCTGGGACAAGCGAAACCTTGTTATTTTATTGCCCGCCGCTGTTTTGGGCATTTTAATTGGCAGTTTTACATTTTCCTACCTTTCCGACGGCGTCGTTCGAATTCTAGTCGGCGTCATTTCCATCGCTTTTGTTGCGCACTACTTTTTCTGGAGAAACAGTCCGAAGGTGATCAAGCCCAAGCTTGTGTCAGGCGGATTTTGGGGCGCCTTGTCCGGCTTTACAAGCTTTGGCGTTCACGCAGGCGGGCCGCCCTTGAGCATTTATTTACTGCCGCAAAGAATGGAAAAATCCCTCATGGTTGGGACAACGGTGATCTTTTTTACGATTGTTAATTTGGTCAAACTGATTCCTTACGGAATTTTGGGGCAACTCAGTTCTGAAAATTTAATGACCTCGCTCATTCTCAGTCCGCTCGCGCCGCTGGGGATATTTTTAGGCGTTCAAGTACAAAAAGTTTTTAGTGAAAAGCTGTTTTACCGGCTGTGCTATTTTTTCCTTTTTGTGGCCGGAACGAAGCTGCTTTTGCAGGGGCTGGGTGAAGTTTGAACCCAAGACTCTGTTTCGATTCGCTTGCTTTCGCTCCAATTACACGAGATATTTCGCCTTTATCAAATTCCGGTTCCTTTTTGAAACTTTTCACAAACGCTTGGCAAATCCGCCGCAACTTCCATTTGGAAAATGTAAATTGAACCACTTTGTAACGCAATCTTCGCTTCGGCGTCCCGTCATTCTCACCCTCACCATTTTTTTTCTCGGGTGCCAGGAACAGCAGGCACCGGAACTCCAACAGGTTCGAACCGGCCTTGATCGCCTGGCTTCGGGGGAGACGCAAATTCTGAACGGCCTGCGCGTCGGTATAATCACCAACCAGACCGGCATAGCTTCCGACGGCAAGCACGTCGCTGACATTGTTGCTGAGAATCCCAACATAAAACTTGCGGCGCTATTTGGCCCCGAGCACGGCATTCGCGGACAGATGGAAGGCGGTTACAGTGTTTCAATTGACACTGATCCGAAAACAGGCGCGCCAATTTACAGCCTTTACGGAAAAACCCGCAAACCAACGTCCCAAATGCTCGCCGGGCTAGACGCGCTCGTTTTTGATATTCAAGACATTGGCGCGCGATTTTATACTTACATCAGCACGATGAGCCATGCCATGGAAGCCGCTGCTGAACACGGGCTTAAGTTTCTCGTTTTGGATCGGCCCAATCCGATTGGCGGCGAGTGGGTTGAAGGTCCCGTACTTGACCCGGAGCATCGCAGTTTTATTGGCGTGCATCCAATTCCTCTGCGGCACGGCATGACGGTTGGCGAATTGGCGAAGATGTTTAACGAAGAAGGGTGGCTGGCAAACGGGGTCAAAGCCGATCTGCACGTAGTCAACTGCGAAGGCTGGCGGCGAGAGCAGATTTTTTCTGACTTTAGTGAAAATTGGACCCCTCCGTCGCCCAACGTCCCGAATCTTGACGCCGCACTGCTTTATCCGGGGGTTGGTCTCGTAGAAACGCTGCCCAATTTTTCGGAAGGCCGGGGCACGGAAACGCCGTTTGAAGTCGTTGGCGCGCCGTGGCTTAACGCTGACGCGGTGATTGCCGAGCTTGAACAGGCTGGGCTGGAGGGAGTCGCTTTTGAGAAGACGACTTTTACGCCCAAAGACATGCCGGGCAAAGCCACCAATAATAAGCACGACGGTCAAATGTGCCAAGGCGTCAAATTTAAGGTTTCGGACGGGCGCAAATTGGAATCTGTGAAATTGGGCTTCGCCTTACTTGTCGCTTTGCAAAAAATTCATGCCAATGAACTGGAAATGAATGAACGACGCGTCACCAGGTTTACCGGTCAGACAAATATATTCTCGATGATAAAATCAGGCGCTTCCCTTGATGAACTTGAAGAGTTTTGGCGGCCCGAGCTTGAGGCGTTTATTGAAAAACGAAAAAACTACTTGTTGTACTGACTATTGAACAGACTAAACCGGAGGGCGACTGATGTTTGGACATCCTAGGGGATTGAGAACGCTTTTTTTTACCGAGCTGTGGGAACGGTTCAGCTATTATGGCATGAGAGGGCTGCTTGTGCTCTTTCTAACCGCTACGATTGAAAACGGCGGTTTCGGGCTTGATAATGATCGCGCCGGAGCAATTCTCGCGCTTTATCTCGCCTTTGTTTATCTTATGGCGCTGCCCGGCGGTTGGATCGCGGATCGTATTCTCGGTCAACGCGACGCCGTGTTCGTGGGCGGGATAATTATCGCCGCCGGGCATTTTTCCATGGCCATACCCTTTGCGTCGACTTTCTATCTCGGCCTTGTTTTGATCGTTCTCGGCACCGGACTCTTGAAGCCAAATGTAAGCGCGATCGTCGGCGATTTATACCCTGAAGGCGGCGCGCGAAAAGACGCAGGGTTTTCGATTTTTTATATGGGGATAAACATCGGCGCTTTCCTCGGCCCGCTTGTCTGCGGATATCTCGGCGAGAACATCAACTGGCACCTTGGATTCAGTGCGGCTGGTATTGGCATGGTTTTGGGGCTGATTCAATATAGAGTCGGCCTGAAAGATATGGGCAATGCGGGTGAGCTTAGAGACAGAACCGACGCCGACAAGCAAACGGCAAAGTCGCAATTGTTTAAGGGACTAGGCGCCTTTGCGGCGTTGTTTGTCATCCTCTGGGGCGTAGATTCGGCCGGTCTGATAAGCCTCTCGCTCGAAAATATTGCCCAGGGCACGGGGGTTGTTATTGTCGGAATTGCGGTGTTGTATTTTCTTTTCTTGTTGATCGCCGGCCAATACACGTCGCAAGAAAAAAAGCGCATTCTGGTTATCTTTTTCTTATTCATTGGTGCAGCGCTCTTCTGGTCTGGTTTTGAACAAGCGGCTTCGACGCTCAATTTGTTCGCTAAAGACAAAACAAACTTGAATATCGTCGGGTTCAACATGCCGGCGAGCTGGCTGCAATCTGTAAATGCTTTATTTATCATTCTTCTTGCGCCCGTCTTCGGGATGATCTGGGTGTGGCTGGCCAATCGTGAGCCTTCGATTCCGCTCAAGTTTGCCTTGGGATTGCTTCAGCTTGGCGTCGGCTTTTTTGTTTTGGCCTGGGGCGCAAGTTACGCCGTCGACGGTTACTTGGTCAGCCCAATGTGGCTTGTCGTGACGTACTTCTTTCACACCACCGGCGAATTGTGTTTGAGCCCGGTTGGCTTAAGCAGCGTGACAAAATTGTCGCCAAGACCGCTTGTCGGCCAAATGATGGGTGTTTGGTTTATGGGTACTGCGCTGGGTAACCTCATCGCGGGACTAGCGACAGGCTTAATCGGCGACGTGTCCGACGTAGCGCTTTTTAATAATGTCGGTATGATCAGTTGCGTCGGCGGGCTTGCCTTTTTGTTCTTGGTTATCCCGTTGAAGAAGATGATTGGCCAAGTCAAGTAAACCAGGCATTCTTGCCGTTAAGTTTACCGCAATAGAATTGTGAGTCGTTGAGGCGCTTGAAGCGTCTCAACGATTTTTCCTTCCCGCTGTTTTTTCCAAAACCCTCCGTCGCTTCACAAAATCTCAATTTCATTTCACATCAAGGCTTGCGTGGTTTCAATAAGAAACTTTGTCCGTTTTAGCAGTGCCCGCTTTTGCGATTGACGAAAAGATGTAAGTCTTTAATTTATTTAGCTCTAAGACAGGGCTGAGTTCTGGGATGCGTGCGTGGTACACGACTTGCTTAAGTTGGAGCGTACGTAATTTGGTCGTGGCGGAATTTGGTGATTTCCCCTGATCTCCAATTCCGTTTTTAAACCGAGCTTTTAGTGTTCCGGTCCCTCCCCTGCCGGAACGCGCTCCTGGCTCGGTTTTTTTTTGCTCTGCGCGGCTTTTTTAGTTTTTCAATTTCCGCGGAGTGAGGGTAAGTAACTACCGATCACTTCATTTTCCTAAACGCGCGATACTTCCCAAATGAAAAAATCCATTATTCAGCCCTCGCCGGACGCATTTAATTTTGATCTCTCTCCGCATATTCTTGTCGTTGATGATGAAGAAGCCGTACGCCAAATTTGTCAAAAATGCCTTGAGCGTGAAGGATACGCAATTGAACTGGCGCAAAACGGATTGGCCGCGTTGGAAAAGCTTCGTCAATTTGAAGATATTCAAATCGTAATGACGGATATGATGATGCCGGCAATGGGGGGCGTTGACCTGTTGGAAACGATAAAACGTGATTACCCGCACATCGAAGTGATTATGATGACGGGGAATGCGACGATTCAAAGCGCAATCGACGCCATGAAAAAAGGCGCTCAGGAGTTCATATTGAAACCCGCAAAACCTGAGCTCATTCTGAATGTGATCCGAAAGTGCATTGATAAAATTACCGCTAGCAAAACAATTGCGGAGTTGAGCGAAGCGTACAAGAAAACGAAACAGCTCGAAGCGATGAAAGACAAGTTTCTGGCGATTACTTCGCACGAGCTTAGAACGCCCGTCAATCACTTGAAAAGCTTTGTCAGCGTATTAGATGAGAGCGCCGGGTTTGAAATTTGTCCAAAAGAACGTCGCGAGTACATGCGCGTCATCTCAAAATCAATTGACGACCTGCAAGAAATCGTGACCAACATGTTTGACGTTCTCAGGGCCGAGAACGCGGCCATTCCCTTGCGCATCGACTCGTTGGACATTCATGAATTACTCAAAGAAATTTTTGATGAATACCGAATCGCTTCTCAGGATGATCGCAGAAACCAGACGATCACAATGGACTTGTCGGCCACAAACACAAAAATTGAAGCGGATCGACTCAAGGTCAAAGGATTGATTTCACATTTAATCCAAAATGCAAAAAAATTCACGCCGGATTTTGGAAAGATCGCCTTACAAAGCCGCGACGACGGCGAGTTCATTGTTGTCGCGATCCAGGATAATGGCGTCGGGATTCCTGAAGATGAGCTTGGCAATGTTTTTAACGAATTCTATGAGGTCGGCCCGGTTCAAAAACATGGAACCAGCAAAACAAATTTTGGCGGCGGCGGGCTTGGATTGGGGCTTTCGCTCTCCCGTGCAATCGCAACTGCGCACGGCGGCGGTATTCGCGTAAAAAGCGAGGTGGGGAAGGGATCTGAGTTCATGGTTTATTTGCCGCAAAAACAGACAAACGAAACCAGCGCTATTTAAAAATCGAGAGGGAGGCTCGCGCGGGCGTGCCAGTTGCGCCCAGGGGATGGTTCAAAAAAACGGGCGCCGAAAGCGTTGGGGACAATCGAAGCGTTGTAGCGGACGTCAAATAAGTTATTCACCCCGAAATAAAAAGTCATTCTGAAATTCTGAAGCGCCTTCGAAAATCCGGCGTTGAGATTGACTAACGCATACCCGTCATTTATGAAAGCGTCGGAGCTTCCGCCGTCGCCGTTTAAGTCGTTGGCAAAATAACCGTCAACGAATTCTGCGTTAAGCTCCACAAAAACAGCCGTCAAGGCTTTATAATTGATCGCCGCGAAAAAACGATAAGACGGTACGCCTGGAAGTTTATTGTTTTTCAGTTGCTGCAACCCTTCGTTCCCTTCAATTTCATAATTTCGGAAGCGAAAATCCATCAGTGTAAATGCTGAAGTCAATCTGATGGATTTCTGAATATGCCAGCTCAAATCAGCCTCAAACCCTCGATTCCAAGCGGCGCCGGCGTTACGATAAAAGATTTCTTCACTCTCCGGGTCTTGCACTTGAAACGGAATCAACATGTTTTCGACCGCCATCGTGAAAACCGCCGCATTGTATCGGACGTTTTTTTCCAGCCAATCGCCTTTCCCTCCAATCTCAAGACTGCGAATATATTCAGGGTTTAAATTGTCGTTCAGCCCGCCTTCCTGATTGGGGCGATTCGTCAATTCTACTGTCGTCGGCGTTTGAAAAGCGCTTGAAAAATTGGCGTATAACGCAAAGAGCGACTTGGGGCGCCAGGTTATTCCAAGCATCGGACTGGGTTGATTCATTGAAATACTTTGAGATTCAGAGCCTGGTGCGAAGCTGTTTTCCACCTTGAAAGTAAAGCGGTCAAATCGGATTCCCGCCAGGTAGGAGATTTTTGGCGAAGGAGAATATTCGAGTTCTGTAAAAACGCCGACGCCAAAGACTCTTTCTCTTTGGTTTAGAAGTGTTTCTCCAACCTGGACGTTTTCAATGACGTTTTGCGGAAGCAATTCGCCAACCACGTCATCCGGCAAGCCGTCGTTTTCATTTTCCCGGCGGTCATCATTTTGGAATTCAAAATCGAGACCGGTTTTTAAAAAGAAAACCTGGCCATTTTTTTCGATCCGTCTGGTGTAAAGATTTCGAAAACCAAAAGCGTCGCGCTCCAAATCAATGATTCGCCCAGGGATTGGGTTGAAGAGTGAGCGATTCGTAAAGAAAAAAGTCGAACGAAAGCGTCCTGCGCCGCTTGAACGATTTTCCAGAGTGAGACCGGCGTTTAATTGCTCGACAATTTTCCCGGCGCCCTGAGAGCGAACGAAAAATCGGGCGGTTTGAGGAGAGTCGGCGGCGTCTTGCTTGTTCAACGAGCTTGGATTTAAGAGGAACGGCGCATCCACAAATTGCAGCACGCCGGAAGCGCTCCAGGCGTTTGAAAATTTGATTTTTGATGTCGTATTGATTGAGTGAATCCGGCTGTCGCTGTGTTCTCGGAACCCGGAGACGTCTAATTTTCTTGCGCTTACGGATAGTTGTGCATTTTCATTTTGTACTCTTAGTTTGGCCGAAAATTCTTTAAGACCAAAGTCGCCAAGAGAGAAGGATGGCTCAAAGGTAACCTTGTTTTCCGCCTCGCTGAAAGCGCCGGACTCAATGAGAATGACGCCGCCTGCGGCATTGCCGTAAAGCGTGGAAGCCGGGCCGCGCAGAACTTCAATTCTTTCAGCGCCGTTTAAATCGAGATTGTTGAGTTGCGATTGCCCGTCCGCGAAAGTTAACGGGACGCCGTCTAACAAAACCTTCACGCCGCGCACGCCGAACGACGCTCGGGAGCCTATCCCGCGAATGCTAATGCGATCTCCCAGAGATAAATTTTGCCGATTGTTGACTGTTACGCCGGGAACGGCCTGTAACGCATTTTCCAATGAAAAACTGGCGCCTGTTTGGCGCAGGCGCTCGTTATCGATTAAGGAGACGGCGTATGGCGTTCGGAAGGCTGGCCTCTCGTCGCGCATGGCGGAGACGGCGATTGGTTGGACAAAATATTGCCGGAGGGAATCAGGCGCTTCATTTTGGGAAATGAGGTTGGTCGCCACAGAAGAAAATAAAACGGCGGCGATAAGCAAAATTCTATTTTTCATCAGCGATTTTCTGTGCGTTCGTAGTTCGAAATTTTGAAGCGAGTCATGGGATTGCTATCATTCATCGGAGCCTGTGAGCAAGCCGGCAGTCTAGAAAATCAACTGGGTCGTGAAACTAAAAGTGCGCCTGGAAAGTCCTTTCCCGGTCATTCCTGCGGCTTTAGCGGAAGCGCCAATTGCGATGGTTCCAGAACGAGAATGTCGCCATCAAAAATATCGATCCGTTTTTAATTTTTAGGAGTTTAACATGCGCGCCATTGCATTTCGCCAACACGATTCTTCCCTTGACGCCTACGAATATATCGCTGATCTTCCAAAGCCGAAAATTGGTTCGGACGAGGTTTTGGTTCGCGTCAGCTATGCCGCCTTGAACCGCCTGGATAACTGGGTTCGCATTGGCTGGAAAGGCCTGAACCTCGAGTTTCCACACATTCCGTGCAGCGATTTCAGCGGAGAGATTGCCGAAATCGGTGACGCCGTTTCTGGCTGGGAAGTTGGACAAGCCGTGACTGCAAATCCTTTGATTTGGCGCGGTAATGATCGGTTCATCATTCGCGGCGAGCAGAACAAATCGCCGACTTGGCATCTTTTAGGAGAAACGACGCGCGGAAGCTGCGCCGAATTTGTCAAGGTTCCCGCCCGAAACCTTGCGCTGATTCCGGAGGGCTTCGATATGCAAAAAGCCGCCGCCGCATCGCTGGTCTACGTGACCGCCTGGCATAACTTGATGATTGCCGGCGGACTCAGGGCGGGAGAAACGGTGCTTGTTGTTGGAGCCGGCGGCGGGGTGAATACGGCGGCGATTCAAATTGCGAAACTGACCGGCGCAAAAGTGCTTGTCATCGCAAGCAACGCCGAGAAAGCAGGGCGCGCCGAAAAGCTCGGCGCCGATTGGATTCATGACCGCGGCAAGGACGAGAATTGGAGCAAAGCTGTTTTCCAGCAGACAAACAGGCAAGGCGTTGACATGGTAGTTGACAATGTCGGCCAAGCGACATGGGTGAGCAGTCTGCGCGCCTTGAGACCGGGAGGAAGGTTGGTGACGGTGGGAGGCACCAGCGGATACAATGCGTCTGTGCCTGTCAATTTGATTTTTGCCAAGCACCTCAGCATTATTGGCAGTACGATGGGAACGCAGGACGATTATTTGACTGTGATGAATCTGGTTTTTGAAAACAAGCTTGATCCGGTGGTAGATTCAATTTTCGCCATGCGTGATTTTAAACAGGCTATGCAGCGCATGCTCGAGAGTGAGCAGTTTGGCAAGATTTTAATCAAGGTCGATCAATCGCAATAACGAAAATCTACTGAGGCGCGCGAAGTTGCCGAAGCATCGTTTTCGCGCGTTCATTGTTGGGGTCAATTGCCAGGATTTTTCGCAAGTATTCGATGGCTTCCGCATTCTTTCCTTGCAAAAATTTGAGATACGCCGAGGCGCCGAGTCCGGGCAAAAAAGAAGGGTTGAGAACGAAAACTCTAGAAAAATGCTTGTCCGCTTCGGAATAATTCCCCGCTTGCATTGCCAGATTCCCCAGGTTAAAAAGGGCTCGAATATTGTCGGGGTTGTTGTGTAGGACTTCTTTAAATAAATTCTTCGCTGCTGAAGCTTTCTGCGATTTTTGAGCGTAAAGCTCGCCTAAACCTAACCTGGAATTCGCATAGCTCGGCTGAACGCGTTGCGCTGCTTCGTAATGTGAAATCGCCTTTCTTTCATCCCCCAATTTTGCATAAATATTTGCAAGGTTTGTTAACAAAACCGCATTGTCGGGATAGACGTCGAGCGCCTTTTCGTAAGCGATGACTGCTTCGGAATCATGTCCGAGTCGTTGCAGGAGCTGCCCGACTTGTTCGTGCGCGGATGGATTTTCAGGCTCAAGCCTTGCCACTATCCTGAATGTTTCCAATGCTTTTTCCAATTCACCTGCCGACAACAACGCAGCGCCAAAATGCAGCAAACCATTTGCGTTTTCAGGTGCGGATTGCAGCCCTTCACGCAATAGCGAAATTGCGATGTTCAGAAATTCGGGATTTCGATCATGCTTTTCAAAGTAGTTGTGATACGCAATTCCCAGACGGATTTTCGCGGCGTTGTCATTCTCTCCGAAGAAGCTTTTTAAGCTCGCTTTGCTTTGCAGCGTGTCAGAAGAAGCGTCGATGTTTTTTCGAATCCAGTGATCAGTGAAATTGGCGTGGATCACATCTGAAGCCGCGCCTTGACGCATATGGCAAGCGACGCAATCGCTTTCAATGCTTCTGTGAGTTGCGTCGTTGACGATGGTCGCGAGTTTTTGCGGATCATGACATTTTTGGCACTGCTCGTTAAAATGTTTGCGCGACCGCCACTGCACCGGCTCGTGCGGATTGTGGCATGTCAAACAGGTCAGCGCGCCATTGCTTTCTATGAAGCATTTGCTCGACGCAATGCGTTCGCCGTGGCTCGCGACGCGAAAATCACCTTGTTGCACTTCATCGTGAAGAAACACCGAAATCACTTCCGACAACATCATCCCGGGTTTAAAATCTGCATTTTTCCTTCCGGTCCGGACGACGCGCACCTGTCCCTGCAAATGACACTGATAACAAACATCCATTTGTAACGCGGCGCTTAAATGCTTCGGATTGACGATGGTGCTGTCGATGTTTCGGGCGGGATTTTGTTCGATCTTTTTGGCGTAATGCTTTTGAATGTGCAAATCGCCCGGGCCGTGGCAGCGCTCGCAACCGATCCCGTGCTGAATGTTTTCGTAACGATTTCCGGAAAATTCGACGTACCCCGAATAGGAATTGTGGCAATTCATGCAGCCTTCAACCACCGGCCTGGAAAAACGCAGATTTTGTGAAGCGTATCCGGGGCTTAACGCCCACTTGGCTTGATCGCTGAACCAGGTCGCCGGCAGCTCGAAAAGCAAACCGTCGCCTTCTTGCCAAAGATAGGTTCGAGCATGATTACCGGAACCGACGGCATAAACCGCTCTGCGGGTCAAGTCATGCTTACGTTCACCTCGCGCATTTAAGCGATACTCGTCTTGTTGGAGCTTGCCGTCTTCAAAAGTCATTTCATAATGAAAATCTGACTTCGGATCATAAACGTGATTATTGGTCTCAAAGTCTTCGATGAGATTGTCTTCCGAGAGAGAGTAGAACGAGCGCCCCATGCCGGTTTGCAAAAATGTATTAAAGATGTCCTCGTGACAAACCGCACATTCGTCGTCGCCGACGTAAGCGGTTTCATTGTCGATGTTCAAGAACCCGGTTTTCGAGATTGGGAGGGTGGTTCGACCTGGCGGGCGCTCGCACCCGAGAGTTGCAAAGGCAATCAATGCAGATGCGAGGCGGAAGACGTTCGACAGGCGGCTGAGACGTTGGCTGGATAAAACGTTCATGAAAAAGCCGAGAAGAAGGGTGGATAACAATGGAAAATTGTTGCGGGACGCTTTGTCATGGGTTTGAATTCACCGCCGGCGGAAGCAATGCGTCCAACAACGATTGCCGCCATGCGCCTGCGGTTCTGTCATAAACGCCAAAGCCAGCGCCAAATTCCCAGTATCCCCAGCTAAAGTCACGCTTTTCGAATTCTCGTGTGACAAAGTTTGTCCAGCGGGCGCGCGAAGTGTCGTCGGCTCTGCTGTAAGCGCCAAACTCGCCGACATAAATTGGGCGATTGTTGGCCTGCGCCCAAGTGAGTGCAGTGTTTAGTTCGTTGCGGATGGCTTCTTGTTCTTCAGCCGAGCCCGTCCAGGTTGTGCCCAGCCAGGCGTCTGCGCCGTCAACCCACGAAGCGCCTTGATGCGTAAAAGGGAACGGCGAGTAAAAATGCACGGTTGCAATAATGTTCTGGTCGTCTTCCGGCAATTTTAGTTGTGCGAGGCTGTTGATGTTGTTCCAGAATCCCGGTCCAATAATCAGCGTGCGGCCGGGGTTTGTTTCCCGGATAACGTCGATGGCTTCCAACAAGTAATCATTCCAAAGCGCCTGGGTCAGAGCGTTATGCGGCTCATTAAGAACTTCGAAAATCAGGTCGCCGCTGTAATCTTTAAAATATCTCCCGACCTGTTCCCACATTCTGAGGAAGCGCGCTTTGTGATTTGCGGGTTTTTCCATGATCTCTTCGTAATGGTGAATATTGATGATCACGGCCAGCTCGCGCGTAAGCGCCTGCTCAACGGCCCACTCGACGCGGCGCATAAAAGTGGGATCAATTGAAAACGGGCTCGTGGAAGCGGCGTGCGTCGACCAGCGCACAGGGATTCTCACAGCAGTGAATCCGGCGCTCTTGACCAGATCAAAATATTCTTCCTGCAGAACAACGCCCCAGTCGCCCTCGTTCGGCGCTTCCAGCATGTTGCCGAAATTGACGCTCTTGGCGATGCGTTGGTTTTGTACAAATGGATCAAGGTCTTCCGGCGGATTCATGAAATCCGGTTCCATCGGCGTGTTCATGTTTTTCGAACAGGCTGTAACGAGCAACAAGAAAAGGAAAGAGAATCGAATTTTAGCAGACATTGCCGTCCTCATCAATATAACAAGCGTCCGTTTGAAATTTTCGCCATTCGCTGGCGAAATGTTTGAGTTCTTTTAAGAAGAGAAGAATAGGTTTCTCGCCGGTCACGGTTTTGCCGTTTTCCATGATCGCGGGAAGCGCCTCGAAGTTTCTGTTTTCGTCATGATCCACCACTTTGTAGGCGACGACTAGGCGTTTAAGCTCACTCTCGATTTTATCGGCAAGCGCGGAGTTTTGAGTTCGATGCAAGTAGATCATTTTTGCACGTCCAGGAACGCCGAAGGCAGATTCTCGATAACGTCTCCCGCCGTCATTGAAATTTCACCAGACTTGCGCGCTGCAAGGTCGCCCGCCAAGCTGTGGATGAACATGCCCGTCAAAAGCACATTTTCCGTATTGTCGCACTGTCCGCCCAATCCGGCGATGACGCCCGTCAAAACATCGCCCATACCTGCGGTCGCCATGCCGGGATTGCCCGCGCTGTTGATGAAAACGCGACCGTCCGGGAGCGCGGCCACGGAGGGTGCGCCTTTGAGCAAAAGATGGACTTTGTGTTCTTGCGCAAAATTGCGCGCGGCTTGAATCGGGTCCCTGACAATTGTCTCTTGTTTCAATTTGCTCAAGCGTGCGAACTCTCCGGGATGTGGCGTCAAAATCGTGCCGCCCGGTCGGTTTTGCAAAACGTCCAATTGGCCTTGCAAAGCGTTCAAACCGTCCGCGTCAATGACGAGCAGGCCTGAAAAATTTTCCGTCGTCCTCCTGACAATCGTTCGGACGTCTTCCGAAAGGCCAAGCCCGGGGCCAAGTGCTACGACGTTGGCCCAGTCGCATTTTTTGTCGATTTCGCGCCATGCGCTGATCGAAACGCGCCCATTCTTTTCATCCAGAGGAAATTGCATGATTTCCGTCATTCCATCGTCGGGATGAACAATGGAATTTGGAGCGCCAAGAATAACCAATCCTGCGCCCGCCCGCAAGGCCGCCTTGCTGCAAAGCGCCGCCGCTCCGCTCATGCCAACGCTTCCAGCGAGAACAAAAACTTGGCCGCACCGGTTCTTGAAATACGTCGCCGGGCGCTGCGGCAAAATAGTCTTGATAAATTTTTTGGAAAGAGTAAAGGTCTGCGGTTCGATTTTTTCAAAGGCCAAGCGAGGAAAGCCAATATCCGCAACATGAATTTTGCCGGCCCTGGCTTTTCCGGGATGCAGCGCCAACCCGATTTTGAGAGCGCCGAACGTGACCGTCTCGTCAGCCTGGACTGCATTGTTATCGGCTGCGCCGGAATCGCCTTCAACGCCAGTGGGGAGATCAACTGAGACGACATGCGCGCCGCTAAGATTGATTGCTCGACATGCTTCGCCAAAGTTGCCGCGTAGGGCGCCCTTCGCGCCGGTTCCCAGCATTGCATCGACAACAAGATCAGCCGATTTGATCGCCGTGAGGGTTTCCTCGGAAAAAAGTGTGACGCCGCCGCCGAGCTTTTGCCAAATTTCTATATTTAATTTCGCGTCTCCTTTGACTGCGTCAAGTTCTCCCAACAGGTGAACGTCGCAATGGAAACCCGCCTCAGCAAGATGGCGTGCAACGACAAATCCGTCGCCGCCGTTGTTGCCGCGTCCGCAAATGACGATGGTTTTTGGGTGATTTAAAAGCCGCAATTTTTCGAGACAGATTTCCGCCGTACGCCTGCCGGCTTGTTCCATCAAAACTGCGCCGGGAAGGCCGAGCTCGTTGATAGAAAAGGCGTCGACGCGCGCCATTTCGGCGGCGGTTAAAACAGGGGGAGCGGAAAACGCTGCGGACATTCTTGGCAAAACTCCTCAGGCTGTTGTCAAAAAGTTGAAAGAAGTTAAAGAACATTCTTTTGGAATGCAAGGCGGCGTTCTCTTTCGGTTTGGCGATTCTCTCGAATTTGCCTTCCGAGTTTGTTCGGGATTACATTTTTACGCTCCCTGAAAGGTTGCCGGGGAAGGCGTAAACAACTGGCTGCTAAAACATCGCAAAATTCTGTTTATATTAAGTTAGCGCTACTTTCTTGCACAGGATTTTGTCCTTGATTGTTTGGCGTTTTTCGGTTATTTTTGCCGAATGTCCGAGAAAGAAACCCCTTCAAATACATCATCGCGCAAAAAAGACGACATGCCACTGGTGCGGCGTGCGTTAGCAGGAGATCAAAAAGCGTTCGCCGGCATTATGGAACGCTACGACCGTCAGCTCTACCACCTCATGTACAAAATGGTTCGGAGCAAAGAAGAGTCGGAAGATCTTGTCCAGGAAGCGTTTATCAAGGCCTTCAACGCGCTGCATACCTTCAACGATGACTATGCGTTTTCGACCTGGCTGTACAAAATTGCCGTAAACAATTGCATCGACTTTTTGCGCAAAAAACGCCTGCAGACTTTTTCCTATGACAAGCCTGTTGCTGCAAAAGACGGGGAAATGCGCAGGGAATACCCTGATCCGGAAAGCGTAACGGATAAGGCGATGCTGGCTTCCGAAAAGACGGGCATTATCAACCACGCGATAGAAAACCTGCCTGAGAAATACAAAACCGCGATTGTTCTGCGCCATCACAAGGAATTTTCCTACGAAGAAATCGCCCAACATTTGAACCTGCCTCTGGGCACCGTCAAGGCCCGCATTTTTCGCGCCCGCGAAATGTTGAAACGCAAACTCAAAGGAAAAATTCTGCCGTAACGGCTATCGCGCAACGGCGATTGGTTTTCGCGATTCGGGGGATTTGCAGGTACAATTCCAGTAGAATTTTAAAGAATTGTTACAACGAGACCGTTTTTCATCGCTTCATTTACGCGCAGCGGCGTTTCAGTTTGTATCATGTCTGCATCAATTTTTTTTCAACAGGGGGCGGCGTTTGCGAGCCTGATCGTGCGCGCCGCTGAACCACAACTTGGGATTTGCAACTTATGGAGAACATCATGAGACTCAATATTCTATCGCAGATCATAGACGCATATCACGACTTTCTCACGAATGATTCCGACGACTACCGCAACGATTTTTCAACAGACTACGACAGCGAAGTTGAAGACCCGCTGGGCGGAGACGAAGGAATTACCGATTATGACAGCACCAACTACGACCAGGACTCTTATTAAGGTGGCGCCAGCCTGCTCCTTGCTTCAAGGAACATCCACATTTCGGCCTAGCTCAATTTTATAAAAAAGCATTGAGTTTGTTGGGCGCGGTCGAAGTGTGCTGTCCCGGCAAATAATTTTTCTGTTAACCCGCTCTGCATTTTCGGGGGCCTGCCGGTAATAACTTGCCTGAACTGCATTCCATGCAATTTTCTTCTTGCTGACGACTTTCTCACCACGGGCTGCACCTTTTGCAAGAAATTCAAGGATGAATGGAGCAAACCATGCACCTCAAGCCCATGTTTTATAAAAAATATATACTGAAAAGCGTCGTTCTTTTCACAGTCGCTATTCTTACGCCTTTGTTTGCGCAATCGCAAAAGACGATTCCCGAACTTGAGATTCGAGCAAAACAGCCGCTGCCCGGAAAAATGACGATTTACAACATATCGTTTATTGCACCGGATACGCTGACTGCCCGCGCGTTTTTTGCGCTAAGTTTTCCAAAAGAATTCGATTTGGAAATGCTGGAAATCGCCGATTCGCGCATTGTTGACGGCGGTTTGGAAATCGGCAGAAAAGATCGTCGGGCGGAGATAAGCCGTAGCGGGTTGGGCAAAAATATTTTGCCTGAAACCCAAGTCGAAATTGAGATTGGCTTGATTCAAAACCCAAGCGATTTAAGCACTGCGCCGCCTGTAACTTTTATCCTAAAGCCCGACGGCGGGGATGGTGTTATTTACTCAAAAGACGTTTTAATCAATTTTCAAAAAAAATAAATCGTCGCACATCGAATATTCATGTTTAGGCGGAATCGGCAAAACGATCTATTGATTTGCGGTCAAGCTTGAACCACTGATGCGCGACTACAGGGAAGTCAAATGAAAATGCGCCTAAGGACGGGCGTGCTCTATGCTGGGATTTCACTGCTTGCTGCAACGCAGTTGATCGCACGGGGCGCCTTGACGAATGTGACGCTGACGCCGTCAAACACGCAAGCCGGCGTTGGTACAATATACACGGTTTCTTTCACGACCGACGCCGCAGGAAACGGTTTGCCCGCAGACGGGAAGTTGGTTTTTCTTTTTCCGGCGGGATTCGACGTCTCCGGCGTTGAAATCGCAGCGAATACCGCAGGTTTGGACGGCGGCTACGCTTCGATCGTGTCCGCCGGGCAGACGCTGACTTTGACCCGGGACGGAACCGGCGCTGTTTTGCCGGCAGGCGCTTCTGCTACATTGAAAATAGCCACGGCAAACAATCCCGAGACGGCGGGCGGCGCTTACACCATTCGCCTGACAACCCAGGACGGCGCGGGAACAGTTCTTGACGGCCCGACGATTTCTTCCGCATTTTCTATTACGCCCGGCCCGCTCGATCATTTTCGGTTCGCGGCATTGGCCGACCAAACCGCGGGGCAAGCATTCAGCGTCACGGTTTTTTCCGAAGACGAATTTGACAACGCCGTCACTCACAGCGGAACAGTCACGCTCACCGACGATTCCAGCACGCTCACCGCCTCGCCGCTGATTTTTGTCAGCCAAACGAATCAGACAATCTCCGACGCGGCAATTACCCTGGCGCAAACGAATAGCTTCCTCACCGCGACCGGCGACGGCAAAACCGGCGATTCCAATCTTTTCACCGTTACACCGGACACGCTGCACCACATCGAAATTTTCACCGAACTCGGCGGCGTTGGCGAAGCCTTGCTCGACACAACCTTGACGGCGGACGAGATTCTCGTGCTAAGTTCGGCGGGCTTCGACTCCTTTAATAATTATATCGCAGACGTTCCGGTCAATTGGGAAGTCATCGGCGGAATTGGCTCGCTAAGTGCAACGACCGGCGATTCGATCACCACGTTTTTTGCCGACACGGTCGGTGTAGGCCAAATCACTTTTCAGCACGCGGCGCTTTCGCCCGACACCACCGGCTTCATCACCGTTACGCCCGGCGCGCCCTTGCAGGTAAAAATTTTGCGCGGCGCCAGCGGTGATTCAGCGGTTTACGTTCCGCTGACTTACGCGACGGGTCAGACGGACACGGTTCACGCCGCCAGCTTTGACGGCGACGGCAACTACATCGCCGACGAAATCGTCGATTGGCGCATCAGCGGCGGTATTGGTTCGCTCAATCCGGCGAATGGCGTGATGACGGTTTTTTCCGCGACCACCCCCGGAACCGGACAAATCACTGCGGATCATTTTAGTCTGTTTGACGAAGTGACCGGGGCGATTACGGTCGGCGCCGGCGGTCTGGCTTACATCAAAATCGTCGAGGGACCGTTCGGCGATGGGCCGGAACTCGATGCGAAAAACTTAAGCGCGGACGAGACCGTCACTCTCCACGCCGCCGGTTATGACGCGAATGATAATTATCTTGGTGACCAGATTGCATTTTGGTCTTCCACCGGCGGGCTGTCGCCTGTTGTTACGGACACGGCGGTTGCGATTAATTATAATCCGAAAACAGCGCCGGTAACCGGCAGCTTTTTGGCGTTTCATCCCACCGCGACCGGCGATGCGACCGGTACGATCAGCATCGGCGTGGGGGCGGCGCATCATGTGAAAATTTTGAGCGGCGCCGCCGGAAACACCGGCGAAGTCGGCGCGGCTGGATTGACCACCGGCGAGACGCTGACCTTGCACGCGGCTTCTTTCGACGCGGACGACAATTACATCGATGACGTCGCGGTGAATTGGCTTTTGAGCGGCGGCGTCGGATCGCTTTCAAGCGCTTCCGGAATTGCAACGATTTTAACCGCGACTTCCGCTGGAACCGGGCAGATTTCCACGCAGCACGGATCGCTGCTCGACGACGCGACCGGCACGATCACCGTCAATCCCGGCGCTCTGGCCTACGTTCGCATCGTCGAAGGCCCGGCGGGTGACGGCGCGGAATTTACGACAAAATCCATGACGACCGACGAAACGCTGACCCTGCACGCCGCCGGTTACGACGCCAGCGATAATTATCTCGGCGACCAAACCGTGATTTGGACGAGCACGGGAGCGCTCGCGCCTATTCTCAACGAATCCGGCGTTTCCGTCACTTTCCAACCGACGCAAGCGCCCGCGACGGGAACCATTTTAGCGACCCACGGGACGGCGACCGGCGATGAAACCGGCACGATTTCCGTCGGCGTTGGCGCGCCGCACCATCTTAAAATTTTGGAAGGCGGCGGCGGGCAGACTCCCGAAGTGACGACCTCCGGCTTGACCGCGGGCGGCAAGCTAATCGTTCACGCGGCGAGTTTTGATGCGGCGGACAATTACATCGGCGACGCCAGCGCTTCCTGGACGGTTTCCGGCGGTATTGGCACGCTCAATCCGACGACCGGCGTTTCAACCGAATTGACCGCGATCATGCCTGGCAGCGGCCAGATTTCCGCTTCCGACGGTCTGTTGCTTGGCGACGCGACCGGCGTGATCACCGTTTCCGTCGGGACGGTCGCCGAAATTCGCATCGTCGAAGGTATGAGCGGCGACGGGCTGGAATTGGGCAACGTCGCGATGACCGCCGATGACGTTCTGTTCGTCCACGCCGCGGGTTACGACGCTTTTGGAAATTACGTCGGCGATCAAAACGTGACCTGGAGCGGCACGAATGATTTGGCCGGAATCATCACCGGCACAAGCACGAAAATCACTTTCAGCCCGACAACCGCGCCCGCAGTTGGCGCGATTTCGGCGGATCACCCGACCGCGACCGACGATGTCACCGGGACGATCACTGTCGGCGTCGGCGCTGAGCACCATGTCAAAGTGCTCACGGGCGCGAGCGGCGATACGCCGGAAGTGACGACGGTTGGTTTGACCACCGGCGGGACGCTGGAAGTCCACGCCGCCAGTTTTGACGCGGACGATAATTACGTCACCGATATTTCGGTCGGCTGGAGCCTGAGCGGGGACATTGGATCGCTCGACACGGGCGTCGGCGTGACGACGACCTTGACGGCGGCGGCGGTTGGCACCGGGCAAATCAGCGCCGATCACCCCAGTCTTTTTGACGACGCTACCGGCGTGATCACGGTCAATGCCGGAACCCTCGCGTATGTTCGCATCGTCGAAGGGCCTTCCGGCGACGGTGCCGCGTTTGGCGCGCGCACTTTGACGACCGACGAGTCGATCACTCTGCACGCCGCCGGGTATGACGCCAGCGACAATTATCTCGGCGACCAATCCGTGATCTGGACGGGAACGGACGGCTTGGCCGGAATCATTTCCGGCAGCGGCACGTCGATCACGTTCAATCCCAACCTTGCGCCAAATTCGGGAACCATCGTTGCCGACCACGCGACGGCGACCGACGACGCGACCGGTCTGATTACAATTAACGTCGGCGCCGAGCATCATGTAAAAATTTTAAGCGACGCCAGCGGCGAAACCTCGGAAATCGGTTCCGCCGGATTGGTGACCGGTAACACGCTCACCGTCCATGCCGCGAGCTTTGACGCGGACAATAATTATGTCCAGGACGTTTCCGTTAATTGGGCTTTGAGCGGCGGGATCGGGACGCTTTCCGAAACTTCCTCGATTTCCACCATTTTGACCGCGACCACCGCCGGAACCGGTCAAATCACTGCGGATCACGCAACCTTGCTCGACGACGCCACCGGTACGATCACCGTGACGGCGGGCGCGCTCGATTACATTAAAATTGTTGCCGGGCTCTCCGGCGACGGCGCTGAATTCGACGCGGCGACATTAACGACGGATCAATCCCTGACTTTGCACGCGGCAGGCTACGACGCCAGCGACAATTATCTCGGTGATCAATCCGTAACCTGGACGGGAACCGGCGGTTTGGCCGGGATCATCTCCGGCGGCGGCACGTCAGTTATCTTCAATCCGAGTCTCGCGCCAAATTCGGGAACCATCGTCGCCGATCACGCGACGGCGACAGACGATACGACCGGCTTGATCACGATCAACGTCGGTGCGGAACACCACGTCAAGGTGCTCGACGGCGCCAGCGGCGAAACTTCGGAAGTGACAACGGTGGGCTTGACCACGGGCGGGACGCTGGAAGTCCACGCCGCGAGCTTTGACGCAGACAATAATTATGTGCAGGATGTCTCCGTCGATTGGACTTTGAGCGGCGGGATCGGAACGCTCTCGCAGGCCTCGGGGATTTCAACAATTTTGACGGCGACAACCGCCGGATCAGGCCAAATCACTGCTGACCACGCAACGCTTTTGGACGATGCGACCGGCGCGATCACCGTTTCAGCCGGAACGTTGGCTTACGTTAAAATCGTCGCTGGACCTTCGGGCGACGGCGCAGAGTTTGACGCAGCGACTCTGACGACCGACGAATCTTTGACCCTGCACGCCGCCGGATATGACGCCAGCGACAATTATCTCGGCGACCAAACCGTCGATTGGAGCGGGACGGACGGTTTGAACGGCTTAATTTCAGCAAACGGCACGTCGATCACTTTCAACCCAAGCCTCGCGCCAAATTCGGGAACGATCATCGCCGATCATGCGGCGGCGACCGACGACGCCACCGGCTTGATCACGATCAACGTCGGCGCCGAACATCACGTGAAAGTTTTGAGCGGCGCCAGCGGCGAAACGACGGAAGTTGGCGCATCGGGTTTGGTGACGGGCAACACGCTCACCGTCCACGCCGCCAGTTTTGACGCGGATAATAATTATGTGCAGGACGTCTCCGTGAACTGGACGTTGAGCGGCGGGATCGGAACGCTCTCAGATGCTTCCGCGATTTCAACAATTTTAACCGCGACGACGGCCGGAACCGGCCAAATCACGGCGGATCATCCGACTTTGCTCGACGACGCGACCGGCACGATCACCGTCACTGCCGGAACTTTGGCCTACATCAAAATCGTCGCCGGGCCTTCGGGCGACGGCGCTGAATTTGACGCGGCGACTTTGACAACCGATGAATCTTTGACGCTGCACGCCGCCGGATATGATGCGAGCGACAATTATCTCGGCGATCAAACCGTCGATTGGAGCGGGACGGACGGCTTGAACGGTTTGATCTCGGAATCCGGCACGTCGATGACTTTCAATCCAAATCTTGCCCCGATTTCAGGAACGATCATCGCCGACCACGCGTCGGCGTCGGACGACGTCACCGGCTTGATCACGATTAACGTCGGCGCGCCGCACCATGTGAAAGCGCTCACCGGCGCGGCGGGAAATACGCCGGAAGCGTTGACCGCCGGACTCGTCACGGGCAACACGCTCACGGTTCACGCCGCCAGTTTTGACGCGGACGACAATTACATCGATGACGTGACCGTCGATTGGTTTTTGAGCGGCGGCATTGGCGTTTTGAGCGCGGCGAACGGCGTTTCAACGACGCTGACCGCGACCACCGCCGGATCTGGGCAAATCACCGCTGACCACGCGACGCTTTTGGACGATGCGACGGGCGCGATCACCGTCACTGCCGGAACTTTGGCCTACATCAAAATCGTCGCCGGGCCTTCGGGCGACGGCGCGGAGTTTACTTCGACGACCTTGACGACAGACGATGCGCTCACTTTGCACGCCGCCGGTTATGACGCCAGCGACAATTATCTCGGCGATCAAACCGTCGACTGGAGCGGGACGGACGGCTTGGCCGGACTGATTTCCGCGACCGGCACAACGATCACTTTCAATCCCAACCTCGCTCCGATTTCGGGAACCATTTTCGCCGACCATTCGAGCGCGACGGACGACGCCACCGGCTTGATCACGATCAACGTCGGCGCGGAGCATCACGTGAAAGTGCTCGACGGCGTCGTCGGCGAAACGTCGGAAGTGACTGCGGTCGGCTTGACCACGGGCGGCACGCTGGAAGTTCACGCCGCGAGTTTTGACGCGGACAACAATTATGTGCAGGACGTCTCGGTAAATTGGTCTTTGAGCGGCGGGATTGGAACGTTATCGCAAGCATCCGGCGCGTCCACAATTTTAACGGCAACCACCGCCGGATCAGGCCAAATCACTGCTGATCACGCAACGCTTTTGGACGATGCGACCGGCGCGATCACCGTTTCAGCCGGAACTTTGGCTTATGTCAAAATCGTCGCCGGACCATCGGGCGACGGGGCGGAATTCGACACGGCGAATTTGACGACGGATCAATCTTTAACGCTGCACGCCGCCGGATACGACGCCAGCGACAATTATCTCGGCGATCAAACCGTCGATTGGAGCGGGACGGACGGCCTGGCCGGGCTGATTTCCGCGACCGGCACAACCATCACTTTCAATCCAAATCTTGCGCCGATTTCAGGAACCATCGTCGCTGATCACGCGACCGCGACCGACGACGCGACCGGCTTGATCACGATCAACGTCGGCGCGCCGCATCACGTCAAAGCGCTTTCGGGGCTGACGGGCGAAACCTCCGAGGTCGAGACTGCTGGACTGGTGACCGGCGGTACGCTGACTTTGCACGCCGCGAGTTTTGACGCCGACGATAATTACATCGCCGACGTGTCCGTCGATTGGCGCTTGAGTGGCAATATCGGAACGCTGTCGCAGGCTTCCGGGGTCTCCACCATTTTGACCGCCACCACCGCCGGAACCGGCCAGATCACGGCGGATCATGCAATTTTACTCGACGACGCGACCGGCACGATCACCGTGACAACGGGGGCGTTGGATTACATAAAAATCGTCGCCGGGCCTTCCGGCGACGGCGCTGAATTTGACGCCGTGACCTTGACGACGGATCAATCGCTGACTTTGCACGCGGCCGGATATGACGCGAACGATAATTATCTCGGCGACCAAACCGTTGATTGGGGCGGCACGGACGGTTTGAACGGCCTGATCTCCGAAACCGGCACGACGCTCGTTTTCAATCCAAACCTTGCGCCCGTTTCGGGAACGATTACAGCGGATCACGCCTCGGCGACGGACGACGCGACCAACTTGATCACCATCAACGTTGGCGCCGAGCATCATGTGAAAGTTTTGAGCGAGTCCAGCGGCGAAACGACCGAAGTCGGCGCGGCGGGTTTGGTGACGGGCAACACGCTCACCGTCCACGCGGCGAGTTTTGACGCGGACGATAATTATGTCCAGGACGTGAGCGTGGATTGGGGCTTGAGCGGCGGCATTGGAACGCTTTCGCAAGCTTCCGGAATTTCAACAATTTTAACCGCGACCACCGGCGGAACCGGTCAAATCACCGCCGATCACGCGGCGCTTTTGGACGACGCAACCGGCACGATCACCGTTACGACCGGAACGCTGGCTTACGTCAAGATTGTCGAGGGGCCGTTCGGCGACGGCCCGGAGTTTGGCGCGCGCACGCTGACGACGGACGAGTCGATCGCCCTGCACGCCGCCGGTTACGATGCGAATGACAATTATCTCGGCGATCAAACCGTGACTTGGGCGGGCACGGACGGTCTCGCCGGTCAGATTTCGGCGACCGGGCCGATGATCACTTTCGCGCCAGCGATTGCGCCGAGTTCCGGCACGATCAGCGTCACTCACGCTTCCGCTTCCGGCGACGCAACCGGGCAAATTACGATCAACACCGGCGCTGCGCATCATGTCAAGGCGCTTTCCGGCGAGTCGGGCAACACTTCGGAAATGGCCAGCGCCGGACTTGTGACCGGCAACACCCTGAGCTTGCACGCCGCCAGTTTTGACGCGGACGACAATTACATCGAAGACGTTGTCGTCGATTGGACTTTGAGCGGCGGCATTGGCGTGCTGTCGCAGAGCAGCGGCGTTTCGACCGTGCTCACCGCCACAACCGTCGGCGCGGGACAGATTACCGCCGACCACGCTTCGCTTTTGGACGATGCGACGGGAATTATCACGGTGAACGCGGGCACTTTGGCCTACGTCAAAATCGTCGAAGGCCCGTCCGGCGACGGCGCGGAATTGGACGCGAAAAACTTAACCGCCGATCAAACGTTGACTTTGCACGCCGCCGGGTATGACGCGAGCGACAATTATCTCGGCGACCAAACCGTGACCTGGGGTGCGACCGGCAGTCTCGCTCCGGCGCCGAGTTTCAGCGGCACGACGTTTACTTTTTCTCCAACAACGGCTCCGGCAAACGGGACGATCACAGCGATCCACGCCTCGGTTCCCGGCGACGAGACCGGGACGATCAGCGTCGGCGTTGGCGCGGAGCATCACGTGTTAGTTTTACAGGGTGGGAACGGCGAAACCGCCGAAGTCAGCGCGACGGCTCTGAGCACCGGTGCGACGCTGACCGTTCACGCCGCCAGCTTTGACGCGGATCAAAATTACGTTCAGGACGTGTCCGTCAACTGGATTTTGAGCAACAATATCGGCGCGCTTTCAACGGCTTCCGGCGTTTCGACGATTTTAACGACGACCACGCCCGGCAGCGCCGTACTCACCGCCGATCACGCCAGCCTGCTCGACGACGCCAGCGGAACGATCACCGTCAACACCGGCAATGTCGCCAGCATAAAAATTCGCACCGCGCCCAACAACGGCGGCGATGAAGTTGACGTTTTGAGCCTGACTACGGACGACGAAACGACGTTTTACGCCGCCGGTTACGACGGCTCGGACAATTATTTCGGCGACGTGAGCGTGACCTGGACGAACTCCGGCACGCTCGAGCCGACGGTCAACGCCAACGGATCGTCCTTCACTTTTTCACCAACCAAAGGCCTCGGCGACGGCAGCATTTCCGGGACAATCATTGCGACTTATCCCGGGAATATTTCCGACGCCACCGGGACGATCGCGGTTTTCCCCGGCGCGCCCGTCGGCCAAATTACGCTGACCGCGAACCCTTCCGGTCTGCCTTCAGACGGCGCGAGTTTGTCGCAAATCACCAGCGATGTCATTCTAGACGCTGAGAACAATCCGGTCGGCGCGGGCAAATTGTTCAGCGTTACAATCACGCCCGCGAATCTCGGCCAGATCGCCACGCCGGACGCTGATCCGGGAACCGCCGGTCATCAAATCGCAACGTTGGCGAACGGAACATTGGATTTTTCTTTTCAGGCGGGAACCTCGGGCGGTGTGGCAACGGTCAACGTCAGCGGCGGGCTGGCGGCGGGCGGCAACACGCAAATTTCTCTCGGCAGTTTGTCGATTCTCTCGATTTCAGCGGCCAGCGAAAAGGTTTCGCAAGGGCAGACCGGCGTTTTGGTCAACATGACCGTGCAAAATCTCGCGGCCTCGCCGATCACGCAATTGGCGGGCGCGTTAACGTTTACTGGTTCGATTGACCGCACCTCAGAATTTACCGTCACGCCAAAAGCCAACAACCCGACCGCGATTGCCGGCGGCGGCACTGAAACTCTCGGTTTTTTTATCGACGTTTCGCCTTCTGCGGCGCTGGAAAACATCACCATCGACGGCTCGGCTTCCGGCAAAATCAACACAACCGACGTGGCAACGTCCGGCGCGGCCACCCCCGACGCCTGGGCGGTGCAGCGTCCGGCGCAGGTTGATATTCACAGCGTCATCACCTCCGCCGACACCGTGGTTCAGGGACAGCAAGGCTTGCAAGTACGGGCGCGCGTCGAAAACAATTTCGGTTTGAGCGACGTCGCGGATGCAATTGTAGACAGTGTGCGTCTGGTTTTTCGACAAGGTCCGGTCGAGCGCACGGCGGAGTATGTGGTTGCGCCTTCGAGTGCGAATCCGACAATGGTCCCCGGCGGCGGCGCGGTTGATTTTAATTTCACTGTCAACGTTGGCCTGAGCGCGACTACCGGCTTGACTGTTCTCGACGCGGAAATTTACGCCCGCGACGCAAATTCCGATTTGACTAAAACAGATTTGAATGCGGCCACGCCCGACGGCTGGGAAGTGATCCCCGGTGACGCTTTTCAGATTGCCGCCATCACGCCGTCGCAAACAAGCGTGACGGAAAGCATGTTGAAATCGTGGCAAATCCAAATGACGCTCAACAACAGCGGCCCTTCCGCGATCACGCTCGATTTAAGCAAGCCGAAAACGTTCCTGCGTCTGCAAATTGGCGCTTCGGACGTGACCGGGCAATACACGATCATTCAGCCGACGCAATTCGACGCAGGCGGAACCACGCTGGCGGCGAACAGCAACGGCGTTCTGACTTTCACCGTCACCAAAACCGGCGCATCGACGGGCGTCGCGACGATTCTCGGCTTTGCCGAAGGCACGGACACGGCGACCAGCCAGCCGATTTCCGACAACACGAACGACGGAGGCACCGGCGAAGTCAACGTGCAAACGCAGGGCGTTTTGAGCGTCACTTCGGTGCAGCCCTCGGAGCCGTTGGTGACGGCGAACCGCGATTTTGACTGGCGCGTGACCGCGCAGGTGACGAACACCGGCGGCAGCGCACTGGAATTAACGGAATCGCCTTCCGTCATTCTCATCGGCAGCAACGCCGGTTTTGCCTACGTGCAGCCGCGGTTTTTCACCAATGGCGACTCGGTTTTGGCGGCGAACGAGAGCAGGCAGTTTGAGATGATCGTCGATCAAACCGGTACGCAATTGGGCGATCTGCCGATTTCTCTGACGCTGAACGCGATGGAGCAAAACAGCGGGCGCGCGGTGTCATCGAACGCGGGAGCGGGGACGGTAAAAAATCAGAGTCAAGCGGCGCTGGTGATTCAAAACGTCTCGATTTCGGCGGAATCCGTGACGGCGGGGCAAACCGCGCCCTGGACCGCGACGGTTGTGGTTGAAAATACCGGCCAGAGCCAGGTCGATTTGCGCACCGACGCGGCGACCAACTTGCGTTTTCGCTTGAACGGCAATTTTCAGAACGATTACATCGTCGCGCTGGCCGAAGAAAACTGGCTCGGTTCGCGGACGAAACAGCTCGCCGGAAACAGCGTCGACAGTCTGCGATTTGAGATCACGCAAACCGGAGCCGGGACGGGATTCCCCGAACTTTGGGTGACGGCGGCAACCACGGAAACCAACAGCGGCGCCGAGGTTTCCGCCAACGACAACGGTTCGGCCACAGTTGAAGTGCAGGCCGGGCCAAATTTGAGTTACATCGCGGGCAGTTTGGCTCCGGCGATTGTCAACAACGGCTCGTTTTACGCTTTTGAAGTGCGCATCAACAATGGCGGGCAGGCGCTGGTCGCGCTCAATCCTGAAGCGACGACGCTGACTTTTTCCGACGGCGGCAACGCTTTTTCAGCGGCGCTGGACGCGAACCGCGCAACGGATTTGCCCGCCGGAGAAACCGTGCTGACTTTCCGTTCGACTCAAATTCCGCAAAACATGGCGGCGCAAAATTACGCGCCGCAGATTACGCTGAACGGCATGCAAAACGGCAACAATTTTAGTCAAACTTTAACGACGGAAACCAACGCGCTGAACGTGAGCGCGCCGGCCAGCGTGCAGATTATCGCCCTGCGTCCGAGCCAGCCGACGGTCACGCGCCAGATGACGAAGGACTGGTTTTTGACCTTGATCGTGCGCAACAACGGCGGCGCGGAGGTGGCGCTTGACAGTCTTGACCTCGTGTTGCTCAATGGCGGCAACGTCACGCCGGAATACACGCTTTCACTTCCCGCGGCGTTTTTAGGCTCCGGCTCGACGCTGCTCGGCGGCGGTCAAACGGATTCTCTGCGTTTCGATATTCTCGACACCGGGATCAAAACCGGGGCGACGACGGCGCAGGCCAAGCTCTGGGTCATCGATCAGTCCAACCAGCAGACGATTTTTGCGCAAACCGAGGGCGGCGGCGGTTTTCAGGTGCAGTCTCCAGCCACGCTCGAAATCGTCGATATTTCCACTTCGCAGGCGCGCGCGACGCAAAATCAGGCGCAAGCCTGGAACGTGGACGTGCTCGTGCGCAACAATGGCGAGAGCAGTCTCGATCTTAATTTTGACGCTGATTCTTCCGGCGTGAATTTTTCGCTCGATTCCGGCGATTATCAGATTTCACAACCCGCGAGCCTGATGAGCGGCGACACGATTTTGACGGGGCAGTCTTCGGGAACCCTGCGCTACGCGGTTTTGCAGACCGGCGCGCAGACCGGCGAAAATTTGATTCAAGGCTTTGTGCGCGGCGTGGAACGCAATAGCGACGCACCGTATTTTTCCCAAAACGATCCTGAGAACGGCGGTCAAGTCAAAATCGAAACCCCGGCGCGTTTGCGCATCAAGTCGGTCGAGGTTTCCGGCGCGCCCAATCTGCCGTTCGTCAATGTGAATCAAACTTTTAACGTAGACGTTCTGGTCGAAAATCTCGGTGAGGCGGCGACGGACAGCGTGCAAATCCAATTACTCACCGACGCAAGCTCGACCATTGCAACGCCATTGATCGTTCTGCCGGACGGCGTTGAAGGCGGCAGCATCGAGACCGCTTCGTTCGCGGTCACGGCTTCGGCGGGGACGAATCCGCTCGAACAATTTTTCGCCAATTTGACCGGCGCGAAAGCGCGCAACACCGGCCTGAACGCGGTCATCGAGCCGCCGCTAGACAATGAAACCGAGGTGACGATTCAACTGCCCGCGACGCTGGAAATTCTGGAAGTTTTGACCTCGGTCGATTCGGTCAACGCCGCCCAAAGCGCGCCGTGGCGGGTTTCAGCAGTGGTGCAAAACGCGGGCGGAGCAACATTCCGCGCGGACAGTCTTTTGTCCAACAATTTACAGTTCAGAATCGGCGAGGAAGTGCAGGCGGACTATGTCGTCTCGCTGCCGCAGGCTTTCGCCAACGGCGCGGATTTAAACCTGCCCGGCGGCGTGACCGACACGCTGATTTTCACCGTCAACACCACCGGCCAGCGCGGCGGCGACGTGGATATTTTCGCTTCTTTGAGCGGCAAGGATTTGAATGCAGCTCAGCCGTTGAACGACCAGAATTCCGGCGCTGTGTTCGTGCGCACGACCGCGCGGGTGCGGGTTTTGAAAACCGAGCCGATTGTGAACAACACGCTTGGCGCGACCGAGGTCGGCTTGGTCAATACCGAACAGGTTTTTCAAGTACGCGTCGAAGTGGAAAACGGCGGTTTGGAAGAAGTTATCAATGTGAAAGTCGGGCTTGACGCAGATGGAAACTCCTCAATCTCCGGCGGGGAAACAACCATCAACAGCATTCCCGGCGGTGAGACGCGCGAGGCGCTTTTCACGGTGACGGCGAACGATCTGCCGACCGGCGAAGCTTCCGCGGAGACTTTTACGGCGGCGATCACCGAAGCGACGGCGGCGAACAGCCAAAAACCGGCGACGATTTCCGCTCCCGCTGACTCCATCGCGCAAGTGCGGATTCAAACGCCGGCCGAACTCGCGCTTGAAATTGAAGTCAACGACGACGACGGCGTTTTGAGCACCAACCAGCTTTTTGATATTACCGCGAACGTGCGCAATTTGGGGCAGTCGGCGGTCGATTCCATTGGAAAATTGACCATCGAATTGCCGGAGAACTTTGTGCTAATCAATCCCGGCCCCGCTGTTTTTGAACAGGATTTTATTCCCGAAAACAATGTCGTTTGGACGGTGCGGGCGCCGGAAACGGCTGTCGATACCGCCAAAATTCTGGTGCGCATCAATCATTTCCCGAACGACAAAAATGCCAATGCGACCGCGCAAATCGAGACGGATTCCGGGAGCGTTTCGCTGCAAATCGTCCCCTTCGATCTCGACGTGACTGAAATCTCGGTCAGCGAACCGGCGGGCGGTTCGGACAACGTACTTTCGACCGGACAGCAATTTACGATCACGACGCGCATCGCGTTCAGCAGCGACTTGGAAGATCAGCAGCGTTCCGTCATTCTTGATGCGCCGCCGGGTTATGAATTCCGCTCGCCGCGCCAAATTGACCAATTCAGCGAAACCGAAACCTGGGAATTGACCGCGCCGGATGAAGCTCACGGCGAACGAATTTTTATCGTCCGTGCGGCTGGAGTGACCGGCCTGGGCGAAGCAAAGGAAGACGCGGACACGCTGCGAATGACGCTCGTCAGCCACGCATTGCTGGAAGTGGACGCCTTCATCAGCGATCCGCCCGGCGCGCGCGACGGCGTTTTGTCGTTGAATCAGGATTTTATTATTCGCGCTAATTTGTCGAATCGCGGCGCGGCTGGTGTGACCGGCGACGGCAGGATTCGTTTGGAGCTCGGTCAGACTGGGATCACGACGGACGACCCGTTGGAAAGAACGATCTCTTTGGCTTCCGACGGCTTTGTGACCTGGCGCGCGGCCTCGCCTGATCAAATCGCGCAGGGCGGCATTACCGTGCGCCTGATTCAGCGCCCGCTGGACGAAAACACCAACTTGGATGCGGCGGTCGTTTCCGAGATTTCGAGCTTTACCGTGCGCACCGACAGTTCCGGCGCCTTGCAGGTCAATGACGTTGCCATAGCGAGTCCGGCGGGGGCGGCGGATCGGGTTTTGAGCACGGGCCAGGAGTTCACGCTCGGCGCTGATTTGACTTGGAACAACATTGCCAACGTCTCGGCGCGATTGGTTCTGCCGCTCGGTTTTTTTACTGAGGAAGAACGCCGAAATTACACGGCGGTCAGCGGCTCCGCTTCCCCGCGCTGGATTGTGCGCGCCCCGGCGACGCCCGCTCTTGCACAGCAAATCGAAATTATTTTGGAAGGCCAGGACGCGAACAACGATTCGATTCAGGTCTCGACCCGCTCGCTGCCGCTGCAAGTTGAAATTGTTGAAAAAGCGCTTTTGCGCCTGAGCGGAGAAATTGCAGGGCCGGACGCGGCGACGGACGGCATTGTGAGCATGGGGCAGGAATTTACCGTCAGCGCGCGACTGGACAATCTCGGCGGCGCGCAAATCAGCGGCGAAGATCAGGTGCGTCTGATTTTGCCGGAGGGTTATTCGATGCAGGAAGCAATGGTGAAAAGCGCGGTCAGCGGGCCGGTGAGTTGGCTGATCCAGGCGCGCGAAACGCCGTCGGCAGGCATTGAAAAAATTCAATTCTTGCTGGAAAAACCGCCGTTTGACGAAAACAGCGGTCAGCTCGCCGCCGTTTCGAATAACCAGGCCGAAGTCGCGATTCAGACCGAGCCAAAACAACTGCAGGTCGCGGCGATTCCCTTCGCATTTGGCGGGCCGAGCGCCGCCGGGCAGAGCGATTTGTTGATGATGCGCCTGCGTTTTCTCAACATCGGCGATCAGGGTTCGAACGCAGTCGTTTTGCAGGGCATGACCTTTTTTCTGGAAGATCGATTCGGCGAAAGCATCGCGCCGAACAGCGCGATTAAGGAGTTGAAAATCGCCAAATACAATTCCGGCGAAACCTACGGCGCACTGACCTCGATTCCGGCGGAAAATCCGCTCACCGTTGATCTCGCTATGGAAAAATTGTTTCAGGCAGGCGTTCCGGATTCCATCGATATTCTGGTCGACGTCTCGGACGCGCCTTCAGCGACGGATTTTCAATTGATGCTCGCTTCCAGCGAATCGATTCAGGCAATCGACGCGGCTTCCGGACGTGCGGTGGAAGTGATCGACGAGACCGGCGCGACAGGGCTGGGCTTTTCGCTGCTATCGCAAGCTTCGGCGTTGTCGGTGGCGGATTTTAAGGAATTTTACAATTACCCGAACCCGATGAAGCCGGGTGCGGAAAACGGCACACGCTTCAATTTCTGGCTGCCGCAAAACTCGAAAGTCGAATTCAGAATTCTCACATTGACCGGGAAATTAGTCTACTCCGCGACGTTCGACGAGAACTCGCCGCAAGGTCAGGCCGGTCCGCGCCGCTCCGATGCGATGCGCATTTTCTGGGACGGCCGCAACGGCAGCGGGCGCACTGTGCTCAACGGCGTGTACATCGCCGTGCTCAAAACCGACGCCGGCGTGGTGACCACGAAAGTCGCGGTGGCGAAGTAGTTTTAACCGACTCGTTGCCAAGTTTTACTTCGTGTACATGAATCGAAGTAAAACTTCGAGAACAATTGCGTTCCTAAATGAAATTTGGGAACGAGCCTGGAATCAATGAATAGTTTTCAGTAAAAAATCAGAAAAATGAAGAACAAAACAGCCCCAAAGGGGCGGAATGTAATAGCGAAGGGCGAAGCCCTGGTGCAGAACCGCCCCGTTTTCCCCAAAGCCCTGAAAGGGCGGAAAAAAGATCGCCGACATCTCATTAGCACCGGGCTTCAGCCCGGTGGTGAGCGCGAGTTTTCTTCTTTTTCTCCCATCGCGTTAACGCGATGGGAGAAAAAGAGGGATGCGTCCGTCAAAGTCCCCGCGCTGAAGCACGGGGCTAATGAGAAAGTTGGACTCTCAGCACGCTTTTTGTCGCACAGGCGCTGCTTTGCGTCGATTTTGACGATTGCACTGCTTGCGTTTTCCAACGCTTCCGCGCAGGACGGCGGGACGCAGAGCGCGTTTGCAATGGGCGTGGGCGCGCGGGCGATTGCGATGGGAACGGCCTACGTCGCGACGCCGTTTGACGCTTCGGCGGCGTATTGGAACGCGGCCGGCCTGGATCACATCGAGCAGACCAACGCGGTTTTGTTTTACGCACCCTTGCTTGGCGGAGCGAACTTTAATTATATCGGGTTCGCTTTCCCGACTTTGCAGCTTGGTACACTGGGCGGCGGCGTTTTGAATCAGAGCGTTGGCGGCGTGGATAACAGGGACGGTTTTGGACACAAGCTCGGCACGCTCAATTTCGGTCACACGCAACTGCTGCTTTCCTACGCCAAGAAACTGCCGATGTCATTTTCGGCAGGTGTGAGTTTTAAATATGAGCGCCAAAATCTTTCGCAAAACGCTTCCGGCGGCGCCGGGTTTGACTTTGGATTTTTGTACAAACCGGAATCCGACGCTTCCGTGCTGCGCGACGCAACGGTTGGCGTCACGATTCAAAACGTGATCGCGCCGCGCATCAAGCTGGGCGACGTTTCCGAGAATCAGCCGCGCGCGCTGCTTTTAGGCGTTGCCAAGCCGTTTCAACTAGGCGCACCGGGCAATCATTTAAATTTATTGGCCGGATATCGCTGGAACGAAAAAGCGAAAGCAGACTTCAGCGTTGCGCTCGAATATGTTTTTCAGGGCAAGGCGATGCTGCGTTCCGGCTATACAAACGGCGCGGCCAATTTTGGCGGCGGCTTGAATTTGAACAAATACCAATTGGATTACACGATTAGCAACGAGCCGAACGCGGCGGACGTTGGCGCGTTGCAGCACCGGGTGAGCTTGTCGATCAAAATTGGCAAAACGCGGACGCAGCGCATCGAGATTTTGAAAGCGTTGGAAATGCAGCGCATTCAAGACGAGACGGTCAAGCGCATTAACTTGCGGCGCAAGCTCGATTTCGACGAGTTGATGAACAAAGGAAAATCCTATTTTGAACAAGGCGACTACTTTGTTTCGATGATTCGTTTCGCCTCGGCTCGCGAAGTTTTTCCGGATGATCAGGAAGCCGGAAAATGGCATGATCGCGCCAAAGACAAACTTGAAAGCGAACGTCAGCGTGAGATGGATCGGCTGCGCGAAACCACCGCGGCCGCTGCAACGGAGCAGGCGACGCAGAACGCGCAGCAAACTTTCATCAGGCAGCAGTTTGAAAAGGGCATGCAGTTTCTCGACGCCGGAAAATATCATGAAGCGATCACGGAATGGGAGCGCGGATTGGAGCAAGATCCTGAGAACGCATTGTTCAAGGAATGGATTGATAAAACGCGTGAAGAGCTGCGTCTGAAGACGGTTGAAGCTTTGCGTAGAGCGCAGACTGCTGAAAACCGAAATGAAAAAACCGATGCGCTAACGCATTATGAGCGCGCCATGCGTGAAGGCGAGGTGAACGATGCGCAGCGCGGCGAGATTGAGCGCCGGATGGACGATTTACGCCGAAAGCTCTCATCGACGGACCTGTTCCGCCAAGGCCTGACCGCATACGTTGAGAAAGATTATAAAACGGCGATGGAGCGTTTTGAAGAAGCGCTAAAAATTTCACCGGAAGACGCCAAGCTGCAGCAGTATCGTGATGACGCGGAAGCGCGCGCCAATGCACGTATTGAAGACTTTGCTAACGATGATCAACGTCGTCGTTTCCTCGAAGCGGTTCGCCTTATCCAGCGCGAACGCTATGACGAAGCATTGAAGATTTTAACGGAATTACAGAGCGAACAACGCTACAATAAACGCTATCTCGACGCGATTGACTTGGCGCGCGAGAAAAAGGAGCTTGGGCGGCAATAGCCACTAATCAGTGATTGGCAGGTACTAATTACTGGACTCAGTTCGGAGATTCATCTTGTTTAGACGCATCATAGAAAAGCAAATGCGCGTACCGGCGCATATCGATTATCTTTCTGAAATTCGCGATTTTATTACCAATCTCGGCGACCGGCATCGCCTGTCGGATACGATTATCAAATCGTTCAAGCTCGCCATCGATGAAGCTGCGACGAACGTCATCCGTCACGCCTATCGCGATGTTGAAGAACCGGGGAATTTGACCTTGCGTGCAACGATTCGCAAAGAAAGCATGACGGTTTGCATCATCGATCAAGGCAAATTCTTTGATCCGCGCAACGTCAAAGATCCTGATCTTGACCGCTACGTCAAAATGGGCAAGAAGGGGGGGCTTGGCGTTTTCCTGATGCGCAAAATCATGGACGACGTTGAGTACCGCGCGACCGATGAAGGGAACATGCTCTGCCTGACGAAAAACCGGGAACGTGCGGTTGGCCTTTTGGAAGCGTTCATGCCGGAGTCCGTGCGTTCGATCTTTCAAAATGTGAAGACGCGTTTTTTAGTTAAGGCGAGCGTATTGATTACGGCGATTGTTTTCGCGGGCAGCCTTGTTTTTTGGCTAAAAACGCCAACCGACGTCTTGAACGAAAAATTGCCGTTGTGGCAAGAAATGAGCGGCCAGATCGTGCAGGCTTTCGGCGAAGATCGTGCTTTGTTAGACGGGCTGGTCAGCGAAGACGCTATCGCGCTTATGAATTCGCAAGCACTACTAAATTCTCACGTTGACGAGAGCGAAATCGTTGAGTTGGCGTTGGTTGACGGCGAAGGCCGGATTAAGGCGCACAGCAATTTTAATAAAGCATTTTCTCACTATGATCGGCCCTTGAATGAAAATTTTGAGAGGCTTGGCGAGCATCTCCTGCTCTATAAAACGCGCTTGGATGAAGATACGTCGCCGATAGGTATTTATGATCTTTCCACGCCGATCAATTTTTCCGGCGAAGAAACGCCGACGTTGGTGCTGCACATTCGGGCGGCTGAAAGCCGCGTTAATTTTCTGATTGCTGAGAAGCGTTCAGAGATTTTGCGAATCGCGCTCAATGTCTTCGGCGTTTCCAGCGCGGCTGCTTTTCTACTCATTTATCTCGCTTTCAAGCCGATGAAAAAGCTGGTAGAATTCGTCCGATCCGGCGGAGAGACGGAATTGGATCACGGCGTTGAGCTGGACACAACTTCCGAAGCCGGAGAAATTGCACAGGCGTTTTCCAACATTATGGTGCAGTTTCGCGAGTCGCAAAAAAACCTGGCTGAGCAAGAGCGCTTGCAGCAGGAAATGCAGGTTGCGAAAGAAATTCAGCAAACCTTGCTGCCGCATGAGTTCCCAAAGCTTGAGGGCTATGAAATCGCCGGGTACTACGAATCGGCGCAACTGGTTGGCGGCGATTATTATGACTTTGTCGAGATTGACCGCGACACTTTAGGCGTTGTCGTTGCAGACGTTTCCGGTAAGGGCGTGCCGGGCAGTATGGTAATGACGATGATTCGACAGGCTTTGCGCACGGAAGCGCGCGGTACGAAAGACGCGGCGGCCGTGCTGGCGCGTTTGAATGATCTTGTCGTCGGCGACATTCGCAAGGGCATGTTTGTCACGCTCTTTTACATCATCATCGACAGCAAAAAACGGCGCTTGAATTTTGCCAGCGCCGGGCACAATCCGATGATCCTTTACCGCTCATCTACGAATCAAACTTATTACTTGAACCCGCGCGGCTTTCCGATTGGTCTGCAATTGGCTGAGAAGGATTTGTTTCGCAAGTGTATCCAAAGCGATACGATTCAATTGGTAGAAGGCGACTTGATTACGCTTTACACCGACGGCGTGACGGAAGCCATGAACAGCCAGCGTGAGCTTTACGGCGAAGAGCGCTTGCTGAAAACCATCCGTGACGGCGGCATGGACGGGGCGGATTCGTTTAGCGAGCGTCTAAGCCAGGATGTTGGCGCTTTTACGGAATCGCAGCCGCAGAATGACGACATCACTTTTGTCACGATTCGCGAAAAAACCAATTTGCAAAAGGAAGAATTGCGCCGCGCCCGCGAAGTCTGGAAGATGTACTCCGAAGGCATGACGATTCGCGAAGCCTGTGAGACCGCCGGCCTGAGCACTTACACTTACTACAATAAATTTAAGAAGGCTTTCGAGCGCAACGGCGTGGAAAATGTTGCCGTCGATGAGTCGGTTTCGCTTGAAGCGAGGCATCTTTCGGTCGAAGAAAAATCGAGAATGTTTGATGTTATCAAAGAGCATCCTGAATTTGGCCCGAAAAGAATTTCCGCTGAATTAAACTCAGAGCGTTACGGGTTTACGGTTATTTCAGAAAACAAAATTTATGACGAGCTGGTGCGCAACCGACTGAACACCCGGCGATTGCGGGAAGGGTACGTCGCTCGCAAGACCGGGGGCGGCAAGAAAAACAAGGCGCTCAAGCCTCCGGGCAACCCAATGTTGACGCTCGACGGACGCGTCATAATCAGCGATGAAATTCAAGCGCTGACAGCGCCGAAACCTAAAATGCTGCCATTGTCTACGACGGATTCGGCTGGCGGTGATGAGTCGGAAAACCTGGAACAGCCATCGAAGAAGCTGTTGTCGGCTCCTCAAAAGAACGATGTTCCCGAGGAAGAGAACGGGACTCGCAATGAGGCTGTGTCGGAATTTGACGACTCAGAAAGCACTGAATTCAAAGTGGAAGTTATTGACGAAGAAGAAAGCGGAGAGAACGCGGCCTTGCAGGATGCGGATGAAGCTAAAAGCATCTTTGCCTTGGACGATCTTATTCACAGCGAAATCGAAAAGGAGTTTTCAGAGCCTGTTTTAGAAGTTGATTTTGCGGAAAACGACGAAGAACAGCTCGTTGAGAATGAAACCGGCACGACGGTGCAGGTGATCGAAGAGACCAGCATGTTGGTGGCCGGGGTTGAAGAATTGCTTGATGAAGGCTCTCTTGACGAGACGAGAACTTTCGACGGCGCTTCGCCTTTTGGCTTCGGGCAACAGAGCGAAAAGAGTGATTCAACTTTGAGGAATTTGCAGAAGTTGAAAGCTGAAGGCGCGGTTGAAGATTCTGCGAATATCGCCAGTTTATCCGGGATGGCCAGGCGGAAGGCGATGATTCGCAGGGAGCAGGATATGAATGACGGATTTCGGCTGTATAAAGAAAATAAATTTAAAGAAGCGATCGGCGTTTTTGAAAAGGTGGTGGCGGATTTCCCTACTTACAAAAAAGCGCTCAGGGTTCTCGGCAACGCCTATTTCCGTACGAACGCTTATGAAAAAGCGATCATGACGTACCAGACAATTATCGCTTTTGATCCCATCGATTCAGTTTCTTTTGAAAATATGGCGACGGCTTACTTGAAACAGTCAAACCCGAGAAAAGCCGTCGAAGCTTTGCGTGCCCTGCTCGATATTGACTCAAGCCGTGATGATATTCGGGTGAAAATTGAAAATATCAGTTCAAAAGAAGCGGCTTAAATTTGAGCGTTTATTGTTGGGCCTGTGCAAATTTAACCATTTTGAAGCGTTCTATCCGATAATCGGGATAGTAGCCGTGCAAAATAATATCATCCTCATAAACGCCGATTTTGAGCGCATTTAACGTGAGTGCAAATCGGTGCAGCATCTCGCCGTCGCGGTCAAAAATTTCCAGCCAACTGGCCGCACGATTCGTTTCAGGCGCCACGAGAACGTAAAGCTCGTCCTTGTTCCACACGAGATCATAAACAATTCGCTGTCGAATGACGCTTTTGACGCGGCCGTTTTTCATTTCGACAACGGGCGGCGAGATTTTAAACACCGGCTCAAATTCGATAATATTTTTCGCGCGCCCGTTTGCGTGAAAAAAGTAGAGCCGATAAGGATTGATCAAGCAAAAGGCCGCTTCGTTTCTCGCGTTAACCGCCGCAAACCCCTGATTTAAAGCCTCACCCTGCACAGGATCCACCGAACGCTCCGGCGCAAACTCCCTGATTAATCTGCCTGAACGATCGTATGCGGCAAGAACGTAAGGCGCCGGGCTGGTACGGTGAACAAGAAAATCGCCGTTTGTCAAAAAATCAATGTCGTGGGGCTTCCCTTCAATCTCGAGCGTTCCTTGACGTTCGCCTTTTAAATTCCACCAAACAAGCTTCCCTTTTTCATCAATAACCGCAACTTCGCGTACATTGGCAACCATGGCGACCGGCAGCTTTAGCAGCTCTGAGCCGGAGGTGAACATTTGCCATTTGCGGATGAATTTTAGCTCAGGCGACAGCACGACAACGGCGCTTTCCTGCAGGTCAATCGCCGTCACATATTCTCCGGCGACGTTCAGGTGATGCAGTCTTTTCAGGTTAACTTTGGCGCGGTAAGCCTCTGTCGATCCGAATTTGGCGGTTGACACGAGTTGCAGAGCGTCGTCCAGGCTTTTGCCGTAATAAGGCATGGGTGATTTGATGACTTTCGGCGGCGGCAAATCGCTGGAAATGGAAAGGGTGGGGAAAAGCTCCGGGCGAATGAAAGTGAGCGTCCAATGGCGATATTCGGACGGTATTTTTTCGAGGAGGTCAATCGGGCCGAATCGAAAAAAAGCAACGATGACAAGGGCAAGGAAGAAAAGCGTTTTGATAAACGTTTTCATGCGACGGTTTAGCGGCCAAATCCGGCTTCTTCCGCAGTGACGATAAAGGTTTCATAAAGGGAAATCGCCATGCCGAGCAGAAACATGAGCCACAAAATGGAGACGACGCTGAAAGCGACCTCAACGCCCATGCTTGGCGCAAGCATAATGAACAAATTGGTAGGGACGGGCAAGCTGAAGATGCTGATAACGGTGATGATAATGACCACGGCGAGCACTTTGCTTTTTTGTTGCTGCGTCCCCCCGCCAAACCAGCCGATCAGATAGAGCAACAAACCGATGGAAATGGCGACGTAAATGCCTTCGCTTGGGAGGCGGTCGATGTATGCGATGATTTTATCGAGCGCGTATGGCGGGAGCTCCGTTGAGTCGGCGGCGGCCCCTGTTAGGCTGTCAGGCTGCATTGGTTTCCCTTTCTTCCTTTGTCGTCAAAAAATCAGAGAAATGGTTTTGAAAATAACAATAAAGCGTGAAATGTCAATTGAAAACCTTCCGGCGCAATTGCGTGAAATTTCTTGATTTGAGCGCGTTTTTGTTCTTAATTGCCGCCAACCAATACGTGCCGTCCGGAGAGATGATTCATGAAAAAACAGACCGGCGCGATTCTCAAGAAATCGAGCGATATTCTTCAGAAACGCAAACAGCAGACCGTCGAAGTTTACAAAAGGTACGAAAGTTTCGTCCCCTTGCTGACTTTTTCATTTGGCTTTACAATTGACACGTTCACGTTGAGCGTCGTCAATATTGTCGACCATCTCACGCTGTTGTTTTATACCATCTTCGCCGGAGGGATCATCCTGCTGACAGGCATGCTGCAAACGGGACAGATTTCGCATCCAAAATTGTTGAAATTTGAAAAGTGGTATCCCGTCGCGCTGCAATTTTTTGTCGGGAGCTTGTTTTCCGCCTACTTTGTTTATTACTTCAAAAGCGCTTCGGTCAATCAATCCGTTATTTTTCTTGGCCTGCTCCTTTTCCTGCTCGTCGCTAATGAACTTCTCGGCAACAAGCTGTCAAATTTGGCGCTTTTGAGTACGCTCTACTTTTTCACCACGTTCGCGTTCCTCACATTTTTCATTCCAGTGTTGATGAAAAGTATCGCTCCCTGGATGTTCTACGTCAGCGGTGCGATCAGTTTTCTGCTGACGGGTGGAATTCTCGCGTTTGTCTTCCGAAAAATCGTCAAGCAGCATGTCAAAAAAATCATCGCGCCTGCAATTGCCGTTTCGGCGGCGTTTCTGACAATGATTCTTCTTTACAGAATGAATTATATCCCGCCTGTGCCGCTTTCGCTCAAGGAGAGCGGCGTTTTCCATTCCATCAGCGTGGATTACGACGGCGAGCACATGTACAAAGTCGCGTATCACAAAAAATATCCGTTCATGTTTTGGGTGAATGACGACAAGACGTTTTACTATTCTGAAGGCGACGTCGTGCATTGCTACGCCTCGGTTTTCGCGCCGCCCGGATGGAAGGAAAAGATTGATTTCCGCTGGCAATATTACGACGAGCAACAGAAAAAATATGTCACGACCGATCTGCTCGGCTATGACATAAATTATGTTCCCGGAAGGCAGGCGGGCTACCGAGGCAGAACGCAAAAACGCAATGTTCGTCCGGGAGACTGGCGAATCGACGTTGAAATAAACACCGGCGATTTACGTCGCGTTCTGGGGCGGATCGATTTCGAAATTATTCCATTCGAAGGCGAAGAAAAAGACAAAGGAAAGCGAATCGTAGAACGCCGCTGAGTTTCTCTATCAAAAAGTCCAGGAAAAGCTATGCTGGAAATTCCGGAACAAATGAATGCCGCGGAATATTTTGTCGATCGACATATCCGCGAGGGGAGAGGTGAAAGTACAGCCGTTATCGATGCTGCTGACGGACGGCGCTATTCGTATTCCGACGTCACAGCGATGGTCAACCGTTTTGGCAATGCGTTGACCGAAACGCTGGAAGTGAGGATGGAAGAACGGGTGATGCTGATCCTGCTCGACTCGCCCGCATTCGTCGCAGGCTTTTTCGGAAGCATCAAGGCCGGCGCCGTACCCGTCCCGACAAATACGCTGCTCGAACCGGAAGAATACGCTTACTTGCTCAATGACAGTCGCGCGCGCGTTTTGGTTATCAGCGCGCCCCTTCTGCCTCAAATTACGCCGGTTTTAGAAATATTGCATTACTTGCGCCGCCTCGTCGTCGTTGGCGACGCTGAGTTTGAGAGCTTGCCGAACTATCTCAAATTGCATGATTATGATGCGCTTTTGGGTGATGCGTCCGATCAACTTGAGGCAGTACCGCGACACAAGGACGACGCTTGTTTTTGGCTTTATAGTTCGGGCACGACCGGCTTTCCCAAAGGGGCGGTCCATCTGCAGCACGACATGATTTTTTGCAGCGAGACTTACGCCCGTCAAACGCTGAAAATTACGGAAAATGACCGCATGTTCTCCGTCGCCAAATTGTTCTTCGCCTACGGGTTGGGCAACGGGCTCTACTTTCCGTTTTCGGTTGGCGCAACGACGATTTTGAATCCCGGACGGCCAGAGCCGGAGTCGATTTTTCAAGTCATTGACGCTCACAAGCCAACGCTCTTTTTTAGCGTTCCAACGTCTTATTCGGCGCTTTTGCATGTTGAAGATGCGACGGCGCGTTTTGATGTGAGCAGCATTCGGTTGTGCGTTTCCGCCGGAGAAGCGCTGCCGCCGTCGATTTATCATCGCTGGAAGGAAAAATTCGACGTTGACATTCTGGACGGCATTGGCTCGACCGAAGCATTGCACATTTTTATTTCAAATCAGCCGGGCGCAATCAAGCCTGGTTCTTCGGGAAGGCTCGTTCCCGGCTACGAAGCAAAAATCGTCGACGAAGACGGACGTGAAGTTCCAGTCGGGGAAGTCGGAGATTTGTTGATCAGCGGCGATTCGACCTGCGCTTATTATTGGAACAGACATGAAGAGAGCAAGGAAAGAATTCTTGGACGTTGGCTGCACACCGGAGATAAATATTTGCTGGACAAGGAAGGATTCTTTCATTACCAGGGTCGCTCCGACGATATGCTCAAAGTCAGCGGCATGTGGGCCTCGCCGATTGAAATTGAAAACTCACTCCTGGAGCACGGCGCCATTCGAGAATGCGGCGTCATTGGCGATGAAGATGAGGCGGGCTTGGTCAAGCCAAAGGCGTTTGTTGCGCTCAATCCCGGCTTTGCAGCGTCCGACCAGTTGACGGAAGAATTGATCGCATTTGTGAAATCAAAAATTTCCCGTTTTAAATATCCGCGCTGGATTGTTTACGTCGACGATCTCCCGAAGACCGCGACGGGAAAAATCCAACGTTTCAAACTGCGGGAAATGAGCTAAAAGAGCCGAGTCGAGCGTTGCAAAATCATTTTTATCGCGACGAGCTTTCGTTCTCGTGCAGCGCTTCAAGCACAGCTTCAGTTTTGGCGGGGAGTGAAACGGGAAAATTGGCGTTCGCCGCCCCCTGTTGGTGAAGCCTCGTTTTAAATTCGGTGAATTTGAGTCCGTGCGCAGTTGAAACAACGACGACTTTTTCACTTTTTTTGATCTTATTTTTCAAAGCCAGTTTTTTCGTCGCCGCCAGAGCAACGGCTGTTTGCGGACAAGTAAACAAGCCAGTGCGATCCGCTTGCGTCGCCGCTTCAGCCAATTCTTCTTCGCTCGCCTGTTCGACAATGCCGTCGAATTTTCTTAAAGTATGAATCGCCTTGTGCACGCTCACCGGATCGCCGATGCGGATTGCGCTTGCCGCAGTCTCTCCTGCTGTTTTCGCCGAAAATGTCGTAAAGCCGTTTTTAAAACTCTCGTAAAGCGGATTTGCAGCCTCCGTCTGAGCGCAAACCAATCGCGGTTTTTTATCGACCAAGCCCAAATCATGTGCGAGAGAAAAACCTTTTCCAATCGCCGAAATATTGCCCAGATTTCCGCCTGGAACCACAACCCAGTCAGGAGCCTGCCAGCCCAATTGTTGGCAAATTTCAATGGCAATCGTCTTTTGTCCCTCGATGCGGAGTGCGTTCATCGAATTCGCGAGATAGATGGTCGGTTCTTGCGTCAATTCTTTCACGATGCGCATACAGCCGTCGAAATCTGTCTGTAGAGAAAACGTCTTGGCGCCGTTGGCGATGGGCTGGGTCAGTTGCGCAGTCGATATTTTATTTTCGGGCAATAAAACAACGGCGGGAATTTCCGCCGCGGCGCAATAAGCGGCCAGCGCCGCCGACGTGTCCCCAGTGCTGGCGCAAACCACGGCCTGGATTTTTTTGCCGCCAGCGATCATCTGCTTAACCGCCGAAACCAGGATGGTCATGCCTAAATCTTTGAATGAACCAGTGTGACCATGTCCGCATTGTTTAACAAAAATATCGTCGATCCCCATCGCTTTGCTGAACGCCGGAGACTGGAATAAATAACCATTGCCTTCGCCAAGCGAGGCGATGTTGTCATCAGAAATTTCCGGCAAGACCCATTCTTTTTGCCGCCAAACGCCGGAAGTTCCGCTCATTTGCGCCGGTGAAAAACGCCGATCCAAAAGAGCGCGCCACTCGACGCCGGATTTTGATTGGAGCGCGCTTAAATCATGCACAACGTCCAGCAAACCGCCGCATTTGGGACAAGTGTAAATCACCTCGTCCAACGCGAATGTCCCTTCGCATCCGAGAAAGCATTCGTAGTGCGCTTCAAAATGTGGAACGTTTTGCATGTCTTTAGACGCTCATTCGTCGTCGTTTCAATTCATCTTGATTCAACGTGCTTTACAAAATTGTCCAAAATCGCCTGCCAACCCTTCTCTTGCATTTCGAGCGGATTTTGCTCTTCAGGATCGAACGTCTCTACGATTTTTGTTGCGTTCTCAAGCGGCAAGAATTCAATGCGTACTTTGCGGCCGTCCCCGAGCGAATATTCAATCAATTTAGGCTTGACAATGTTTGTGTACTCGCCTTCGAAATCAAAGTCAAAGCTGCCGTCCTTCGCTTCCATCCTCGAGAGAAATTTTCCCCCGACTCTCAAGTCGACCTCTGCATGCGTCGTGTGCCAATCGTCAGATGCGGCGTTCCAGCATTTTATGTCTTCTGGAGACGTCCATACTTGCCAGACTTTTTCGATATTGCGACTTGTCGTCGCGGATATTCTAATCGCCATAATATTGTCCTTTCATTCGTAAAGTGATCCGTCACCCTTGGTTCATCAGTATTTCTCTTTTTTACATTGATGTAGCTGATGTTACGCGCCAGCTTCATAATATAGCAACCTTTTATCAAAGTCATTCGGCGGCGGCGTCCTACCGCCAACCTAATTTCGAGACGCCCAGAATTCTCGTTCCCAATCTCGGGATTGGGAACGCAATTGCACTCGAAGCTCTAGTTTTGCGCCCATTTTCATTCCCAAACCGGAGTTTGGGAACGAGCCGTAATGAGATGCTGTTTTTGGTTGAGTCTCGGAAATGCTTTATTGCGCGTAACATCAGTCATGTAGAGAAGTTTCAAGGATGGCAGCTCAGTTTCCAACACAGCTTGTAGTTTAGAAAATGTCCGTAGGCAATGAGTCCGGCGCCGATTAACGTCACGATTTTTTCTCCGTTTTCGCCGAATAAGTCGTGACCCAAAAACGCCGTCAAAACGAGAATCGCCAGCCCAACTATTCCTGCGGAGGCGACTCTCCAACTCCTGTGTTTTCGGCAGCCCATTGCCAAGGCAACCACGCTCGTCGGCAAGACAAGCCAGAGCATGAAGAGATGGAAGGTTTCGTCTCCGAAAGCGGTCGAACTTATTGCAGGTAAAATGATGACGGCGATCGGCGCCGCAGCGCAATGTATGGCGCAAACCAGCGAGAATCCAATCGCGGCTTTGTCTATTACCGCTAGTATTTTATTCACTTTGATCCTTCTTGTTTTGAAATTGGGCGGCGCTCACGGCCGAGGCGGATTAAAGAAATCAGATCGACTTGACGTTTATATTTTGCTAAGAGCATATTTGGAAAGTCCTAAATTGTCATGCTGTAAGCATCTTTTTTAGACTTTTCCACAACCACTGTCGGAACGTTCATACCTGGCGACCCAAAAAGATTCCTACGGAATGACAAAACGGGGACTTTCCAAATACGCTCTAAACGTTCAAGCGCCTTCACGTGCTGTTTTGCAAAGAAGCGCAATGCTCCACGGTTAGTTCAAGGCGCTATAATCCAAGCCTCCTCTTAACCAAATCGTGGGTGAGATGCTTGATCACGTCAAACGGTTCGCATTTGCCACCGGCCGTTTCGATTTCGAAGGGGCCGATTTTCTTGCCCGCCTGCAAAGCGGCGGCGTGCAGTGTAGGGTTGCGCATCCCAATTCCCATGAGCGCAACGCCCATCGCGTGATGCACCGAACGCTCTTCCGAAGAAAAGGATTGTTCAATATGTGTGATATGATCAAGGAAAAATGCGTCGTCCGGGGCGCTCTTTTTTTTGGATTTGGAAATTTCGTACAACAGTCCATAACCGCAACGGCGACGCATCGCATCTTCGTTTTTTATCCAATCACTTGCGATTTGAACAACGAAAGGCGCTTTGGCAAGCGTAGCGTCGCAGGAGGAGAAAACGTGGGCAAGTTGACCGTGATCCAGTTCCTCGATTTGCGCTTCGGCCTGCTCGCGTGAGATTTTCTTCGGATTGTCGATGAGCAAAGCAATGACCCTCGCGTCATAGACGTTGCTCTCCCAAAGCTCTTGCGCCAAAACATGATCGCGCCCGACCTCTTTTGCTAATTTGCGCAGGGCTGTCAAGCCTATTCCGAAACTCTTGAGCGCGCTCGTCTTCGCTCCGCCGTTCTCCCATTTTTGGACGCCTTTTTCATTCTTGTTGGCCTCGAGCAGGGTCATAACTTGGGTTTTGTTCATGATCATAATCCAGGTTAGGCAAATAAACCCGACATTCCGTATACAAGAATTGGAGATGGAAATAATTTCTTCATCTCATTAGCGCCGTCCTTCAGGGCGGGGGAGAAGGGTGGAAAGACGCTCTTGTCCAAAACCCCGGCTTGAAAGCCGGGGCTAATGAGATGCAAAATCTCATCGGGTGCAAAAGATGTCTTGCAGCCGAACTAAAATTGTCGAAAAAGCGCTCTTTCAACAAATGATTTCA
>CAXHAT010000039.1:0-47228 GCA_964014485.1 uncultured Deferribacteres bacterium
ACAATGCTCCGGTTGCCGCGTCGAAGCGATAAATCAAAATTTTGTCTAATCCCAAATCCGTCGCGAAAACGAATTTATTGGAAGCGTCGGCAAAAATCTGGTGTGCGTGCGGCCCTTCCTGACGCTTTGGATTGACGCTCGAACCTTCGTGTTGCACAACGCTCGCCGCTTCGCCCAAAGAGCCGTCTTCCAAAATTGGAAACGATGCGATTGTCCCGCTGACGTAATTTGCGACCAGCGCCCACTTGCCGGTTCGATCCAGCGAAATGTGACACGGCGCGCCGCCCTGCGATTCGATTTGATTCAACAATGTCAATCCACCGTCGTTTTCATCAACCGAAAACGCGCTGACCGTGCCTGTTGGGCGGCCGTCGAATTCCAGTAATTCATTGACGGCGTAGAGAAAACGCCCGTTTGGGTGAATCGCCAAAAAAGAAGGATCGGCCGCGGCGGCTTTGTTTGCAAATTTCAAATCGCCCGTTTCCGGATTGAATTTGTACGCGTAAACGCCCTCGCTGTCACCGGAAGTATACGTGCCGACGAATAGCATCATTTCATTCGATTCCCGATTTTGTGCGCAGGAAAAAAGTTGAAAACTCGTCCCCGAAAACACAGCGATCAAAGCAAAGCGCCGCAGCAAAAAACGTCTTCCCGCGCCCATGAATCCTCTCCGAAAAACTTGATTTTGTATTAGATTGCGTTCGTGGATTGCAAGGTAGCCAATTCCCCCGGTTTTGCAATTGGAAACGATTAAAATACTGGAGTGTTGGCGCGGTCCGGGAGCAAATAAAGAAAACAAGCCGCCGGTAAGCCGACGACGCCATTGTCTTGAAAAAACTTATCTTTCGTCACTACGACGCCTTCGCCAAAGCTCCTTTTGATCGTCGTATAATCTATCGGCGAGATGACCGTTTGCTGCTTGACCTCAACCGGAATCTCTCTGCCGTTCCAGAGCACAACAAAATCGACTTCCCGGTCGCGTTTCGATCGCCAGTAGAACAGTGAATCCAAATTGGAAAATCCCTCAAATAATTGCCGCTCAGAAGTTCGCATCAGGGTTTCGCCGACGATCCCTTCAATTTTCATGGACTGCTCGAAGGCGTCGTCGCGCATGTTTGCCAACTGCGCCAAAACCCGGTACAAAATCGGATCAAAGGGGTAATATTTTCGATTCTTGTTCGGACGGGGCTGGAAGCGGCCCTTGTCAAGGAAAGGCAGAATATATAGCAAAAAAGAATCGGCGAGCATTTGGATGTATTCTTTCACCGTATTAACGGAAATCGCGCCCGCCTGTTTTGCCAAATTGTTCCAACTCACGGGAGCCGCCAAGTTGGCTATAATTCTGCGGCACAAGTTTCTCAAAATAATCCGATCCTTACGCAGTTTTTCAAAATCGGAGATCACGACGGATCGGTAGGTTTCTATCGTTTCCGGCGAGACGGCGCCGTTTTTTATGGCGTCGGTTATCGCCGGGGGAAATCCGCCGCTGATTAAATAGCGGTCGAAATGCTTTTGTAAAACCGCTGTTGAGCGCTTCAAGGCCGGCAGTGCTTTATCGATAGATTCCCGCCAGTGGGAAAAATCCAAAGAATCGGTTATTTTAACTCCGTTCAGTTCACAAAAACGCCTGAAATTGAGGGGTAAGAGCACGCGGTCCGGACGACTGATTTTACGTCTTCCCGGTAAGCGTTCTCCGCCTTTTCGCAAGTCAATTGCCGAAGAGCCGCTCAGGATGAACAAAACTTCCGTTCCCAGTCCGAGATCGACGATATGTTTTATCGCGTACTCCCAGCGAGGTACAAACGTAATTTCGTCGAGGAAAATGTATTTCTTGCCATTGTCGGAAATTTCCAGAAATTCTCGTACGACATTGAAGAGTTCGCGATCATTTGCAACCAATTCCGCATTATAAAAGAGAATATTTTCCGCCGGAAAATGATCTTCCAAAAGGTCGCGGACAAGCATTTTCAAATAGGTTGTTTTACCGATTTGTCTGGAGCCGCGTAACGTCATTACGCCTGTCTGCCGCAGGTCTTTTTTTGAGATGACGCCGGGTTTGTAGTCAAACGGCGATTTTTCTGCCTGCCGAAGATGAATATCTTGAAAAATCGCCTGTTTATTATTCCACCACGGGTTTTGCAGCGCCAGTTCGTTGAGCATGTTTTGTTCTGTTGGTTGAATAAAAATGCTTCTTTTTTGTTCAGTTGACTTTTCAAAATACCAGCTTTTTGCAGAAGTTCAAGTTTTAAATCGCAATCAACCATACGGGTACATGTTCTTTTTTCCAACTCCGCAAAGCCCCGCCAGATTCCATGGCGCAATATCGACGACGACGGATTCATAAAAATCGCGCAAATCCGATTTTGTTGGCTTACTCCGGGAGGTGAGTTCGAGCAATCGCTTGTAGCCGTTTTTGACTTCTGCGCGAAAATCACGATCGTGAGAAAACAAAAACTCGTCGTTCAAATCAGCAGCGCCGCTTTTATAGCGATGCTCGCTGAAAATCGAGCCGGTGTAGTAATACATCGAGAACGCGGCCAGCAAATCGAAGTTCGAGAACGCGAGATAGCTTCCGTGAATCAGCCAATCGACGAATTCAATCTCCCGCTGCAACTGGTGATCATATTTTTCAAGCGCTTCCAAAAACTTCGGCGTTTGCCAATCGTTTTGAAAAGCGTCCGCCAGCCGTAAAACGCCCAGCAGCGTGTGCGCATTTCCGGGACTGAAAAACGGATCAAGAAAATAAGCGGCCGCAGGCAAAGCAACCCAACCGTCGCCAAAGCTTTGGGGCAATTTTCTCTCCAAGCGCCCTGTCATTGTAAATGGCCGGATCGCTTCGGATTGCGCGAATTGTTCGGCAATCGATGGATATCGCGCGAGTAAATGCGCCCATTCCTTGTTTGGATTTTCGGGGTAGGTCGGCGCATATTTTTCGCCATTTAAAACAAATCCTGCGCTGGTCACACCGTTGTTGAAACGCAAAACCCACATCCAGCCTTCATCGAAGACATGGTGTAAAGCCGCATCGTCGGGGTGGAACGGATAATCTTCGAGAAAGGCGTTTTTTTCGCTGAGAACGTCTCGCCAAGACCGCACATTTTTAAAGTGTGAAAAGATCGTCCAGGAATTGGTCTTCATGTCATACCCGCGCTGGCGGGAGGAGCCGCTTGCAGGGGCAGGTTTTTCCTTTTTGCTCGAAAGCGCCGCTTCTGTCATACCCGCGCTGGCAGGTATCCAGCTTTGGGGCGCTGTTGTCTGGATACCCGCCTGCGCGGGTATGACGCTCAAATTTTCAGGAAAAATCTCTGAAGAAACAACCGCCGCGCCGCCGCTGGCGTCAATCAGCCACTCCGCTTCAAAGCCCAAGCTCTTGCCGTCTTTTTCGCACGACAAGCGCCAATCGTTAGCGCATTTCTTAACTTCATGGATCGTCGTTTTATCGGAATAAAAAACGCCGGATTTGATCGCTTCCTGAGCCATAAAATGATCGAAATCAGCGCGAAACCATTGCGTATCGCCGACTTGATCGTTCGGGCTGGCGGCGACGAGCATTTCGCGGGAGTGTCGGCGGTCAGGCTGAAAAGGCAGGTTTTTTTCGTGCTTAAAAAAGGAAGAACCGCGCTTCAGACCGCAGGCAATTTGGGGATAATTCTTCTGCCATGAACCAAATTTGCACAACGGCGCGATGCGGTTGAGTCGGTAAGCTTTGCAGATTTTTTCAAGAAAAAGGTTGGCCAACGGCGTAGAAGACTCGCCGATTGAAAAGCGGGGATGGCTGCTTTTTTCAATAAGAATGGGTTGCAGCCCAATTTGCTTTAAAATCAGAGCGGTCAGGCTTCCGGCAAATCCGGCTCCGACGATGACGACGTCTCCGCGAACGACTCTCATCGCCGAACATCGCCCCTAAGCCAGAAGTCAGTCGGCAGACAAACTGAAGCTTGAACTACAAACGACAGTGCTTCCTCAAAGCTCAGAGCAGGAGGAAATACTGTCGTTTGTAGTTCAGCCTTCAGGCTGCTTTTGCATCGTGGTTTTTCGAAAGAATTCGGCCCCAAGTCAAATCCGCTCAAAATCGTAATCAACGACGCGAACATTCGCACGGCACGCGCGGCAGGACGACTTGCGCCATGTTCATTTTGTAAAGCCGTTGTTTTCGATCTTCCAGACAAAGGTCGCACTTTGAAAATTGTTCCAAATCCCACAAATCCGCAAACACTCGCCCTGATTTTTTCTCGATGCCGTAATCAAAAACTTCTTCCAACGATGCGAGCGTCGGCGGCTTGAAAAGTCCTTGCTTCCAAAGCGCGTCCAGTGCGCCGTTTCCTGCACGCGTTGGGATGACGGCGCAACATTCCACGCCGACGTCGAAAGCAAAATCGATGGTTTTTTTCGCCCATTCCACGCCTTCGTCTTCATCGAGAAAAGGCGGACGCAACAAGACAAACGCACGAACCGCAATGCCGTGGCGCACGAGAAAACGCGTCGCTTTTTGATAATCGGACATTGTCATCCGTTTGTTGAGCCGCCCCAGAACGCCGGGATGAACGGTTTCCAAACCCATCGCGACTTCGAGCCGCCCGCCGAGTTTTTTGGCGAAATCAACGCACTTTCCGCTTACGAGTTTTGGATGGTTTTCGATGACGACATTGTCAAAGCCGCGTACGAGATCGGCGATTTTGGGCAAGTCTTCCGGCGGGATGGCCTTGCTGTCGAAAAAGTTGCCGCTGTTGTAGAGCTTGATCTGCTTTGCGCGATCAGGCAACTCTTGCAGCGCCCACTCAATCTGCGCCGGAATCGCGCCGGACGGCACGGTTTCGTCCGTTGTGTTTTTCCAAAGATCGCACATCAGGCAGCGAAACGGGCATTCGCGATTGGTCAGAAAAATCGTCGCCGTCTCAACGATGTCGCCGGTGTGCGTGCGTTCTTTTTCCAAAAGAAATTCATAGGGCCGGAATGGATCAACATCGTTTTTGGGCGGCCGCTGCTCGACCACCCACGGATCGTTGATCTCAAAGAAGCTCGTCTCGTTCATAAAGCTTGTTGAAGAACCTCCGGTACGTCAGCGCTTTTTCGGGAAATGTTTTTTGCAGCTCCTCCGGGTCAACGACCCCGTGCTGGAATCGGCGCTTGGGGAAAATCGGCATGTCCATGTTCGTCACAGCCTTGACGCCTTGCGCAACAACCTCGCCCTTCAATTGATAGAGCCGGTCATGATCCCAGTCCGTCATCGCAATGTAGGGAATCGCCTCCGCAATTTCGATGACGTTCGGCAGGGTGTAGGGGCTGAATCCCTCGAAATTAAACATAGCCGCAGGCGCGAACGTTCGCGTATAGGCGCGGCTCAGGCCGCCGGAGTAAGTGAGCGAATGTTTGATCGATTCTACGCCCCAGCCTTCCTGGTAGAGCATGAGATTGTTGAGCACGCTGCGGATGGTCAGCTCCGGGTTTTCTTCAATCGGGTAATCTTTCAAATTTTCATCGCCGCCGTCGCCGTCGAGCATGAATTTCCATTCCGGGTAGCGCTCGCGGATGGCTCTGAGCAGGGCCAGATTCATTGTGGCGGACTCGATGTCCAGCGGTTTGTAGTCCTCAACGATTTTGATCGTTTCCCGCCAATCGACGGCTTCTTTCGGCACTTCAATCGGTTCCAGAAACATGCCGAGATTGACGCGCTCCAGAAATTCGCGCGCTTGCGCCAAATCGGCGCCGCGTCCTTCCACCGAGAGCGTGAAGGCTTTCAATCGTGACGGTTTCATGCCCAATTCGAGCATGGCGTGATAGGTCAAAAGAAAGACCGAGCCGCTGTCAATGCCTCCGGAAAAGCTCACGCCAATCGGGCCCTCTGGCGCACGATGCGTCAGCCATTTTTTGATTTCGTTATACAGCGCCGTCATGTAGCGTACGCCGATCATCGAAACGTCGTCGGTCAAGGACGAACGTTCCGGCGTAAAAAAGCGTTTGTGAACCGGGTTCGGATCAGGACAGCCAAGCAATGCAAGCTCGGTCACGTAGTGCGCCGGGGCCATGCGCGTATAGGACGGATGAAACTGATCGTCGAGCCCTTCTTTTTTGAGCCATTCGTGAATCGTATCGATGCGTTCGGCGATCACCAGGCAGGGTCCGTCGATCAGCTTGGCGATAAAATAACGCAGCGGCCGCCCGAGGGAACGCGCCATGCGCACGGTTTTACCGTCAACCGCAACCAGCGCAAACTGCCCGTCAATTTTGCGAACATCGTCCGCCGAACCGTTTTTGACCAATTCAGTCGCTTCGGTTTCGGACATGTTGTAAATCACGTTCCGTCCCGGCTGCATCAAGTTCACAACCCGCTCAATGTATTGGTGGTTTTGCATTTCTTAGCCTCTCATTCTTACAATTTCTATCTCGATTTCCGACGGTGAACCATTTTTGTTTTGAACTGGATTTACCGAATCAACCGGATTGACTGACAGCACAATTTCAGTTCGATCTTTTTTAAACGAGCGATCCAGTCGATCCTGTTATCCCGTCGAAAAAATGATTCTCCATTCGCCGCTCAACGATGCAGCGGCGACCAATCGAAAGAAATATAAAATTGCGGATTGTTCAATGCTATTGAATCGAAACGGCAGTTCACGTTAAATTCGGCAATGCAATGAAAGAGTTTAGACCAATGATTATTGTTGGCTGAAAAGTCTTTACATCGCAGCGAGTATTTGCATATTTCATCGATTTTCACTTGGCAGAAGAGTTTAGAATAAATGGAATAGACAAATCTGAAGCAATGTTTGTGAATTTCCGTGGAGAAATTTCAGGGCGTAAACAATAATAGAAAACGACGAGATTTCAAAATATGGATAATTACGATTTATGCGTCATCGGGGCCGGGTCTGGCGGGCTGGTGGCGGCGACGACGGGCAATCGGCTGGGCTTGAAAACGGTTTTGGTTGAGAAAAACAAGATCGGCGGGGAATGTACGCATTCCGGCTGCGTGCCCAGCAAAGCGTTTATCCAAAGCGCGAAATTGTTTTACGGGACGCAGTCTTTTGAAAAATACGGTTTGCCTGAGCCTCGCATCACCGATCAACTTGATTTTGCACGCGTGATGGAACATGTTGATGGTGTTATTCAAGGTGTTTATCAGCATGAAACGCCGGAAATTTTTGAGAACATGGGCATTGACGTCATCGTCGACTCGGCGGGGGCGGAATTTCAGAACAAAAAAACGATTCGCGTCGGCGACCGTGTTTTCAGGGCGGAGAATACGATTATTTGCACGGGATCATCGCCGCGAAGTTTGGAATTTGAAGGGAGCGCCGATCTTGAGTTTTTGAACAACGAAAACTTTTGGGCATTGCGAAAAATACCGCGCTCAATCACTTTCGTGGGCGGCGGAGTAATTTCCGCCGAATTGGGGCAGGCAATGCGTCGCTTTGGCGCTGAAGTCAATATTATTGAACACAACCCGCGTATTTTAAAAGTAGTTGACGATGATGTCGCTGATGAAGCAATCCAGATTTTTCGCAGAGAAGGCGTTAGACTTTTTCACAATGCGAACATCGGTTCTTGTCTGCGTATCGACGACCAAACGATACGCATTTCACTGGATACGCCGGACGGGAAGGAAACGCTCGAAACCGAGGCGGTTTTCCTTGCGATTGGCAGGCAGCCAAACATCGGCGGGCTCGGACTGAAGAACGCAGGGGTTGCATTTAGCCAACACGGGATTGAAACAAATCAATTTTTGCAGACGACGGCTGAAAATGTTTATGCCTGCGGCGATGCCGCGAGTCCGGCAAAATTTACCCATGCCGCTTCGTACCAGGCTGAGATTTGCGTGCAAAATATTCTTAAAAAAGGTTCGCGGAAAAACGATCTTTCCATTTTTCCCTGGGCGATTTTTACCGACCCGGAAATTGCGCATGTCGGCCTGAGCGAGAAGGCGGCGCGCAAACAGAATGGCGATGTCGAGGTGCTGCGCGTCAATGCAACCCTCGACCGTTTCACGACGGACGGCAAAACCGAAGGCTTCCTCAAAATCGTACTGGGCAAAAACGATCAAATTCTCGGCGCGGACGCAATTGGCGCACACAGCGGCGAATGGATTCAGCTTTTGACCATGGCTATGAAAAACCGCACGCCGATCAAACAATTCGCCGAAACGATTTTTGCCTACCCGACTTATTCTGAAATCGTTAAAAAAGCGTTTGTGCGCTACTTTAGAACGAAGTGAAGCTTTCTATCATCATTCCGGCGTTGAACGAAGCGTCAGCCATTGAAAAAACGCTCTCCCAGCTTCACTCACTCCGGAATGAGGCCGAGTTCGAAATTATCGTTAGCGACGGCGGAAGCTGCGACAAAACCGTGGAGCTGGCTCGGCGTTATTCAGCCGTTGTGCAGGGAGAGAAAGGACGGGGGGCGCAACTCAATCTTGGGGCGCGGCACGCTTCAGGGCGCGTCTTTTTTTTCGTCCACGCCGATATGGTTGTGCCCAAAGGCGCACTTATGGAGATTATGCAAAAAATCGAAATCGAAGGCTTCGACGGCGGCGGATTCTCGAACGTTTTTTCAACGCACAATCGAAAAATCAAGCGCTTGGGCCGGATAATGAACCTGCGTTTTTTGAACAATGATCACGCGGGAAACCTTACTTTTTTCGGCGACAACGGCATTTTTGTTAGGCGCGAAGCTTTCGAATCGCTGGGCGGTTTCAAGCAGATTCCGATTATGGAAGATTATGATTTCTCCAAACGTATGCGAGATCGGTTTCGCGTCGTTCGCATAGAAAACCCAAAGCTTATCGTTTCACCGAGGCGACACATTGAGGCCGGTTTTTTCCAAACGCGGTTTCAGTGGATGGCGATTAAACGGCTCTATCAGCTCGGCGTCTCGCCGAATTTTTTGGCAAAGTTGTACAAGGAAGTGCGATAAGACGATTCTTTGGGGAGAGGCTTGTGAAAAAAAAGAGGTTCAAGGGCGTCGCATCAAAAAGGCAGGCCTTTGAGTTTGGGCTGGCCAAGCGTTCCAGTTATTGGGAAAAAAATCGCGTCATTTTCTCGCGGCAATTTGTTACCGCTGAGACTTTCATACATTTTAATAGCGCCCTTCAGAGTCCCGGTGAGCTGACTCAGCGCCAGCTTGCCTTGCGTGATCTGCGATGCGGCCAGGACTTCATCATCCACCCTCGCGATGGCATTCAATCGCGCAGTAAAAAACTTCAGCGCCAGCGTCGTGTTTTCCAAAGTCATCCGCTCGCCCTCGCGACGATATTCGATATCGGCGGATTGTACGGGTATTTCGTCGCTGTTCAGCCGCAGAATTGTGAGCAGCATTTGCTGTTTCATTCTGTCGCGGACATGCCCGGGCAGCATGATGCGTAAATTTTCCAACTTCGCGGACAGCTCGCCTTCCGGCAAACCGCCAATTCTCCCGGACTTATTGAAGCGCCGGGAAAGTTTTCCTTGAATGGTCCCGCTCTCGGCATAGTAGCTTCCGCCCCCATGGGGAGGCGTCAAAGTCACGCCCGGTTCCGCAAAAACGGCGTTAAAACTGTCCGACAGTCGTTGGCGTTGGTAGGTTACCGGCGACGATCCGCGGTACTCTATTTCTCCCGCATAATCAAAAGTCATATGCTCGCTTTCGGCATGAATCGCGCGCATTTCAATCTTGTTTTCCGCAGGGTTCCAAATAATCTCGCCCGACGCCGTTTTCGCTTCCGACACGGCCTGTACAACGGCAAACACCCATTTTGCGGCCTGCGGGCTTGATGCGTCGTTAACCGAAATATTTTGGGCCTTGAGTTTCAGCGTTTGCTTTTTCTGCGGGAAATCGGCGTCAAGACCGACATTTTCCTGTGTCAGCATACCATCAAAATCAAGCGTCAGATGCTCCGCGAGGTAATGCTGCGGCAAAAATGAAAGACCAAGGTCAAGACTGTCGCAATCGAGCTTGAGGGAACTGAGCCGCCAGGTTTGCGCGGCGGCGTCATATGCAAATAAATCCCCGTAGGCAAGACTGCCGTGCAGTGACTTTGCACGAACTTTGGAAGCATCGAATTTGTTGATGACCGACAAACCTTCAACGAGAATTTGCGCCAGCAGCGGATTGACTGAGAGCTTGTCGTAGGAAATTTCGTAACCGGAATCGCGCAAGGCCGGCGACGATTTGAGTTGTTCGTCAATTCTGTCTGCGATCACAGAACCGGCGATGCTGTTGCCCAGGACAACGGCGACGCCAAGACCGAAAAAAATGAAAAGTATGGTTCGCAGTTTCATTTTTTGACGATGAGATGAGGAATGTTGTCAAGATTCCAATCGAGCACAAGGCCTTGCGCAGTGCGTTTCGCGCTTTCGTAAGAATAGAGTTTTTCCACCAGATAAAGTGCTGGTTCGTAACTCAGGGCGCCGCCGACTGAGGTGATGAACTTGCCGTCAACCACCAAATTCACGTCATGACGAACGTCCACTTTGGGGAACATCTCCTTGAGTTTATCCCGGTCGGAAGGAAAAGTTGTGGCGATCTTTCCGTCAAGCGCGCCTGTTGCAGCCAGGGGAAAAGCGCCGTCGCAAACGGTTATGACGTACTTGGCTTTTTCAACCGCTTCTTTCACCCACCCCATGTATTTTTCGTCTTCGAGATCAGAAGACATGCTGTTACCGGTGCTCGGAATAATCAAAATGTCGAATTCCGGCGCATCGTCAAAAGAATAGTGCGGCGAAACGGTGATCCCTTCAAAAGTTGTGAACGGCTTGCCGTCGTGATTGACGACAAAACAGCGCACATAGCTCGTGCTGTCACGAAAATACGTGTGTTGCAAAATATCGTACGGCGCCATAAGCTCGGAATTATAAACCGTCTCCGCCGCCAGAAACGCCGCGTTGAGAATCTTGTTTTCATTTTTTTGCGCGTTTACATTGCAACCGAAAAATGCAACGCCTAGAATCACGAGCGATTGTCTACAAACTCTTTTCATACTACCGTTTGTCCTGAATAAACCATTAGGATTGTAAGCAGTAAACTGAATACCGCTTACAGTTTACTCATCACTACTCCCGGCCCGCTGTCTTGCCATTTCATAGAAAAAAGCCGCCGCTGCGGTCGAAACGTTCAAAGAATCTATTTTACCTAGCATGGGCAGACTGACGAGCACGTCGCATTTGCCGCGAATAAATGAACTCATGCCCTTTCCTTCCTTGCCAAAAACAAAAGCGACCGGTCGATTCAAGTCAACGTCCCACGGCTTGTCATCCTGCCCGGAATCCGTGCCAACAATGACGAAACCATTCTTTTTCAAACGATCAATCGCCCTGGCAATGCTGGCAACTTCCGTGACCGGCACATGGAACGCCGCACCCGCGCTTGTCTTGATCGCCCCGGGCGTAAGGCTGGCGCTTCGTCGTGTCGGAATCAAAACAGAATCAACGCCAGCGCCGTCCGCGACGCGCAGAATCGCGCCGAGATTGCGCGGGTCTTCTATGCCGTCGAGCAAGGCCAACGCCGGATTTTTGACGTCTTCCAGGCTCGCCAAAAGGGCGTCAATATCTTTGGTCGGCAGTGGGCGCATAAACGCGCACACGCCCTGGCTGTTTTGATCCGCCATGCGCTGAAAATGTTCGCGCCGGATCTTGCGCAGCGAAACGCGGTTCTTACGCGCCAGCGCCTCGATCTTTTCAATGATGCGCCCCTCAGAACCAGCGGCTATGAAAACTTCCTTTAACGGCAGCTTTGCTTCCAGAGCTTCGATGACCGGACGACGGCCGGTGATTTTTATGTCAGGCATAATTGTACTAATTTGGCCAGGAAAAATGTTCACTCTTTTTTGAATGCCGCCCCCGTGCAGCAATAAACAGGTGTGAAACGCGAATGATCTTGTCAAGCCGTTTTGCTTGCGTGTTGAACGTTGGGTGTTTTAAAAAACGCCTTATGAAAGTCGCGGCTTCATATTGGCCGACATCAAGAAAGGCCAGGCAATAACGAGCGTGGCAATATTTAAGTCTGTCAAAATCGGAGTCAAGGCTGAAGAAGGTCAAGCGAGGCAGTTTCAATAACTCGGGAATAATCTCATCATCTTTCAATCCCTTGCGGCCAATCTCATAACCTATCTGACGAACGCGAATTCGCCAGCTTTTTAGCAATTGTCGCTGACTTTCCGGAAAGTTTTCATCCAAGACAATCATGCCGGAGTTAGTTCAAGCGCGAAATCGTCTGAATGTTGATAAAACGCTTGATTGGCGAGGCGAACCGCCTCGCCAATGGCTTCTTTCGAGATACTGTTCCGCCACTCATCGACAATCGCTTCCCACGCCATCCCGCTAGCGACCTGCTCCAGAACTTGCGTCACCATAATTCGCGTCCCGATAAAAGTAGGCTTGCCGTGACAAATTTCCGGATCGGCTACGATGTATCTTCCGAGCAACTTTCGACTCATTGTGATCAACTCGCTAAAATAGTGAAGCGTCGCTTGTTTAAACTTAAATATACGACAATACCTGAATGAAGCAATCTCTGAAAAAATTACTGTTTATAAACGACCCCGTCCTTCATAACAAAAGTAACGTTCATCATCGTCTTGATGTCTTCTTCGGGATTTCCATCAACAGCAATGACATCCGCGATTTTGCCTTTTTCGAGCGTGCCAAGACGATCTTCAACGCCAAGCAATTTGGCGCCGTGGTACGTGGCGGATTTGATCGCTTCCATCGCCGGCATCCCGGCTTCGACCATGTATTCGAATTCGATCGCGTTGACGCCGTGCCGAAAAACGCCCGCATCCGTGCCGAAAGCAATGGGTACGCCCGCCTTGTAAGCGCGCCTGAACATGTCCTGCATTAAGGGGCCGATTTCGAGCGCTTTGGGCGTAACAAACGGATGGTAATAACCTTCAATTTTGGCCGAATCGGCGACGGATTTACCAGCGGTAATCGTCGGCACGAGATAGCAGCCCATCTCCCTCATCAATTTCATGCCTTCATCGTCAATGTAGGTGCCGTGCTCGATTGAAGCAACGCCTGCGCGGACGGCGCGCTTCAATCCCTCAGCGCCATGAGCATGGGCGCACACTTTTTTGCCGAAATCGCGCGCCGTTTCCACAATGACGCGAATTTCTTCTTCGGTAAATTGCGGCGTGCTGCCGTTGGCCGCCAGGGAAAGGACGCCAGCCGTTGCCGTAATTTTAATCACGTCCGAGCCGCGCTTGATTTGCAAAAGCGTCGCCCGCCGCGCACTTTCAACGCCGCTAACAATGCCTTGTTCAGCGGTTGGAACCGGCAGGATGTCTTCGCGAAAACTATTGGTACCGTCGCCGTGACCGCCAAGAACGGCCAAAGAATTTCCGGCGACAAACATACGCGGCCCAACAATATCGCCGCGGCGAACGGCGTTGCGCAGGGATATTCCCAAAAATTCCGACCCGCTGCCAACGTTGCGCACCGTTGTAAATCCAGCCATGAGCGTGCGTTTGAGATATTTCAGGGATTGCAGGACGACATCTTGCGGATAGTTTTGGAACCTGTCAATGTACCCGCCCTTTTTCGTTTCGCCGGTCACGTGCGTGTGCATGTCCATTAAGCCGGGCATGACATATTTTTGCTTCAGATCAATCACCTCGTCGCCGCTCGATGCGCTTGTGAAGCCTTTTTCGACAGAGGCGATCTTGCCGTTTTCTATAATGATCGAAACGTCTTTTTGAAACTCGTCGGCGACGCCGTCGGCCATGTGTCCGGCGTGAATGATCGTACGTTGGGCGAATCCTTGCGTCAAGGCGAACGCCAATGAAAACAGAACAACGATTGTTCGAACAACTCTTTTTTGCATTTCCCTCTCTCCATTTTCGGCGGAACAACGATTGAAATTCAGGCGCTTTGATACCGCAAATTGATTTGAATTGCAAGGCTTTTGCCACTGAGCAGGATTTTGGTTGATAATGTTACGACGGGGTATAATTTTCTTTTTGATCGAATATTGATGTAAGGCTCAATTCCGAGGAGAAGGTTCCATGAAAAAATTTATAGTCTCGCTTTTTCTTTTTACGCTGATTGCTGAATCATCGGCAAATGACAAACTTCCTGTCATCCTTTCCATGCGCGAGCGCGCTGAACTGCGCGACCGATGGCTTGACGCCCGGCTGGAAAAAGTCATTCCGCAAATCATGCGTCGTGAAGGGATCGACATGTGGGTGATTATCGCGCGCGAGTATAATGAAGACCCGGTTTTCAAATCGATGGCGCCGTCCACGTGGATTTCGGCCCGACGTCGAACCATTCTCGTGTTTTTTGACAACGGCGAAGGCAAACCGACAGATCGCCTGGCGGTTGCTCGCTATGACATTGGCCGTTTTTTCAAAAGCGTCTGGAACAAAGAAAAGCAGCCGGATCAGTGGAAACGGTTGGCTGAGTTAATCCAGGAGCGAAATCCCCAAAAAGTCGCCATAAACTATTCAAAAACCTTTGCTTTGGGCGACGGCGTCACGCACAGCGAGTTTGAGAGCTTCAAGGCCGCCTTGCCCGAATCATATCATTCCAAAATCGTCTCTGGCGAACGCCTCGCCATCGGCTGGCTTGAAACGCGCATCCCTGAAGAAATGGCGGTTTATTCGACCATTTGCAAAATCGCGCACGACATCATTGCGGAAGGTTTTTCGCCACAGGTCATTCAGCCGGGCTTTACGACAACAGCAGACGTACAATGGTGGTATCGCGAGCGCATTCGTGAATTAAAACTCGTGACTTGGTTCCATCCGTCCGTATCGATCCAGCGCGCCGATGACGCCGAGCATTCCGGAAATTTCTCATCGAAACCGGGCGAGCAAATTATTCAACGGGGCGATTTGCTGCATGTTGATTTTGGCATAAACTATCTTGGTTTAAATACAGACACGCAACAACACGCCTATGTGCTAAAATTCGGCGAAACCGAAGCGCCGCAAGGCTTACGGGATGCGCTGAAAGTCGGCAATCGTTTGCAGGATATTTTGATGATGAATTTCAAGCAAGGCAGGTCTGGCAATGAAATTTTAGCGGCCTCGCTGAAACAAGCCAAATCGGAAAGCATTGTTCCAAGCATTTATACGCACCCTATCGGTTTCCACGGCCACGCCGCCGGGCCGACCATTGGATTATGGGATCAACAGGGCGGCGTGCCTGGGCGCGGTGATTACGAGCTTTTTTATAACACGGCTCATTCCATTGAACTCAACGCTACCGTCGAAATCCCGGAATGGAACAATAAAAAAGTGCGCATCATGCTGGAAGAAGACGCCATTTTTGATGAATCAGGCTGCCGGTTCATCGATCCGCGCCAGACGGAATTAATTTTGATTCTATGAAAGGAAAGGGGGTTGTCCTAAAACATATCCTTTTAGAGCGCGACACGACATGCCGTAGGGGTTCAAAATTTTGAACCCTTGCATTTGGGACATACCCTTCATTAAGAGACCAAGTTTTTGGACAGCCCTTGCCCTTCATCGACCAGGCTGTGCGTCGGCCATTTGCTGCGTTTTTTGTCTTGACCCACGCTGCCGCTGAACTAAAAGCCTAAAATTTGCGGAACGGCGGCAGTCAGCACGCCCAAAATCGTTCCCAACATCCCCTTAACCCACTCGTTGCCATTATCAGCCCTAATCAGAGAAGTTTGTCCGTCATCATTTCATAAAGCACGACGCCAAACGACCAAATATCCGTGCGGTGATCCAGCGGACGGTCTTCCGCTTGCTCCGGTGACATATAGCCGAGCGTAGCGTGCCAAGCGTCGTTTGCGCCCGGGTAATGTCATCGTCGTCTGAAATTTTCGACAGGCCGAAATCCATGATTTTGATCACATCCCCGGCGGAGCCTGAAACGACCATGAGGTTGGATTTTTTGACCGATCATTCAGGTCGCGCTCTCTGCGTTTCGGGTTTGCAAAAAAGCATAATCGTTTTGGCGTAAGAATGCAAGGCGCGGGGAACGGCCTGAAGGTTTCTGAATGCGCTGACCGCAAGACGGACGAAAGCTCGCTCAAAAACATCGACAAGCTCGCGCATATTGGTACAGAATTCCGAGGTTTTTCGCCTTCAAATGTTTATGGTCTTGGGCGGCAGGAACGAGCAATTAATTTTGGGTTGAAAATGCTAAAAATCGAATCATTGATTTTACGGGAAATAAAGCTCCCCTTAAAAGAACCGTTTGAAATCTCCTCCGGCTGGGTGCGTGATCGGCGCATTCTGCTCGTTGAAACTGTGGACGTCGCAGGGCGCTCAGGCTGGGGGGAATGCGTGGCGGGAGAATCCCCGAACTATCTTCCCGAAACAATCGATACTTGTTGGCTCGCAATCAAAAACTGGGTGGCGCCGCGCGTGCTCGGCAAAAAGTTCGACAGCCCGGAGTTCGTTTTCCCAGCGCTCGAAAAAGATTTTCGCGGGCATTTGATGGCCAAAGCTGCCGTTGAAATGGCTGCTTGGGCATTGGCCGCGGAAATTGCAGAGAAATCTTTGGCGGAAATGCTTGGCGGCGTACGGCGGGAAATCCCTGTCGGCATTTCTCTGGGCATTCAAAAATCTCCGGAAGCGCTGGTGGAGCGTGCGGCAAAAGCCTTGAGCGAGGGCTACCGTAAAATCAAAATCAAGATCAAGCCGGGCAAGGATGTCGAATATGTTCGCGCCGCTCGTGAGGCTTTGGGTCCGCAGGCAGGGCTGATGGCCGACGCCAACAACGCCTACACGCTGGACGACATTGAACATCTGAAACTACTCGACGATCTGAATCTGATGATGATCGAGCAGCCGTTGATGTGGGACGACGTGGTTCAGCACGCGCAATTGCAACGGGAGCTAAAAACGCCGGTTTGTCTGGACGAATCAATCACCAGCGTAGATCGCGCTCAGGACATGATCGCGCTCAAGAGCGGACGCATCGTAAACATCAAGCCCGGACGCGTCGGCGGATTGAGCATGTCGAAAAAAATCCATGACTTATGCGAAAAAAACGACGTGCCGGTGTGGTGCGGTGGCATGCTGGAAAGCGGGATCGGGCGCGCGCACAACGTTGCGCTGGCTTCTCTGCCGAATTTCAAGCTGCCGGGAGACGTTTCTCCGAGCGCGCGTTACTGGGCGCAGGACGTCGTTAAGCCGGAGTGGACAATGGACGAAAACGGCATCGTCGTCGTGCCGATGGACAAGCCCGGACTTGGCGTCGCCGTCGATCTCTCGAGAGTTGACGCGTTGACCGTCAGAACTGAAACTTATCGCGCTTGAGAATCGACTGCGCCTTGCATTTGAAGCCGAGATTCCATTATCTTTGACCCCCAGAAACCGAGAACCGCTAGATGATAAATCGCGAAAAGCAGAAAGAATTGGCCGCAAGGGCGGCGGTTGAATATGTTCAGGACGGCATGGTTGTCGGCCTCGGAACCGGCTCAACCGCAGCTTACGCCATCCACCTTATTTCAGACAAAATCAAAGCAGGGCTTGACGTCCACGGAGTCCCCACCTCGATCGGCGTCGAAAAAATGGCCCGAGAACTCGGCGTGCCGATTTCCGACTATACCCATGAACCCACGAGCGTTGATCTTGTCATCGACGGCGCCGACGAATCGGACGCGCACCTTAACGTCGTTAAAGGCGGCGGCGGCGCCTTGTTGCGCGAAAAAATCGTTGCGGCGATGAGCCGGAAAGTGATTTTCATCGCCGACGCTTCGAAATTGAAGACCGTGCTGGGCGCCTTTCCTTTGCCGGTGGAAGTTATGCCGTTTGGTTGGCGGTCTACGGCCAGGTTTATCAAATCGCTTGGCGCTCAGGAGGTTGAACTCAGGAAGCGGGACGGCGAAGTTTTTGTCACCGACAACAAGAATTGGATTCTCGACTGCCGTTTTGAACGAATCGCCGAACCGGAAACGCTTTCAAAAGCCTTGAACGCCGTCCCGGGGGTGGTCGAAAACGGACTGTTTATTGATTTGTGCGACGTCTTGATCTTAGCTGACGGAAACGGTAAAATCCAGAAGATCGAATAACCATAAGACCGAGGAAGAAAACGAACTGTGAAAGTGAAAAATTTTATGACCGGGCGCGTCATCGCCGCAACGCCCAAAGCGACTTGTCAAGAACTGGCCAAAAAAATGTTGGTGGGGAATTTTAGCGGTCTGCCTATCGTAAACGAAAAACTGCATGTTGTCGGCGTGGTTTCCGAATTTGACATATTAAAGGCGCTGCGGCAAGATCGGGACAATCTGTTGAGCTCCGCACTTGCCGAAGAAGTGATGAGCGCAGACCCGATTTGCGTTGACGACGACGCCGACCTGGACGAGGCGATTGACTTGATGACAAAAAACCATATTATCCGCTTACCCGTCGTTAGGGAGAACAAACTCGTCGGCGTGATTTCACGCTGCGACATCTTGAAAGCCTACGTCCGCGATACGTTCATCACCTTGGATGCTGGAAACGTTGCGGCGCGCGAGTAGCTGAAAATCAAAAATCATGGCAGAAAAATGTTCGACACAAAAATTAAGCTAACGCACCTGCGCTGCACATTTTCATCATGTTTTTCTGCCAAAAAATTCTGAATAATTTTAAACAAACCATGGGCGATTGAAAAATGAGTTTTCCAAAGAAAGCATCTCTCATCTTATTCCAATTTTTATTGTTTGGATTTCTGGCGTCGGCTTACAGCCAAACCGCGCCGGAAGACAAACTGCCGGTTGATTCCAAAATCACCGTTGGCAAATTGAAAAACGGTCTGACCTACTACATTCGCCAAAATGCAAAGCCGGAAAATCGCGCCGAACTGCGCCTTGTCGTGAACGCCGGTTCAATTCTGGAGGACGACGATCAGCGCGGCGTGGCGCACTTTGTCGAGCACATGGCCTTTAACGGCACGAAGAATTTCGAGAAGCAGGAAATCATCGATTATCTCGAACTCATCGGCACGCAATTTGGCCCGGACTTGAACGCCTACACCAGCTTCGACGAAACGGTCTACATGCTCAAAGTGCCGACAGACAGCACTGAGATCATGGAAAAAACCTTTCACATCTTGAGCGATTGGGCGCAGAACGTTTCTTTTGACGCGGAGGAAATGGACAAGGAACGCGGCGTTGTCATCGAAGAATGGCGCGGCGGACGCGGAGCAAGCGCTCGAATGCTTGACAAGCAATTTCCATTGATTTTCAAGGACTCGCACTATGCCGACCGCCTGATTATCGGCACAAAAGAGAGCCTGGAAAATTTCACCCACGAAGCGGCGCGGCGCTATTACAAAGATTGGTACCGCCCCGACCTGATGGCCCTCATCGCCGTCGGTGATTTCGAAAAAAGCGAGATCGAAACGCTGATCAAAAAGTATTTCGACAAAATTCCCGCCGGAAAAAAAGCGCGCGAGCGGAAAATCTACGAAGTGCCTGACCACGAAGAAACGCTTTATGCGCTGGCCACTGATCCAGAAGCGCCGCAATCGCTCATCGGCGTTTATTTTAAACATCCGCCAGCGGAAGAAGGCACCTACGGCGCCTATCGCAAGAGCCTGGTTTCCAGCCTCTACAACGGCATGCTCAACAATCGTTTTCAGGAAATGAGTCAAAAGCCCGACTCGCCTTTCATCATCGCTTTTTCCCAATTCGGCAATTTAGTCCGCCCGAAAGGGACGTACATGCTCAACGCGCTCGTCCGAAACGGCGAGCACGCCAAAGGGCTTGAAGGTTTGCTCACGGAAGCGCAACGCGTTGACCAGTTCGGGTTCACGGCTTCCGAGTTTGAGCGCCAGAAAACAAATATGATGCGGGGCATGGAACGCGCTTATGAAGAACGCGAAAAGACCGAGTCGCGCGCATATGCCAGTGAGTTTGTGCGCGCCTTTTTGATGGGAGAGAGTACGCCGGGCATCGAGTATGAGTTGGAGCTTTACAAAAAATTCCTGCCGGGAATCACGCTGGAAGAAGTCAACGCATTGGGCAAAAAATGGATCACGGACGGCAATCGCGTCATCGTATCCAACTCGCCGGAAAAGGCGGACGTCCACGCGCCGACGGAAGACGAACTGCGCGCCGCCTTTGCCAACGCCGCCAAGAGTGAAGTCACCGCGTTCAAAGACGAAGTCGCCGACAAGCCGCTTTTCGACAAGCAGTTGACCGGCGGAAAGGTGGTTTCTGAGAAAAAGTACGATGCGTACGATATTACGGAGTGGCGGTTGTCGAACGGCGTCAAGGTCGTCTTGAAACCGACAGATTTTAAAGAAGACGAAGTGTTGCTTTCCGCTTCAAGCCCCGGCGGCAGCTCCTTGAGCTCAGACGAAGAGTATGGAGCGATTAGTGGAGCGACGGCTGCTGTTGCGCGAGGCGGCGTCGGCGAATTCAACATGATTCAATTGCAAAAACTGCTGACCGGCAAAGTCGTGCGCGTATCGCCGTACATCAGCGGTCTTGAAGAAGGCTTTTCCGGCAGCGCTTCTCCGAAAGACCTCGAAACGGCGTTTCAAATGATTTATCTTTATTTCACTGAGCCCAGAAAAGACGCCGAAGCGTTCGAGGCTTTTAAAATGCAAATGAAAGGCTTTCTCGCCAACAGAAGCGCAAGTCCGGAAACGGCGTTTGCCGACACCATCAGCGTGACGCTCGCGGATTATCACCCTCGCAGCAAGCCGTTCAGCGCCGAGATGATCGACGCTTATGATCTGGACAAATCCATCGCATTTTATAAAGACCGATTTGCTGACGCGAGCGACTTTACATTTTACTTTGTCGGTAATTTTACACTGGAAGGCATGAAGCCGCTGGCGGAATCTTATCTCGGCGGCCTGCCATCGATCAATCGTGAAGAAAATTGGAAAGACGTTGGCGTGCGCGCTCCCAAAGGCGTGATCAAAAAAGTCGTTCGCAAGGGACAGGAGCCAAAAGCGCAGGCGCAAATTACTTTCACGGGCTCGTTTGAGTTCAACTACCAAAACCGCTTCGATTTGCGCGCCATGGCCGACGTTCTCGACATCATGCTGCGGGAAACTCTGCGGGAAGACTTGGGCGGCACCTACGGCGTTCGGGTCAGCGCCTCGCCGAGCAAACATCCGCGCGAAAGCTATTCTTTCACGATCCGCTTCGGCTGCGATCCTGAGCGGCAGGAAGAGTTGTTAGAGCAAGCTTTCAAGCAAATTGAAGATTTGAAGAAAAACGGGCCGTCCGAAAAGAATCTCGCCAAAGTGCAAGAAACGCAGCGCCGTTCGCGCGAAACCTCGGACAAAGAGAACCGCACCTGGTTGTTCCGCCTGTCATTCTATCCGGAAAACGGCGAATCCTACGACGAAATTTCAACTTTTGATGACAAGGTAAACAACCTTTCCGCCAAGGCCATTCAAAAGGCCGCCCAAAAATATCTGAATCTTGAAAATTTTGTTCAGGTGCGCCTGCTGCCGGAGAGCGGCGAATAATTTTTGAATGCGCCGGGGTGCAGAAATACGCCCCGGCGGTAAATGTGTAGCGCTTCCTTTCCGCCGCTTTTAAATTTGCGTTCATTTGGCCGAATCAGTACTTTATTTCTCAAGAGCATAAAGTTCGGCTTGAGAACATGCGTGCCCCGAATTAGAAAACGAACTCCAGGAGATACATCAATGAATGAAATCATCTTTCTTGTCGAAGATGCGCCGGAAGGCGGCTTTACGGCTAGAGCGTTGGGCGAGTCTATTTTCACGGAAGCCGACACGCTGCCTGAACTTCGCCTACAAGTCCAAGACGCAGTGCGTTGCCATTTTGAGGAGGGGAAAGCGCCCAAAATGATCCGACTGCATTTTGTGAGAGAAGAAGTTCTCGCTCTATGAAGATCCCGCGAAATATCAAAGGCCGCAAGCTTGCTAAATCCTTAAAAAAATTTGGTTACCAAACAACCCGCCAGACCGGAAGCCACATACGCCTAACGACGCAAATGAACGGCGAGCACCATATCACTATCCCCGAACACAATCCTTTAAAAATTGGCACGCTGTCCTCGATTCTCTCAGATGTTGCTGAACATATGAATTTGAGCCGTGATGAAGTCATCAAACGCCTTTTCGGCGGCGGAAAGTAAACTTATTATTGAAACGTAATTATGACGAATGCCCTAAATTCGAGTACTCAAGGTATGCTGACAATCGAACAACTCAAGCAAATGGTCGCGGACGAGGAAATCGAGACGGTGATCGTTGGGTTTACCGATCACATTGGCCGCATTATGGGCAAGCGCTTCGACGCGGAGTTTTTTCTGGAAGAAGCGGAGAAGCACGGCACGCACGGCTGCGATTATCTGTTGACCGTCGACATGGAAATGGAGCCGGTGCCGGGATACGACTACGCCAATTGGGAAAAAGGCTACGGCGACTTTCATCTCAAGCCCGACTTAAATACGCTCCGTCTCGCAAGCTGGCTTGAAAAAACCGCACTCGTGATCTGTGACGTTGAAGACGAACGAGCGCATCAACTCGTGAGCGTGGCGCCGCGCTCGATTTTGCGCAGGCAGGTTGAAAACGCGCAAAAAACGGGATTCACGGCGATGGCCGCGTCGGAATTGGAGTATTACATTTTTGAAGATTCTTACAAAAGCGCCGCGCAAAAAAAGTACGACGGTCTTGATCCCGCCGGTTGGTATATCGAAGACTATCACATGATGCAAGGCGCGCGCGAAGAAAAATTCACCGCTCTGGCCCGCCGTCATTTGAAAAAGTCCGGCATCCCGGTTGAAAACTCAAAAGGCGAGTGGGGCTTGGGACAGCACGAGCTCAACGTGCGCTACGCCGAAGCGCTGGAAATGGCGGATCGGCACACGATTTTCAAGCAATGCTGCAAGGAAGTCGCGGATCAAATCGGGATGAGCGTGACGTTTATGGCCAAGCCGTTTGCCGGGCAGGCGGGCAATAGCTGCCACGTGCATTTTAGCCTGTGGCGCGGCGAAAAAAACATTTTCGCAGGCGACAAGCAACTCGGTCCAGTGCAATGCTCCGACGAATTCCGCTGGTTCCTCGGCGGCTGGATGGCGCACGTCCAGGAAATGATGGTTTTTTATGCGCCGACGATCAATTCCTACAAACGCTACGTAGACGCTTCCTGGGCGCCGACGCGCATCGCCTGGTGTCACGACAACCGAACCGCCGGATTTCGCGTCGTCGGTAAGGGCCAAAGCCTGCGCATCGAGTGCCGGATTCCCGGCGCGGACTGCAATCCCTACCTCGCCTACGCCGCAACGCTCGCTTCGGGTCTTGACGGCATCGCCAACAAAATCGAGCCGCCGGACATTTTCGAAGGCGACGTTTACGCAGCAAAACACCTCCCGCGCGTGCCTTACACTTTGCGTGAGGCGACGGATTTGTTTTCTGAAAACGAATTTGCCAAACAAGCATTTGGCGAAGACGTCGTCAAGCACTACACGCATTATTTCCGCACCGAACAAGCCGCCTTCGACGCCAGCGTGACCGACTGGGAGCGCAAACGGTATTTTGAAAGAATATAATCAACTTCACTGGGCAGGTGGAGTGTTGGATTAATGGATCGTTGCTTTTGGTCGCATAATCCATCAATCCACTACTCCAGTATCCCAAAATTCATTTATCCTAACCAGGATTTTTAAGATGCGCTTACAAGACAAGGTTGCGCTAATCACCGGCGCGGGCAGCGGCATCGGGCGAGCGACGAGCTTGTTGTTCGCTCAGGAAGGTGCGCAGGTTGTGCTTGTTGATATCAACGACGAAGCTGGAAACAAGACGCTGACTGAAATTCAATCTTCCGACGGCGAGGCGATCTTTGTCCGCGCCGACGTTTCAAAGACTGCCGATTCTGAAAACATGATCGTTCAGACGGAAAAGACGTTTGGCAAGCTTGATGTTCTTTTCAACAACGCCGGCATCAGTCACGCCGAAGATGATGATGCGCTCAACACTTCCGAATCGGTTTGGGATTTGACTTTCGACGTTAACGTCAAAGGCGTTTTTCTGGGGTGCAAGTACGGAATTCCCGCGCTGAAAAGAGCGGGCGGCGGTTCGATCATCAACACCGCGTCATTCGTTGCGCACCTGGGCGCGGCAACGCCGCAATTGGCTTACACCGCAAGCAAGGGCGCCGTGCTGGCGATGACGCGCGAATTGGCGACGATTCACGCACGCGAAAACATCCGCGTCAACGCACTCTGTCCTGGCCCGCTGCGAACGGAATTGTTGATGAAATATTTGGACACGCCGGAAAAAAAGAATCGGCGCCTGGTGCATATTCCGATGGGACGTTTTGGTGAAGCCGAAGAAATTGCAAAAGCGGTATTGTATCTGGCCTCGGACGATTCGTCGTTCGTCACCGGCACGTCGTTCATGGTTGACGGGGGAATTACCGCCGCGTACGTGACGCCGGAGTAGGGATTAATTTCCAAGCCGCGAATCTCAAAAAACAAATGATGTCCAAATTCCAATGACCGTTCTCGTTCATATTTGGAGCATTGTTCTTTCGGTATTGTGATTTATTTGTTATTTGGCGCTTGTCACTTGGAATTTTAGGCGGCGGAAAAATGATCCAAAAAACAATATCTCCCGTCGACGGCTCGGTTTACATCGAACGAAAGTTGGCTTCTGAAAAGGAAATCGAAATTGCTTTGGAAAAGGCTGTTTCCGCTCAGAGAAAATGGAAACGGACACCGCTGGCCGAACGCGCCGATTTCTGCACAAAAATGGTCGACGCCTTTGTCGCAAAAGTCGATGAGCTAGCGCCGGAATTGAGCTGGCAGATGGGTCGCCCAATCCGTTACGCGCCATTCGAAATCAGCGGCGGTTTTGCTGAGCGTGCGCGACACATGGTTTCCATCGCGGAGGAATCGTTGGCGGATGTTGCCGTTCAACCGAAAGAAGGATTCGCTCGCTTCATTCGGCGCAAGCCTTTGGGCGTAGTCTTTACGGTGGCGCCGTGGAATTATCCCTACCTCACTTCGGTTAACTCGATTATTCCCGCGCTAATGGCCGGCAATGTTGTTATTCTCAAACACTCCGCGCAGACGCCGCTTTGTGCGGAGCGCTATGAAGAAGCTTTCAAGGCCGCGGATTTGCCGGCGGGTGTTTTTCAGATTTTGCATATGTCTCACAGCGATGTTGCGCGCGTCATCGGCGACGAGCGTATCGATTTCGTCGCGTTCACCGGTTCGGTCGAGGGCGGGCGAGCTGTTCAAAAAGCTGCAAGCGAAAGGTTTATAGGGACGGGGCTGGAGCTGGGCGGGAAGGATCCGGCGTATGTACGTGAAGACGCGAACCTAGAGCACGCGATTGAAAGTCTGGTTGACGGCGCGTTTTTTAATTCCGGGCAATCGTGTTGCGGAATTGAACGCATTTATGTACATCAAGCCATATTCGACGATTTTATTGGAGGCGCAGTCGAACTGACGCGCAAATATATTCTGGGAAATCCGCTCGATGAAGCAACCACGCTCGGCCCAATGGTGCGCACGAGTGCGGCGAATTTCGTCCGCAAACAAATTTCCGAAGCTGTTTCTCGAGGCGCAAAAGCGCTGATTGATGCGGCGGCGTTTCCCGCGAACAAAGACGGTACGCCTTATCTTGCGCCGCAAATTCTCGTCGATGTTGATCATTCCATGAGCGTCATGCGCGAAGAAAGTTTTGGGCCGGTCGTCGGCGTTATGAAAGTTGAAAATGATGGCGAAGCGATCCGCTTGATGAACGACAGCGCCTACGGTCTCACCGCCGCCGTGTGGACAAGCGATCTTGACGCGGCGATACGCATCGGCGAGCAAATTGAGACTGGAACCTGGTTTATGAATCGATGCGATTATCTCGATCCGGCGCTAGCGTGGACAGGCGTAAAGGATTCGGGAAAGGGTTGCTCGCTCTCAGCATTGGGTTACGAATCGCTGACGCAGCCCAAATCGTTTCATTGCAGATTAAAGTTTGAATAGAACCCAAATATTAATTCTATCGGAGGATGATTTCATGGATTGGTTGATGCAACCGTGGCCCTGGTATGTCTCCGGGGCATTGATCGGCTTGATGGTTCCGCTTCTTTACTGGTTGTCTGGAAAAGAATTCGGCATGTCGCGCAGTTTTCATCATTTAAACTCCGCTTGCTCTCCAAATTCAAAACTGTCTTATCTCAAAGAAAATAATTGGAAGGACGAATCCTGGAGCCTTATTCTCGTCGCAGGCGTGGCATTGGGCGCTTTCATAGCAGCGCAATTTATGTCCGCTGAACCGACGAAGTTTTTGCCGGACGCTTACTATAGCTCGACAGGCGGCTTGAAATTACTGGTCGGCGGCATTCTGATCGGTTTTGGAACGCGTTACGCGCGCGGCTGCACCTCCGGACACACGATTCGCGGGCTCTCCAATTTGAGCGTCACAAGCCTGATTGCGACCATAAGTTTTTTCGCCGGCGGTTTAATATCAATTTTCGTGATCGGTTAAGGCGGAGGGCATTAAGAAATGAAAAAATTGAGCATTTTGTTAATAGGCATGTTCTTCGGCGTCGTTCTCGTGAAATCGGAAGTTATTTCGTGGTTTCGCATTCAGAAGATGTTTCGCTTTGAAGAAGCGCACATGTACTTGATTATTACCGCCGCTATAGTGGTCGGCGCCATTTCCGTAGCGCTGCTCAAAAGATTCAGACCGCATACCATTGACGGTGAGGAAATTCAGTTCTCGAAAAACAACCTGGATAAAGGCACGGTCATCGGCGGCGTGATGTTTGGTTTAGGTTGGGCGATCACCGGCGCTTGCCCCGGCCCGATCTACGCCCAAATCGGCAGCGGCGAATACCTGGCGCTCATTACGTTCGCAGGGGCGTTTATCGGCGCATATTTTTACGCCGTTTTTCATTCACTGGTGCTTGTCAGGCGTAAAGAAAAGGTCGCGTAGAGAGATGCGGCGCGCCCATTCAACAGAGAAAGCCGACAAAGGCCTGGCGGCGGTTTCTTTCTCGGTTTAAATGCATTTTTTCGTTTACAATGAATAAAAACGAATTCGACCTTGAAGCTGTCGTTCAAGGAAACACAACGTTTGCACTAGCGCTGTATCGAAGTCTCCAGCGTCTTAAGGGAAATTTCGTGTTCTCTCCTCACGGCATTTCGTCCGCGCTTGCCATGACTTTTGCCGGAGCCGAGGGCGAAACCGCTCGCCAAATGGCGCGAGTTTTACATTTTTCTTTGAAACAAAATCGCCTCCACGCCGCCTTTTCCGCCGTTCAGCAAGAGATTTCAGACTCATCCCAGAGCGGCGAAACGGTTCTTAAAACCGCCAATGCCTTACGTTTTCAAAAAGGTCTTACCCTCGGCAAAAAATTTCGTTCTTTAATACAAAAACGCTACGCAGCTTCTTTCGCTTCGCTTGATTTCCGCTCATCAGAAGCCGCGCGTCAGGAAATCAATGCGTGGGTCAAACAGGCAACACAAGACAAAATCAAAGACCTGATCCCGGAAGGCGCAATCGATGCTCGCACTCGCCTTGTCTTGCTCAACGCCATTTATTTTAAGGGAAATTGGGCGACGCCGTTTAAAGAAGAACTGACGCAACCAAAGACTTTCCACCTTTCGACGAATGAGCAGATGCAAACGCCAATGATGACTCAGGAAAACACTTTTTATTACGTGGAAAACGATTTGGCCCAGATTCTCGCACTCCCGTACGCCGATTCTGAATTAATGATGGTCATTCTTCTCCCTCTCCAAATCGACGGTTTGGAAAAGCTCGAAAATGCAATGTCTCTGGGAAATCTTGAAGATTGGATGAGCAGAATGCGAGAAACGGAAGTTAACGTTTCATTACCTCGATTCAAACTCAACCGCATGATCGACTTAAAGGCGGTTTTGACGGCGATGGGCATGGTTGACGCTTTCGGCGATCAAGCGAATTTCTCTGGCTTGACGGAAAACAAAAACGATCTTTACATTTCGTCTATTTTTCACAAAACCATGCTCGAAGTCAACGAACAGGGCGCGGAAGCCGCCGCCGGAGCAGGCGTTGTCGTCAAAGCAAGAAGCATGTTTGCGCCGCCCGTTTTTTGCGCTGACCATCCGTTCATTTTCTTCATTTGCGAGAACACAACGGGAAGCTTGCTATTTCTTGGCCGCGTCATGAACCCCGCCGGGGAAATTGGTTAGCAAAATGATTTCTTCCAAAGAGGCAACGCGGCGCATCGCGCTCATCGATTCGGTCATCCTCGCGCAAATGGGCGAATTGGTTAGCGAAATTGAAGATTGTCTGGAGTGGATTCGTGACAAGGGCTTCAAATTGTGGGACGATGTTGAAAGAAAACGGATCGGGTTGGAAGCTATAGCGCCGGCGTTATCTTCGGCCACCCATACACACGCCCCCCAATTATTGCAATTACCAGAAACGGAATTTTACGAAGACTGGAAAAAGTATGTCGATGATTTTCGGCGGACGACGCGAACAATGGACGGTTCGAAGCTCGCGGAACAAACGCTGAAATCGGCGCTTTTTGAAGATTGTATTCAGCGCGTTGTTGACCATTTTGAAAAAATGCTCTCTCACTCGCCGTTTGTTTGCGATACAACGCTCAAGATAGTCGCACGTTCGAGATTGACGGAATTCGAGCCAAAGCTGAGAGCATTTAAGGCCTCCGCTTCAGCAAGACAGCTTCAAGAAAAAATTGACTGGGCGTTAAACGAGCTTGGCCCGAGGGACATTGAAACTTTAAAAAGGCAATTTCAGGAAAAGAATTTTGCGGCACGCATCGACACGCTCAACAAGCTTGACCCAAAACTTGAAACAGTCGAATCGAGTGAATTGATTGAAAAAGGGCTTGCTGACGCCGAACCTGACGTTCGATGTGCGGCGATTTACGCCCTGGAAAAATTTCGAAAAAGCGCCCCAAATTTTGCCGAAATAATGCTCGCCGCGACGACGGACGAACAAAGCGCCCGCGTTCGAGAAACGGCGTTGAGAGTCTTGATTCGCGGCGTTCGTGATGTAAAAATGATCCGCGAGGTCATTGTTGCTCGCCTGCGAGACGCAGCCCCGTCGGTCAAGTCGGCGGCGTTAGAGCATTCTCGTTTTTTAGGCTCCGATCAGTCCGCGCTGGAGACATTGGCCGCCGCCGCGCTTGACCCCGATTTGAGCACGAAAGCTCTGAAACGCCTGTATGAACTCGCCTACAAAAACAAGGCGGTCTTGCAAAAAATCCCCGTAGGATTCATTGAGCTTGGCGAGCGGTTGTTGGACGCTGAAAACGATGACGCGGCTTCTAATTTGGCCTTCGTTCTCGGCCAAATAGGCGATCCTGCAGCCTTGTCTTTTTTAGAGCGCTTGGCCAACTCAGATTTAAGGCAGTCGACGGGGACGGCGATTGGCGCTATTGGTTACATCGGCGGTGGTGAAGCCGTTTCTTGTCTTCAAAAACTTAGCGCCCAAGAAAACCACCCAAGGCGGCGCCTCATCATGATTCAGCTTCAAAAACTCGAAAATTCTTAGTCGGCGTTGACCTTGCCCGGTTCCCAAAAGAAACGCGCCTTTTGTTAAGAAATCCTGTCGTCGCTTGACGAAAAATGTTAGGTTTTGAAGAGCAAAAGTTTAAACCTTCATGACTTGACGCCTTTTGTTCAGCCTCCCGAAGCCGGGATATTCTCGACGGCAAAAAAAGCGTCAAGCAATGAATTCAAACTCGTCGTAAGCTGAAGAACCAAAACATTTATTGAGGCAAGCTCATGTTACTAAAATACTTTTATGACGACAAGCTGGCTCATGCATCTTACATGGTTGGTTGCCAGGCAACGGGCGACGCAATTATCATTGACCCGGATCGAAACATCGATCATTATCTTGAATTTGCGGCGCACGAAGAGATGAGAATCATTGCAGCGACGGAAACGCACATCCACGCAGATTTCGTCTCAGGATCAAGGGAACTTGCAGCGCGTATTGGCGCAAAACTTTACCTTTCCGATGAAGGGGACGCCAATTGGAAATATCAGTTCGCCGATCAGTACGACGCCGTGCTGCTAAAAAACGGCGATACCTGGAAAATTGGCAACATCGTGTTTGAAGCCTGGCACACGCCCGGACATACGCCGGAACATATGTCTTTTATTGTCACAGATTCCGCCGGGGCAAGCCGTCCGATGGGCGTTTTTACCGGTGATTTTATTTTTGTCGGCGACGTTGGCAGGCCGGATTTATTGGAAACGGCGGCAGGCGTTGCGGGTACAAAAGAAAAAGGCGGGCGCCAACTGTTTCACGCTTTGCAAAAAGCGCGAGAAACGCCTGATTATTTGCAAATTTGGCCTGGGCACGGCGCGGGCAGCGCGTGCGGCAAAGCGCTTGGGGCTATCCCAACCAGCACTTTTGGCTATGAAAAAATGTTCAACTGGGCGTTTTCAATCGATGACGAAGACAAATTCGTAACCGCCGTCCTTGACGGCCAGAAAGACCCGCCGCCCTACTTTGCGATGATGAAAAAGCTCAACAAACAAGGGCCGCCGCTGCTCTCTGAGTTGTCCGAAGTTCCGGAATTGGACGCAACCGTCGCCCTGGATATTATCCGTCCCGGAGCCTGGGTTGTGGACGTTCGCCCAAACAGCGCTTTCGCGCAAGGTCACATTCCCGGAACGATCAGCGTCATGTTAGATAATTCGTTCAGCACGTACGCCGGTTGGGTTTTGCCCTACGATCAACCGATCTATCTCATCGTTGACCAGGCGCATCTGAAGCAAGCCTTGCGCGGATTAAGTGAAGTCGGATATGACAACATCAAGGGTTATTTTACGCCAGATATTGTCGAAAACTGGGAGTCGAAGACAGGGCAGGCGCTGAACACGATCTCGATGGTACAGGCTTCAGAAATCGCCGACGCCGTCGTCAGCGGCGAGATTCCGGCAATCGACGTCAGAACCAGTCAGGAGTATGGCGACGGACATCCTAAAAACGCCAAAAACATCGTTTTAGGGAATGTGAAAAGACAGTTGGACGAGATTCCAAACACAGGTCGGATTGCCGTGAGTTGTCTCGGAGGAGGGCGCTCGTTCGTGGCTTCGTCAATATTGTCGGCGCACGGCTTTAAGGGCGTGACTAATATCGAAGGGGGGTGGCGCGCCTGGGCGGCTGCAAAGCTTCCCGTGGAAAAATGATCATTGCGCGTTAATTCTTCTGCTCGCCAAACGCAGGCGCCGGCAATGCCAGCGAATCGAATCTTGACGCACGGCGTTTGGCGACGCGGTCAACCAGATCGAATCGGTCGCCCGGGGACAAGAAGTAAAACCTTCCGTTCTCACCCAAAACTTTGTGGTCGTAAATAGCGACGTAGGATTCGCCGATCACTTCAAACTCATCTCCTCGCACAACAATCGCCGTACTTTCGTCCAACCCGATTCCAAGGAGCTCCGGTTTGGCTGCGATGATTTCCAACAGATCGAATTGGCGATTGCGGCGCAGCAAGTGCTGATCGATAGCGGAATTTTTCAAAAAGCCAAAACCTTCTTCATGATCGCCCATCATAATCGTGTTGGTTTTCGTATCGCCGCGCGCAAGGTATGTCCCCTGAGGTAGCGCCTGCGGAAGAGCCGCCAATCACCCCGCCTCGTTCCAGAACGCCCCATAAAGCTTTCTCCGTTTTTGTCCCCAGGTAAGCGTCAGCCAATCTCCACTGCCTTCCCCCGCTAAACCAAACGCCGGTCGCCCTTTGAATTGGTTCGGCAAAAGCCTCCGTATCCGCTTCTTTCGGATCGTATGTGTGAACCAATGTCAAATTTTGAGCGCCGTGCTCTGCAAAACTTCGGAAAGCCCTTCCTTGATACCCCGGGCCGAAATCCGTCGCGCCGCTGGCAGTAGGAATGACAACGATTTCCGCTTGCAGGCCACCGGCAAGCTGCAGAAAGCGCTCAACGATTTCTGAACCAAGCCGCCCGCCGCCAACAATGACAAGGGAGCCTTTTTCCGGGCCGAATTTTTGTGAAAACAAAGGCGACGCACAGAAAGCGCAACTCAGGATAAACAGTCTGAGAAGAGTCGATTTAATCATTTTTCAAGCCTGGTTAATCGGTTGATCTTGGTATTCATCCATTTTGACGTTTCGAGAACCGAAAAATTCCATTGCCGCTTTGAAGCAATCTGCTTTTCAGGTGGTCAAAATCAATTGAATTAAGTGCAGATTTATCTGAAGAATTTCCAAATCGATGTTTTCATTGTTTCTCTTTCTTTATTTCACTTTGAAGATTTGCCGCTTCGAGGTATGATTTAAACTCAACGCCGTAGATTTCCAGAATCGTCAGGAACAGCACGGCAACGATTGGCCCCAGTATAAAGCCCATCAGCCCGAACATCACCAACCCGCCGATACTCGAAAAAAAGATCACAAGATCGTGCATGCCGGTGTCTCGCCCGACAAGCCTGGGACGCATAAAATTATCGACGTTGCCGATGACCACCGTTGCCGCGATAATAAAAATACCTTGCCAAATCATCCCCGTGAACAAAGCAAATATTCCCGCAGGAAGCAGCACGCCCCAAGCGCCGACCATGGGGATAATTGACAGCGCCACCATAACAACGCCCCAAAGCACCGGCGAGCTAAAGCCGCTAATCCACAAAACCAAAGCTCCAAGCACGCCTTGCGTCAGGCCAATAAGCAAGGTGCCCTTAATTGTAGCGCGAGAAACGGAAACAAACCGCTCGATTAAGGCGTCTTCGTGTTCGTCGTTGAGCGGGCTCAAATATTTTGCCCAAGCGATCAATTTGTGGCCGTCTTTATAAAAATAGTACATCGTGAAAAGCATAATCACGACCTGCCAAAGAATATTGAATCCTTGCCGCGTTGTGTTTAACAAGCCTACCAGAAACGACCCGAGACCTTTTGCGGCGTCTTTGGCATAAGACGCGTAGTCAAAATTTTCCAGGTTCAGGTCGATTCCCAAGCTTTTGACTATTTTATTCTCCCGCAGATCGGCGATAAAGCCGGAGTTCAATCTGCTGATAAAATTCTGCACGCGCTCTTCGTTATTGTTGTAAAAATCCATGGCTTCGGCGCGCACCAAATCAACGACAAAAGCAATCGGGCCGGTGATGAGGACGATCATTATCAAACAGCACAAAAACGAGCTCAATCCGCGCCTGCCTTTTAGCCAATGCAGCAATTTTTCATACCAGGAATAGGTCAGCCCGGCGAATATGGCTGCAATAAAAACCGGCATAAGAAACATTCTGACCATGTCAAAAAACAGATAGCCGATTGCGATCAGAACGACGAGCAAAAAATTTCTGCTCATGCGTTCCGCTTTAAGTCGGTTCAACTTTTCTTGTCTCGAGAATTTTTGTTCGGCCATGAATCGCTCTTGCGTTATTTTTATTCTGATTGCCGACAATATAGCAAGCCGGCGGAACCGGAAAAAGGAATTCCGGCGTTTGTAAGACGTCTTGATTTTCAGAAGGATTTTCTCTATATGCTCTTCGAAAGAAATCACCCTGAATTGACCAGATTTTCCAAATGATTTTTAAAAAACTTGGCTTGCCGCAAAACCCGGTTATGCTGGCGCCGCTGGCCGGCGTTTCCGATCATCCGTTCCGCCGCCTGTGCACACGTGAAGGCGCGCACTTGACTTTCGTCGAGATGCTCTCCGCCGTCGCCATCGATTATCGCAGCGAACGGACGATAGAAATGGCAAAGCGGCATCCTTCAGAAACAATTTTGGGCGTGCAATTGACCGGAAGAAACGCGGACGAAGTTGCACGCGGCGTTGAATTTTTGAGCAGGCTTCCTTTCGAAGTTATCGATTTGAACATGGGCTGCCCGGTCAAAAAAGTGGTTAAAACAGGTTGCGGCAGCGCAATTTTAAAAGACCCGAATCGCGTTTATGAAACAGTGCTCAAATCCGTCAACGCCACGGATTTACCAGTGTCCGCAAAAATCCGCTTAGGCTGGAATCGGCAATCGATCAATTTGGTAGAAGTTGGTCAAGCGGCGGAAGCCGGGGGCGCAGCCTGGGTTACGATTCACGGCAGAACGCGTTCGGACGATTATTCTACGCCCGTCGATCTTGATCGGATTGCAGACCTGAAAAAGAACGTTCGTATTCCCGTTATTGGCAACGGCAATATTTTTTCGCAAGCTGACGCGGAATACATGATAAAACACACCGGCGTCGATGGCGTCATGGTCAGCCGCGGCGCTTTGGGCAACCCCTGGATTTTTCGCGAATTGAATGGGGATAGCGAGCCCGTTACACTCGAAGATTGGCGTTGCGGAGTTCTCGATCATTTAGACTGGCATGCTGAAGAGTATGGCAAACTCGGAATGAGCGGAATGCGCATGCGCAAGCACCTTTTGTGGTACGCAAAAGGCTGGCCCGCTTCACGAAAAATTCGGGCGCGCATTAACCAGACCGCAAACATCGACGAAGCAAAGCAGATCATTTGCGACTATGCAGACGAGTTAGCCCGGCAAAATGTGAAGGTGCGCGCGCCAATCGTCGAGCATGATTCGGAAAATCGCTTTTCATGGGATCCTAAATTTGACATGGATCGCCAGCTAGATCGCGGCGTCGGAGACGACCGCTTGTTTGAAGAAGCAGGAGAAGTAGCGGCTGTTTAGAGCAGGAGTTTGTTATGTTCGACAAGTCTCGTTTTTTGTTTTTCATTCTGATTTTCGCAATTGTTCCAAGCGGGTTGTTGGCGCAAAACGAAAATCTCGGTGAAATTGATTTTCCAACGTCCGGATCGCCAAACGCGCAAAAACATTTCATCCAAGGCGTGTTGCTTTTGCATAGCTTTGAGTACCCGGATGCGCGTCGAGCCTTTCGTCACGCCAGCGAAATCGAGCCGGGATTTGCAATGGCTTACTGGGGTGAGGCGATGACCTGGAACCACCCAATTTGGAATCGACAATACAAAAACCAGGCGATAGCCGCATTGAACAAGCTGGGCAAAACTGCCGGAGAGCGCGCCGCCAAAGCGCCGACCCAACGTGAACAAGATTTTCTGGCAACACTTGAGGTCCTGTTTGGCGAAGGCGAAAAAGTAGAGCGTGACTTCGCCTACATGAACGCTTGGAAAAAGCTCTACGAAAAATATCCCGATGATTTGGAAGCGGCAAGTTTCTATGCGCTCTCCATTCTCGGCTCTGCTCAAGGCAAGCGAGAATTCAAAACGTATATGCGCGCCGGGGCCATTGCTCAACAAATTTTTGAAAAGAATCCGCTCCACCCCGGCGCCGCGCACTACGTGATCCATTCTTTCGATGATCCGATTCACGCGCCCCTGGGATTGCGCGCCGCTTTTAGTTATGCCAAAATCGCGCCTGATGCGCCGCACGCTTTGCACATGCCGTCGCATGTTTTTATGGCGCTTGGCATGTGGGACGAATCAAACAGTTCCAACGAAGCTTCCGCCGCCGCGGGCTATAAAAAAGGTCAGCGCGCGCATCACGCCGAATGGTGGCTGAATTATGGTTATCTTCAGCAAGGCAGGTACAAAGAGGCGCAAAAGATTCTGGCCAAGATGGATGATTATATGGCCGAAGACGCACGCATAAGCACGCGGAACCACCTCGCATACATGCGTTCATCATGGCTGGTGGAAACGCGCCGCTGGCAGACGGAGACGTTCTCGGAAAATTTTGAGCTGGACGGATTGCGGAAACAATCGGCGACCTGTGTTTTACTCGCCAAAGGCATGGCGGCGATTGCAAGCGGGCAAATAGAAGAAGCTGAAAAAAACCTCGCGGCAATGCACGATCTTCCCCAACCGGAGGCGAATTACATTGACGACAACAAAACCGCCAGGCTGATGCAGTTAGAATTGGAAGCGTTGGTCAAACTTGAAAAAGGCGAGGGTAAAACCGCACTCAAACTCATGGACGAAGCGGCGGCTTTACAAGAAAATATGCGTTTCGAGTTCGGCCCGACTATGCCGATCAAGCCGGTTCACGAACTGCGCGGAGAAATCTTGTTGAAACTAAACCAGCCTAAAGCCGCTCGCACAGCCTTTCGCAACGCGCTTTCCCGCGACCCGGAACGCCCCCTTTCGTTGATTGGACTCGCACGTGCCGCAGAGTTGGCCGGGAACGCAACGGAAAGTCGGCAAGCGCGCGAACAATTGCGCCTTGTTTGGAAACGCGCTGATCCGGACATTGTCGAACTAAAAGAAGCTGCGAGCAATGATTGAACGGTAAAATGCGTTCTTGGCCTGAATTATTCACAAACCGCCCAGTTACACTCAATCTTCCAGAATTCAACGCCGCAGCGCCGCTTTGGAAAAAATGTGAGCCGGAACCTCGACGTTGAATTCGATGGAATCGAGGATGAATTCCGTGCCTTTGCCTTGTTTGAGCACGTCTTTGAACACCGCCGATTTGGCGACCCAGCGCTCGTCCATCCAAACGACTTCGCGCACTTCCGTGGTTTTGAGCAGTTTGCCGCTTTTGGCGTAGCGGTTTTCTTTCAACATGACATAGCGCTCTTTGTCGACCCAGACCTTGCGCGAATGGTAAGCCACGCGTTCATTTTTCGCCGTCAAGTCGAGAATCCAGCACGACCTGCCGCCAAATTCCTCTTCTCCCGCGACCTCCGCTGTGTAAATGTTAGGCAGCCGAGGGTCTTCCATCATGTCTTCATAGGAAAGATCCGAACCCATGACCGACTGTCGCAGCATGTGGCCCGAAATCATGATCGTGCGGTCGGTTGAGGGAGAATAAGTCCAGAGACGGTCGCCGGTTTTGAGCATTTTGACGCCCTTTTCTCGCGGCGGAGAAAGGTATTCGGTAAACGATTCTTTCGTGCCGCGCAGCCAGGATTGCGCCTCAATCGTCCGGCTTCCGCGACGGCCGTGAATCACCATGCGCGAAGTGACGATCTTGTTGTCCGCCACCAGGTTGTCATCGATTTTTTTAAGAATTTCATCGCCGGAAGGGGTTTGCGCGAATGTGTTAATCGCGACGAAACCCGTCAAAAGGAAAAATATATTTTTCACACCTCGAGCTCCTTGAACAATTGCGAAGTTTGCCGCCTGTAAATGCCAATTCCCGAAATCGCCGTGCCGAGCAGCGTCGCCAGAAGTCCCGGAATGAAACCGATGGCAAAGCTCGCGGGCGTAACTTTCGCCCGCATCACGTCGGCGATCATGATGGTCACGTTTTTCATCATGTAGCTGATGTCGATGCCATGCACTTGCAAATAATAGGCGATCCCAACGCCGATGAGCGTGCCCAAAATAGAACCCGCCAAACCGATGATCATCGACTCGAGCAGCATTGCGCGATAAATGCGGCCTTTTTCTTCGCCGATGGCCAGCCGGACGCCGATTTCACCGTAACGCCGCAGACTGCCCATCAACCCCGCGTTCCACAAAACGATGGACATGGCCACAACGAAAATGGTGACGATAATACCCGCGTAAGCGTCAGCCAGATCGAGATAGTCGGCCAGGCCGCTTTCCTCGCGCAATGTGCCCATTATCGGCGCGAATTCGTCCTCGATTTCTTTGTGGCGGGCGTTGAAAGCGGCGGTCATTTCATCGGCTTCCCTTTCGTAATAAACGTCGTCTGGGAAAAATCCCATGATTTCGCCGACCGCGTCCCGCATGTCCAGCGCCGCCTGAATATCAGCGACGTCGGCGATCATCGCGCCTCTATCCATCGCCGAAACGCCGAATTCAATCGTGCCGGAAATGGTGAAATTGGCCGTCGTCATGCCGCCGTACATTGTCGCGCCGATCAGCGTCGCGGTTTCACCGGGTTCGATTTCGAGCTTGCGGGCGAATTCGTCGCTGATCAGAATTTCGCCGCGTTCCGTCGGCGCGCGCCCGCGAACAATGGATTGATCGATGTTCATCAAAGTTCTGTCCGGGCTGTCCGGTGAAAGCAGCGAAATCGCCGTGCCGAAGACCGGCCCTTGCGCGCGCGTTTCGCCGTTTTCATCCGGAACGTCGAGCAGACCGCCGAATTTGATCCGCGGCGTCCAGAGCATTTCGGGCAATTCCGTTCTCAACTCGGCCAAGAGCGAATCAGCGCCGATCAAAGCCAGATCGTTCGGCGCTTGATCTTTTTCTTCAGCGTATGCGCGGGACATGACGCGAAGGTGGCCAGTGCTGAAGTGCGCGGTCGCTTGCACCATCATCGACATCGCGCCTTGCAGCCAGGAAAAGAGCAGGACGGTGATCATGACCCCGGCCACGACCGTGAGGATTGGAAAAAGCGAGCGGGATCGGTCGCGCAGCAGCCCTTTCAACAAAAAGCGCATCATGTCAGTTTTCCTCGTAAAGCGTCCGTTGGTTTGAGTTTCGCGATTTTACGAGTCGGCAAAAAGCTCACGATGGTTGTGACGATCAAAACCAAAAGCGTCGTCCCGATCACTAAACCCGCGCCGTAGGTTGGAAAAAGTCTTTCGCCGATGGCAAAGCCGTATTCGTCCGTGGAAGCGGGGAGCGCCCAGCCGGTTTTTGCCGTGTAAACCAGCAGCGGAATGCCGTAAATCGCGGCAACGAACGCCGCCAGCACCGCGTGCATCGCGCCTTCCAGCGTAAACAACTCAATCACTTTAACGCGCGTCATGCCCATCGCCATCAATGTCCCCATCTCTTTTTTGCGGCGAAAAATCGAAAGCACTTGCGTGTTGAAAATCGCCAGCATCGCCAGGAACATCAGGATAACGTAGATGATGCTCGCGCCTATAGTTTTCGATTGCACCATCGCTCGCAAATCTTGCAGGAGAAAGTCCAAATCCTTGAACGTCCAGCTTTGAAACGCGCCGGGAGCGCTTTGTTCTTTGGCCAAAATGACAAGCGTGGCTTCGTTTGGCAACCCCGTCATTTCCTGCAAGCGCCGAAGGGGCAGCCAAAGCTGGCCGTTGTCGATTTCCTGCACGCTCGTTTTCATCACTTCGACGATTTTGACCTCGCGCGCATCGAAAGCGCCGTTGACGTCGCGCCACTGCACGGTCACTTCTTCGCCCTTGCGCAGTCCGGCGCTCTCCGCCATCCGCGATCCAATCAACGCTGGAATTGTTTCGTCGCCGCTTTCCAAAAACGCCGACGGCAGGCTGAGTATTTTTTGCGACGGCGGCACGCCTTTCAGCAGGACGGAGCGCATTCTGCCGTTGGCGTAGAGCGTTCCCTGGCGCACCAGAACCGGCACGGCTTCATCGCGGTCGATGGATTGCCGCAACGCGTCTGGGATCGTGCTGTGCGCGTCATCAAAAGAAAGCGGGTCGTAAGGATCGTAAATTGTCTGCCAATATTGTCCGCCGCCGTAAAGCGCCTCGACGGTCGCCTGCTCGACTTGCTCGCCCATGCCAATGTAAATCCCTTGCATCCAAATAATGGCGACAAAAGAAAAAGACAGCACGATCGCATTGAGCCAGGTGCGCAAACCCGCCCCATAAATATTTCGAAATGCCAGTTTTGCAATCATTTTTCCCTCCGGGAAAACGGAGGACGAAGAACGGAGGAAAGGAGGACGGAGATTGGATGACGACTGGCACGTAAAAAAACCTCACTTTTTGCTGTCCAGTCGCCTTTTCTCCGTTCTCCCTTCCTCCATCCTCCGCTCTCCGTTCTTTCGGTTAAAAGTTTTCTTTTCGTGTTTTGATTAGCTTGAAAAGCATGGCGGAGATTTTGTGCGTTTTGTCGAGCAGGGTTTTGCCTGTTTCTTTGCCCAAATAATCAAGTTCTATCGCGAGATAAAGCTGCGTTCGCATTTCTCCGCACGAACCTTTGGCAATGAAAAGATATTGCATAAATTCTTTGTTCGATTGCCGTTCATAACCTTCGGCGATATTCGACGGAACTGAAACCGCCGCCCGCTGAATCTGATCTTTGAAACCAAAATCCTTACACTCCTGCATTTCTCGGTAAATCTCAACCGTCAACCGCATCGCCTCTTTCCAGACTTTCAAATCCTCAAACTTCTGAACCCGATCACTCACAAATCACCTCTCTTTTTTGAACCGGAGGAAGGAGAAGGGAGGACGGAAGACGAAAACCGTATGACAAATGCCTTTTCGAATTCAAGACGCTTCACTTATCTTCCGTTCTCCGCGCGCAGAGCGCGTCTTTCGCCACTTTGCCGTCCACCAGCGAGATTTTTCGCTTCAAATACTGCATGACTTTTTCGTCGTGCGTTGCAAAAATGAAGGTAACGTCGAGTTCTTCGTTGAGGTGCGTCATCGTTTTCATGATGTGATGCGAGTTCGCGGCATCGAGGTTGGCCGTCGGTTCGTCGGCAAGAATGATTTCCGGCTTTTTCACGACCGCGCGCGCAATGGCGACGCGCTGGCTTTGGCCGCCGGAAAGCTGGGACGGTTTCGAATCCGCGCGGTCCGCCAAACCCACCCACTCCAAAGCGTCCATGACCAGTTTTTCGCGCTCGGCCGCTGTGTTTTTTTGCAGCAGAAGCGGAAATTCAACATTTTCAAAAACGGAATAGACCGGCAGCAAATTGAAAGTCTGAAAGATAAAACCGATGTGCCGATTGCGCAATGCGGCCGCCTTTTTGTGCGAAAGCGTCTCGATCTTTTCTCCCAGCACTTCAACGCTGCCTTGCGTTGGCGAATCCAAAGAGCCGAGGATATTGAGAAGCGTGGTTTTCCCGGAGCCGCTAGGCCCAACCAAACCGATGAACTCCGCCTTTTGGATCGACAAACTGACATGATCCAGCGCGTGAAGCGTCGTCGGTCCCATCGTATAGCTTTTTACCAGATCGTTCGTTTCTATAATGCAGCCGTTTTGCACTTTTGTTTTCTCCGGTTAGATAAATGACAGGTGTTACAAAGTAAACTTTTTCATTTCATCATTCATCCTCGATTTATCGCTCCATCATGCTGTCCATTTGGGACAATTAACCGTTCTGTATGAGATATTTGGTTCGTGTGGCGCGGCTTCACCGCATCGCGGACAGATGCAGGAGTCTTCTTCATCTAATCCATATCTTCTGCGATATCTTTTGAATCGATAATTCTCTGTTATCTGCTCGCCAATTTCAGCACAAGTCAAGCATCTATAACTCTCCACAAAATTCCGGCTTATTTCGAGAAGTATCTTTCAAGGTGGTCATTGCCCCACTCTCTTGACAGCGAAAATTGATAGATTTGCCTTCAGGCTGATTCCGAATGACTACCCAATCACCCAGACCGCACATCCTTTGGCATGCCGGAAGACTTTTTCGGTTACACTGCCTGTCAAAAAAGTCTCGATTCGCGAACGCCCGCGCTTGCCCATAACGATTGTGTCGTAGTTTCCCGATTCACATTCGGTCAAAATCTCGCGTGCAACGTCATAGCCTGGATCGGGAGTTACGTGTTTGGAAATAATCTGGTCATCAAGGAATCCTCCTTCCTTCAACATGGTAACCACAGGCTCAAAACATTTACATTCGAGCTTGATTTCTGCTTTCTCCCACGCTTCTTTCTCTCTGTCGAGTACGGCCTTCATTTCCAAAGCGCCGCTTTCCAAAAAATATGGGGGTGTGGGACACAGCACATGAATCAAGGTGATGGTCACATCGGGATTGCCGCCGAGGAGCCTGGTAATATAGCGCACAGCGTTCAGCGATGATTCCGAGCTATCAATGGCCAGTAAAATCTTTGCTTTCATCATGTTCACCTTCTTTCGGTGGAATTTGTCATAGTCCTGATATTTATCCACTGATGTTACGCACGGCAGCTCACATCCTGAGTCTTGGGGCAAATGCCGCCTCATTAGCGCCGGGCTCCAGCCCGGTGACGCTCCAAATGCTCGTTTTCTTCTCTTCCGCCGCGCCGGAAGAGAAGGGACCACAGCCTTCAAAAATCTCCGTTCTGAAGGATGCTGTTGGCCAATTCTCAATTCACGAGGAAAGTAAATGACGCGGCACTTTTATTAGCTGCGCGCTTCAGCGCGTGGACTCGGTCGGGCGCCGAAGCGCTCGGCTAATGAAACGCCAGGGCAGTCAGGACTGAACGATCTGGAATTCGCCAACAGTATCCTGAAGAGCGGAGCTAATGAAAATCAAAAGTTGTCCGCTGACTTTGAGCGCACGTGCCAAACGACGCGTGCGCAACATCAATTAGTGATTAAAAACAACCATTACTTGCGCTCCCTTGCCGGTAAAAGCGGCGCCTCCCGCGCTCTCGCGGTTGAGCAAAATGGCGTCCGGGTTCCAAAAGCCGAAAAAATAGAAACTCCAATTGTCGTACAAACGCCGCAAAATGGCCGTGCGATACAAATCACGGTTTTTCCAATCGTAAAAGAAAATTGCCGACAGATTATCGACCAATCCAAGCGCATAATTTAGCGAGAGTGCGGAAAAGCTGGCGCCAACGCCGTCGCCGAAAAATTCATTGGAACTGACCGTATTGAAGTATTCAAAAATAGCGTTCAATCCGTTCCCGACCCCGAAAGTATAGTCAACGCCCGCCGTCCAAAATCTTTGAAATCTCAAATTTGGCGCATTCGTCTCACGGCGAGTGACCGCGCCTTCCACCCACGCGCCAACGCCGACGTCCCATTTGCCGTCCAGGCCGAAGCGATTTTCAGGCACGCTTTCGTCGCGAAAAAAGACGGGGTCGAATATTTCCACGCGGGTAAAGTCAGTCTTGCGATGGTGCCAAGTCAGCCCAATTTCGCCGGTTAAAAGAGGCGTTTGCAATCTGCCGCCAAGCTCGGGACGCTTTTTTCTTGTCGGCGCGATCTCCCATCCTTTGGTTTCATCGTTGCCGTAAAGCCCCCAAAACCAGAGATTGACGTTGTTTGGAAAATAGTAGCGCAGGAGAAGGCCGTACACGCCGTTGGTGAGCTGTAGAGGGTCACGGGGATCGATGCGGTCGAACCAACGCAGGGGGCGGAAAAGCGTCGCTGACCCAAAATTGATTTTTTGCAACCCGAGACGCGCTTCAAAGCGGTTTGTCGCAAGGCGCGTCCAGGCGCGATACGCCTTAATTTTGCCGTCTAATTCATCGTCGTTCAGGCGATGATCCGACAGGGCGCTAAATGCGTTCAGCGAAAATTCTGCATCGATAAATACGTTTTCAGCGAGCGTTTTCCGGGCGGAAAGAGCAGGGATGTAGCGGAAACCTGCTTGTGCAAAAAGCGAAACTTCCGGGGTGCTGATCGCCCAGGAAGAGAGTTGGCCTTGCCATGTAACAGCTTGTGAAAAACCGCCTTGCGGCAGAAGCAGCATACCGAGCGAAAATTGCCCGATTCTTATGGCGACCTTAGGCTTCATTTTTTATTTGACCCCAAAATACATTTTGACGGGGTTAACCGGACGCCTACGTCATGTCTTGTACCTTGTGCATAACGGTCATGGGATCGTGGACGCCGGCAAAAACGACCTCGACTCCGGCGGTGCCTGCACTGCTAAATTCGACGGCGCCAATATTGATAAGCCGGTGAAAAATCGATTGTCTCACATTGACGTTTCGTAGATCCGATACGCGAATGACTCTGACCTCGCGCGCGACAATGCCGTGGCGACTTTCAATGTTCTCGCTGTCGACTGTGTATTTCCATGAATAGCGCCGAACGACAACGACGAGCCAGATGATAAGACTGATGATAAGGAATGGCGCTTCGATGGTCAGAAGAGTTGGAATCGTCGTTTCGATTGTCGTGTCGGGTGAATCGTGCAAATAGAGCAAAGGCCCGGCGAGAAAAGAAAGCGCCACGAGAATTAAAAACCACTGTTTGCGCCAAGCCGGTCTGAGTTTGAGTTGCATTTAAAAAAATCAGTCCGTTGCCGAGTGAATAGGTTAGAACCATGGTTTTTTTCCAATGATGTAAACCCGTTCAAATTCGACGTCGCCCATGGTCAGGTAGACAATGTCTTCAATCAAGCTGTTGATTGCCGCTAAAATGAAAAGCGTCAAAAGAATCACAGTCAGCATGATGAAGCCATTTAATATAAACTCAAGATAAAACTTATGGGCGCCAAAACAGCTAATAAAAACACCAAACGATCCGGCCGCGATCTTCATACGATTATTTTGTCCGCAAGCCGGAACGTTTTCGTTTCGCAGCCAATTCTATTTCTCGATAAATCCGCCGTTCGACGAGATCGCCTTTGACGATTCTGCGTTTCTTTTGCTTAACGCTTCCCTGGGCGGGTATCTTTTCAAAATTTTGTCTACCGCCTTCTCGAATTTTCTTTTGATTTCGTGCGGATTCGGATTTTGCTCAATCACGCCTTTGGCCCAACCGCGCCAAATCAATTTTTCAGTATTTGGATCGAGAAAATCCAGGATAAAAAGACTTTCTTTCGATTCGTAGATTGTCGTAATGCCGCCTCCGCCTTCGGGCCAATCATGGTCTCTGGCGCCGCTCCTTACAACTTGCTCCGTTCTGCGCACGTCGATGTGGTAGTCGACGAGAAAATCGACGGGACCTTCGGCGGCAAGAGCTAGGCGTTTATCTTCGAGTTTGGCGTTAACTGCGTCGACAACGTATTCTTCCGTCAAGGTGTTGCTCAAAACCGGATCGGTGATCGGTTCATGTTCGACTTCCAGCCACTGGAATGTTTTCAGCCCTGAAAAATCAGCGTCGCTGTTAAAATCCGAATTCACCGACACCGTAGCGCAGCCGACCAAAAACAATTGCAAACTGACGATGGATATTAAGGTTTTCATGTTGATCCTCCTTAATGCGTTTTTCAATTTTTGGCGCGCCGCTGGATGCAGACGCACCTGGGAAAAGGTCAATTCAGTCCTGGGTGAGAGCCTTGAAAGTTCATGCTCAGTATTTCGAGCGGTCAAGTCAAAACAAAAGCCATTTATGATCTCGCAAGGCGCTCAAGAAAATTTTTCGTCGGCTTACAATTTTTCGATCACGTCTTCTAACATCGCCCGCACTTCGTTCGCGAGGTCGGCCAATTTGGGGTTTTCTACGGCCTGCATAGAGGCGATCGGATCGACGGCGGCGACTTCAATTTTGCCTTCAGCGATTTCTTGTACGATCACATTACACGGCAACATCGTGCCAATCTTGTCTTCCGCCTGTAAGGCGCTGTGTGCAAAAGTCGGGTTACACGCGCCGAGAATGCTGTATTTCCTAAAATCAATATCCAGTTTTTTCCGGAACGTCTCTTTGACGTTAATTTTCGTCAAAACGCCAAATCCTTTTTCCTGGAGCGCAATCGTGACTTTGTCTATGGCCTCATCAAAAGTGGTTTCGAGTTTTTTGCTGAGATAGTAGCCCATCGGAAATCTCCGCTTAACCTTTTCTTGCGTCAAAATTTGGTGCAAAGGCCGGATAAACTTATCCAGCCCTTGCACCACGCTGAATGGGAAGGAGGCAACCTAAATATCACCGTCTGCGCCAACCGCGCCACGACGGAAAACCTCTATCGTCTCTTAACTTCAAAACGTCGTCGCCTTTCACAATCTCTTTTGCAATGATTGCCGGCCTGCCCTTGTACATAATGCGGGAGCCGGTTACTTTAACTTTGTCGTTGATGAGAAATTTAGATTCGCCGTCTTCAACGAACCATTCCGGGCCAAGATGAACGTCGAACGATTCCTTCTCCGTTTTCAACATCAGATGAACGCCGAAAAAACTGCCGGCTTTTCCGGGACGTTTTTCGACCTTTTCAACCATGCCCGTAACGGTAATCACCGAGTTAACGTCATAATTGGGGCTGCCGAATTGTCCGCGTCCCGGCCCCATGCCAAAACATCCGCGATTCTGCCAGCGGCCTCTGCGCATTCCGGGGCCGCGCCAGCCGCTCCAGGCGGGAAAACCGTCGGCGGAGCGCAGCACGAGCGCTTCTTCGCCCAAGTTAATTTCAGCGGCTATTATTGCCGGCTTACCTTCATAATCAATTCTTGAGCCGGTAAGCTCGATTTGGTCGCCGGACTTGATTTTAGCGCTTTGGTTTTCGATAAACCAGGCAGGCCCCAGATGCACGGAAATTTTTTCCTGTTCCGTCTTTAAAATCAGATGAATGCCGTCGGCCACGCCTTTGCGCGCCGTAAATCGCTCAACGGCTTCAACTTCTCCGCTCATGGTTTCGACGGTTTTGACGTCGTACATTTTTCCATACTGCCCGCCGGGTCCCCAAGCGTCGCTTCGCCACCGCATGCCTCGTTGCGCAAAAACGGACGACGCGACCATTAGGCCGGCAACCGTCAGAATGAGGACAAGCTTTGACTTGTTCATGACAATCTCCTTGTTTGAATGTTTGCGATTCAGATGTGATGCAATGCCGAAACGCTATTTAATTTTCATTCAAAAAGGCGTTCTACTCGTTTTATTCGTATCTCGATCCTTTCGCCTTTCTCGTTCTATCTCAGGCGATGCGGGAAATGTCGGATGATTGACATTCACACCTTTACGATCAGCAACGCAAGGGGCGGGCCAAAAGCACTATGGTTTCGTTAGATATTGTTAATACTGATCTTATCACAGAACAGGAAAGAAGGATTGATACGGGAATATTTGCAAAGCCGCGAAACGTACGGATCGAATTCCTATCTACGGGAATTGCTGAAAAAATGGTGCGCCAGCCGCATAGACGCACAGCATTTTGTCTGGGTAAAAGCCGGTAAGAAGTTTTTTAGAACACCGCCATTACACGAAATTGCAATCATCTATTTATTCGATAGAAATTCACAAAGTGCAAATTCTATTGACTCTCTACCTGACACTTTTTTGTAAACTGTATTTTCGAGCCGTGTAAAGGCCTCGTTTTGTCATTCTGCAGGAATCTTTGTTATCGCCCAGTACAGATCGTGCTCAAAAGTTCAAGGGCCAAATCAGAAAAAACGCCTTCAGCATGACAATTCCGGTCTTTTTCTCCAGTTTTAGAAGCTCACACAAAAAGTGTCAGGTAGTGAATTCTATTGAAACGATCCGGCTTGAATTCAAGAACTACGTTTTCAATATGACCAGCGTAGAAGCAAATCCGTTATGTGGAAACGAGACGGTCAGTTCTCCGAATCCGACGCGGCAACAGGACATTATCAAAAACGTCGTCTCGCTAGTGACCACAGTCGTTGCTTTTTAACAAAAATTCCTTTTCTTCAAAAAGTCATCATTCGAACGTACCTGAACCGCCCAAATTTTTTATGAGAAGCTATACGCTCCGCTTATTCACCAGCTTGCTCCTGCTCCCTTTCCTTGCCATTCCGCTATTGCTCCTTTTGCATAAGGTTTTCTATGTGGAAGCGGCGTTCAACGACGGCCCAATTTTGTTAGGGATTTGGTTGCTAATTTTTCTCGCGGCGCATTTTGTTTATTCAAGGATTGGCGCTTCTCGATTCAAAAAGTTGGACGAACTCGGCTGGGGATTTTTGCAAGTCAACGATCTGCCTCGAGTAACCAAGGTTTTTGGGCAGTTAGAAGCGCTTTTTGACGGCGGCCTCCTTTCTCGCGGCA
>CAXHAT010000040.1:0-46962 GCA_964014485.1 uncultured Deferribacteres bacterium
CGCTTGAATTACCCGACGGACAGAGCGTGAATCGTACTTTTGGGCGCGTAACCGGCGGCCAGGCGTCCGTTTTTCTGCCCGGCGGTCTGAACGCAGGCGGGGCGTTTCTTCAGCATCGCGAATCCTTTCCCGTTGCAGGTTCAGAAGAAATGCGCACAGAAAAAAATGAATATGTGATGCAATTTCTGGCTTGGAGCGCGGATCAATTTCTTTCAAAAATTGGTGCGGGCGCATTCACGCTGGACTTGTACGCCGAATACGCGCACCAACTCAAATCGGGCGGTTATTTTGATTTGGACGCCGATGCGCCGCGTGCGTTTTACGGCTCCGCCAGCTTTTCCGTCGGCACGTTTGGCGGCAGTTTTGAGTACAAGCGCTACAATCAATTCGAATTTGCTTTTAATGAACCGGCGGCGGCGATCCGAGAGAATTCAGAATATTTGCTCGACCGTACAGCGCATACGCTGGAAGCGGAGTCCGAGCGGGGTTACCAGTTGGAATTGTATTATGCGCCGTTTTCTGCGGGTCGATTCACGCTCAATTTAACGCGTGCGAAAAACGAGTTCGCTTTTGTTGATCCAATCATTTTTACGCAGCGCTTTTTCAGCTTTGAGTACACCGGCGATCCGATGAGCGTCACCGCTTATGTTGACAGAAGCGCCAAGCCGCAATTTGGCATTTTGAAAGGCTGGACGCTCGGCAGCCTTGTCAGCCGACAATTGCAATCCGGTCCGACCGTCGCCGCCGATGTTGGCTGGCAGCGTTTAAACCGCGAGTTTTTTGGTAAAATTCATAACCAGTACGTGTCGTTCAAGCTGCAGAACTGGAAAAGCTTCAACGCCGCCTTTTCGATTGAGCGAACGGAAGACCCTGACCTGAATCTTGATTTCAACGTCACTGAATTTTCAACGTATTTGCCGAGCTTCACGCTTGGTTGGCAGGCGACGCACCATGCCGATTTCCAGCTTTTCGTCGGCAAACGCCGCGGCGGGACATTCTGCGATCACGGGTTTTGCATCGAGGTTTTGGATTTCGAAGGCGTCGAATTGCGCGTCGAAACGCGGTGGTAGACTGTACTATCTTCTAGCTCAAGGATTGTGCTGTCTCAAAACGCAAAACTTGCAGAGCCAACACACAGTATGTCGTAGGGGTTCAAAATTTTGAACATCTAGATATGGATGCCTGCTATTCAGACGCCCTGCTTTTGGACAGTCCCCATTGACGGCAAGCCACACTCAAACGCTGAAGCGTTTGACTTCGGCGCGGGTTACTTTTTGGTCAAGCCCGCAAGCGCGGTTGGTTAGCTAAACAGAATTTTCTTTACGCAACCGTGAAACTATCAAGAATGACTTCGACAAATTATCGAATCTTGCTTTTTGCCTGCCTGCTTTTTTCCTGCGCCGGACAAGTTGCGCCCACCGGCGGCCCGGAAGATAAAAAGCCGCCGCAAATCATCTCAACTTCCCCGGAAAAAAAAGCTGTCAATGTGCCGCTTGATTCCGAGGTCGTTTTTCGGTTTAGCGAAAAAATAGACCGCGAAACTTTCCGGCAAGCTTTTTTCATCACCCCCAGACCGCGCGGCAGAATCCGCTTCGATGTTGGCGGCACAAAGGCTCGTCTGCGATTCAGCGAGCCGCTTCTGCAAGATCGCACTTACATTATTACGCTGGGGACGGATTTGAAAGACATGCGCCGCGTGTCCATGGCGCAGTCGTTCACGCTGGCATTTTCGACCGGCGACAGTCTCGACGAGGGCGAGATCAACGGCAAGATTTACGGAAGCAATGTGCAAGGCGTCAGCTTGTGGGCGTATATTCTGCCTGACAGCGGAGGCGCGGACGAGATCGATCCGCACAAAAAGAGCGGCGACTACATCACCCAGGCCGGGCAAAACGGCGATTTTCAGATTCCGTTCATTTCAAGAGGGAAATACCGCGTTTTCGCCGTGCATGACCAAGGACGAAACGGCGTCTATGACCCTTCCGAAGATAGAATCGGCGTGCCGCTGCGCGACGTTGAGTTAACGCCGGGGAATCTGACGTACAACAATCTTGCTTTCCGCATGTTTCGAGAAGACACGACCGGCCCGGCGTTGGATAATGTCGTCATGCACAACAACGCCGTCATCGAAGCGCGATTTGACGAGCCTGTCACAGCTCTTGATACGACGTGGACGGAACGTTTCACGCTCGTAAACATGGAAAACGGCGATACTCTGCGTGCGCTCGCCGCCTCTCGTTTACCACTGGATGCGAGAATTTTTCAACTCCGCGTTGCACCGCAGGCGTCGGCGAGTGATGTGACTTTCTTTAGCTCAGGCGTCACGGACACGGCAGGCAATGCGATTGACGACGCATTTGCTAATCTTGAGTTTACGACGAACGCCGCTTCGGACGCAGAATCGCCGCAAATTTTGCGAATTGTTCCCGAAGGCAGTAGCCGAAATCACACGCTTGAGCAGGGTGTGCGGATTATTTTTAATGAATGGATGCAGCGTCCGGATTCGGTTGTTGGGCTTGCGGTTGCGGATTCTGCAAACGCGCCGGTCTCGGGAAGCCTGGCTTGGAACAACCCTTTTGAGCTTGTGTTTACGCCCGACACGTTTTTGCAGAGCGCGTCGGAATACAGAATTTCACTGCAAAACGCCGCGCTCACTGATTTAGCGGGCAACGCCTTGTTCGACACGCTCGGTACTCGCGTCTTTTATACTTACAACGTTGACACGCTGACCTCGATTTCGGGCGCGATTATCGACAGTTCCGCCGCCGATTCAGCGCGCATTTTTCTTACGGCGCGCCAAGCTGGAGGAGAAAAGAGAACATACAAAACAATAATCGACGGGCCGAGGGAGTATCGATTTGACAAGATGCTGCCGGGCGTATTTGTGATTGATGGATTTATTGACGGCAACGCGAACGGCAAGTATGATTTTGGGGAAATTTTTCCATTCAAACCCGCGGAGCGCTTCTTTATCTATCCAGATTCGATTAAAACGCGCTCGCGTTGGCCGAATGAGGGCAATGATATTACGATCAAATAACTTAAGCGCACCGGGAGTTTTGATTCGGGAAAGAGTGTTTGAGTGAAATTGGCGCTATTGAATTACGCTGGTTGCAGGCCCGAACGAGCGTCGATGGCGGGGTGTAACAGCTTGTCCAGATATTCAAAAACGGTGGCGATTTGTTCTTCGATGGTGTGGTCTGAGTGTGTTAAAACTTGCAGATTGTAATAAGGCTCGCGCTCTGGTTGCTGGCCAAGGCAAATGCGCAAGTTCGAGTCGATCTTGGCGGCGACATACGTTGACGGTAGATCGAATTCGACATTCAAGTCCAGAACCATGCCAAAAGACCGCAACTCAAACTGTTTGAGGAATCTGCGCGAAGGGGTTTGGCAAACCGTGAGATCGTCTGCACCGAGGGAAAAACTATATTCTTTGGCGTGATTCGGCAACAAACTGAAATATTGCTCGCGGACGATGTAAGTAAAATGAACGCCGGCAAATAGTTGTTCCAGAAGCACTTGCTTCTTGATCGCTGCGCTAAATGCGTCGTTGTTTTCAGGGAAAATAACCAACGCTTGTTTGATGCCTTTCAAGTACTGCGAATAGTCGAACGCCTCCGTTTTCTTGAAGCGCTGCTTTTGAAGTGAAAGGCTGCGTTGCCCGCATTGTAGGAAAAGTTTTTTGAACATTTTTGCCAGTTTGAACCAATATTCAGATGCGCGAACACAATAGGGCCTGCTTCCGGGAAACGGCAAATATAGAGAACCGTGTAAAGCATGTCAATATGAAAGTGTTACTGTTGTTTATACGTCTCAAGGCGTTATGTGCGCGATAGCGCAAAGATAAAAGCATGTAAAATTTCGCCGAACGTCAGCGGTAAATATCTGCCTGGAGGCCAAATTGATTCGATGATTTGCGCTGAGCTCTGCGCATATGATACGCGTAAGCGCTTAGTTTGACGCTTCCGCCCAACTTCAAGCCGACCTGCCCAAATATTCTTTCGCCTTCCCCGGAAAACGCCGTCGCTCGAACTGCACCCGGCAATTGGTACTCGACCTGGTAAATTCTGCCGTCAAAACTTGGGATCGAAAAATAGGAGTAACGAACGGTTCCGGAAACCGGGTTGACTCTTAGTTGAAATTCGTGCATTTGCGCAAGCCCGATTTCCGGGCGCATACGTTCTTCTTTATAGCGAGAAATATCGATTCGGAAGCGATAACGCAGAACACGATGCAAATAAGTTTGCAGTTGCAGCCGCCATTGAAAGCTTTTTTCATTCAAGAGAACATCGCTCGGGCGCTGTTGAAGCAATGTGTCTGAGAACGTGGTATGGTCGCCAGTACCGTAGCGAAACCTGGAGAGCATGGTTGTTTTTCGAAAGACGGTTTTCTCCCATTGCAAACCGAGACGCTCGTTTGCACTAGGTTGCGGTATAAAAAACGTTCGCCACAATGATGCGCTTTTCGCGGCAAAGAGCGTAAATACGCCCATATTTTTTCGCGTCCGCAAACCAAAATAGAACGTTTGCTGATTGGAAGTCTCGCCGATGAATTCTCCCGGCAATGCGCCAAACGCATTTTGAAACCCCGGCTCGGCATACCACCAGGCGATGGTGATTTGTGATTCCGGACGGCGTATTTTTAAGCCCGCAACAACTGCATTTTGTCTGTCGCTGTTCGCCCACTCAAAAAGCCAGCGAAACTTGCCGTCGTGAACAGATGATTGCATGAAGGCGCCGTAAATTAGGTTTTCCGTTCCGCGAAATGCAAAGCGATTTCGAGTCGTATCAGGCGAAAAAATTGGGCGATTGTAGCGATGGCGGAAAATGTTCGCGCCGATGACGACGGCTGAAGAAGCGGAAACTGACAGCGATGCGCCAAGCGAAGTCTCTCGTAAAGCGTCTTTGGCTGCAATTTCGTTTTCCGTCCGATGATGGCCGGATTGCGGCAAACTGGAGGCGAAACCTTCAGAGGAAATTCTTGCGTCACGGGACGAGCGGGAAGCAAAGAAAAACGCGGTTACTGGGCCGCGATTTCCTTCCAAAGCGCCGCCGCGAAAAGCCAGATTTTCTTGCACTGATCTAAACGGCCGGACATTTGGCGACTCAAACCGCAGGACGCTTTCCGGAGAAGTGAGCGATGCGCCGCCAAAAGCTCCTGCTGCAACCAACCCGAGCCCTGCGCGTGTTGTAAAATCTCCAAGAGTCAGCCTGAGACCTCGTTTCGGGAACTCATGGCGTGTAAATCCGGATGAAAAATCTGCAAGCTGCGGCTCACCCGCATCTTTTTCTGTGATCAATCCAAAAGAACTATTTCCGCGTTCAGCATCGAATCGAATCTGTTGCTGCCAGCCTTCGTCGAGGCGGCGGATTGTACGATTCCTGCCAAAGACGTTAACCGCAGCATGTACTTTTACGCTGAAAATTGCTTTGACGATTTCCATTGGAAGGCCGATACTGTCACTAATTTGGCGAAGCTTGATGTTCGGAAAATGCGTCGCGTACAACTGCATCAGCGTTTCAATTTGAGAAAGCTCGAGAAACCAGATTCTCTTGAGTTCGTCAAGAGCGACTTCGTTGATTCGAATCGGCTCTTCAACGAAAGTGCGAATGATGGCTTCAAGTTCGTCGGTCTCCAGATCTTCGTATTCTTCAAGCATGGTTTCTATGCTTTGCGCTTGCAACGACAGAGGAAAGAACAACAGGAAAAAGTAGAGGGCGAAGCGCAAGATCATCGTTTGCCCCCCAGAATCGTGAATGAAAAAACATGGGATTGGCTCAAGGCAAAATGGTTTTGAAACGCATAATCTAATGCAATTCGTGAGAAACGTAATCCAAAGCCTCCGGCAAATGAACTTGCGCCGTTCAAGCCCGTTCCTGCACGGAGAACGAGTACGCCGGCGGGCTGAAAATCGAAGGCTAACTTGTAATCCGGTTCAAAGCCTTGTTCTTGCGCGATTTCGAAATACAATTGGGCTTTGTCGAAAAGCGAAATTCGAGCGCCGGTGAGCAAACTTCTGATCGGCTTTTCGCCGCTTTGGCCAATTTCTGTCGCCGCCAGATTCTTCACCAAAAAACCGATCTCCAGTTGTTGATGGACGGGGGCGAACACGCCAAAATCGAACGCAACGTTCCCGGCCTCGCCGTAGTTTTCGACGATCAAGCGTCTGCGCTTAAATTTAAAGCCAACATGAAGTTTTGGCGAGAGCCGGAGAGCGGGCGCTGCGACGTAAAGCTTTTCATGAAAAAGCGCATTGCCGTACTGCAAATATCCTGCGCCGATGCTGTATCCTTTCCCGGCATAATTTGCGGCCAGGGCGTAAACATCAATTTCGGTAAGACCAAAGGGATTATAGTGATTGAGCCAAAACGAGAAGTGGTCTTGCGTCGTCAATAAAGCAGGATTCAAAAATGTCGAGCCTGCGTGCTCATCGACAAGGGTTTCCTGAGAGTTCAACGCCATCGATCGTGAACCGATTGGCAAGGATTGGGAAAATGCCTGTGCGACAGAAAAGAGAGAAATGAGAAATGTGCGCATAACGCCCCCCTTAGCAGGTAAAATTCGAGGCTTCTAATTCACTTGACAAGCCGTCCCAAGTAGGCTATATTTTGCGAAATCTGGGTACAATACCGCTCACGACGAGGAATTGAACATGCGTCCGCCAAAAGAAAAAGTGATCAAAAAGCATATCGTTTGTGTTATTCTCTTCACATTGTTGACCTTCGTTTTGTCGAATTCGACGATTGCTGCGCCGATCAATGATATTGTCGAAGTGAGCGTCAGTCTTGAGTTGAAGCAATTGCCGCTCGACAAGCAGGAGAAAATGAGCGATTTTCGTGAAAAGCTGCTTAAATACCTCAATGACTACTCCTGGCTTGAAGACGGCGATGAAGAAGACATGTATCCGTTTAAGCTTCATTTTCAGGTTTTCCTGGAAGACCGTCCGTCAAATATTGAAGACCGCTACCGTTGCTCCATCGTCGCTTCCGGGCCGGACAATCAATATATTGATACGCGCGCTACTTTCGCCTTTCAGGAAGGAGAGCCTCTCGAGCATGACGGCCAAGTCACGTCGCTCAAACAATTGTTGGATTTTTATGTGTATTTATTGATTGCCGCTGAATTTGACAAATTGGGGCACCTTGAAGGCGCTCCTTATTTTGCCAAAGCGCGGGCGGCCTTAGAACAAGGAAAATTTGTACGATTCCCCAACGGCTGGGATCGGCGCGACGAGCTTATGGAGCAGCTTGAGGGCGCGAATTACAAAAAATACCGTGAAATGGTAGACTACTATTTTTACGCGCTCTCAATCTGGCCTGATGAAAAAGGCAAAGCGCGCGAAAATATGGCCAAAGCCATTTTCATGCTGCGTGAAATTAAATCAGCGGATGTGAATTTGGAAGCCCCGAAACATTTTATAAACGCCCATTACCAAGAAGTTATAGAACTCTTCAAGAATGCTTCGAACCGGGAGCCTATCGAAATCCTTAAAGAGCTCGACCCCGACCGTGAAGATATTTACGATGAATATCTGTAGGATTCTTTGCACAAAACGAATCTGTGCTTGTTTTAATCCTGGATTATTGGAATAATGGATTGCTGGCTTGATGAGAAGTTTAAACTCTTCTGAGTAACTCTTTTTCGGAGTGCGGCGATTCATCGTTGTCAGTGACGCAAGCTATGGTCAAACGCTGAATGGTCACTCATCCAACATTCCAGTAACCCGGAATTGGCGCCAATTTTCTGGCGATAATTTATCTCGAAGCCATCAGGCTATTACTGCCGTCCTCTCAAAAACACAAGCCGTTTGACGATGCGTTCCCGCCCCGAGGTTAAAACATAAAAGTAAATTCCCGCAGGTGCAAAAGCGCCTTTTCCATTTCTGCCGTCCCAAGCCGCATTGTACGCGCCGCCTGCAAGCGGAGCGTTGATGATCGACTTTATTTCTCTGCCAAGCAAATCATAAATCGTCAGCTTCGTGACGTTCTTCTCCGCGCCCGGCCCAAGATTAAATTTGAAAACCGTTCGGTCGACAAATGGGTTTGGCGCGTTGTTTTGCAAGGAAAAATCTTTAGGATTCGAAGCTTCTTCAGTGACGTTTGTCGTTGTGAGCAACTCATCCAGCTTGTCGAAGACTTCCTGCTTGTGCGTTTCGTAACGCGACGAGTAGCGCGTGCTTTGCGGCGTGATGTACTGAATGACGCCGCTCGCATCAACAATCGCAATGCTGCTGCGGTCGATGTTATTCCAGGCATTGCCGAAAAATGCGCCTTGCATGGCCAGCGGATAAGTCACATTTCGGCCTGAGCCGCGAGCGTAGTTGTTGACCTGGCTGAATGAACCGTCCCAAACGTCAATGCCGACCACGGCCACGCCCTTGTCCTTATATGCCAGCCAAAGTTCGTTTTCCTGTTTCTGAGCCTCAGAAATGCAGGGGCCTCAGTAGCTGCCGAAAAAATTGTAGACGATAATCTGTCCGGCAAGTTCGCTCGACGAAAACGTGCCTTGTATCACGCCTTCCTGGTATTTTGGCAGTTCTGTAAACGCTGGCGCCGTATCGCCGACCGTCTGCGCATGAGCAAACCCGACAACAAGCAGACACGCGAGTAACAACAAAAGTCTTACTTTTTTCATATGTTGATTCCTGAATTTGTCAGAATAACTTCACGCCTAAAAATCTGTCAAGTACCGTCAGAATGAAAACTATGCCGAGAACGATCGGTGCAATGTAGCTGACGGTCATATCGATAAATTTTTGTACGAACGACCCGGCGTAGCTCTCATTGCCAATCATGATCTGCTCATGCAGGTTTGATTTACGCCAAACATAGGCGGCGAAGACGGAGATCAAAAGTCCGCCCAGGGGCAAGAATGAATCGTTGGCAATGTATCCAACAAAACTCATGAAATCCGTTGTCGCTACGCCCGGCAGCCCGAATGTCGTCGACCAGAAATCGGAAGCGCCGTTTGAGAGTAGGGAAGGAATGCCAATGACAAAAATTGCCGCTGCCGTTCCCCAAACCGCGGTCTTTCTTTTGACCTTATGTTCATCAACGATATAGGCGACTGGCACCTCAAGCAACGAAACTGTAGAAGTTAATGCGGCGAATGAAAGGAGGAGAAAAAAGAGCGTGCCGATAACCACGCCAAGAATCGGGCCGAGCGTCTCGAATACGCCGGGAAGCGTCGCGAAAATAAGCCCGGCGCCGCCGTTCGGCGGCAGCCCTTGCGAAAAAACAAGCGGGAACATCATCAAACCGGCGACGAAAGCGATGCCGACGTCCGCAAGCGTAATCATCGCGGCTGAAGTCACAATATTTTCTTTGCGGGACAGATAACTGCCGTAAGTAATTAAAGCGCCCATGCCGAGAGAGAGCGAGAAAAACGCTTGACCGAGCGCGCTATAAACCACCTGAAAATCGAGCTTGGAAAAATCCGGGACAAGATAGAACGAAACGCCTTCCATTGCCCGGGGCAGCGTGAAAGCGTAAATCACCAGAAAAACCATAATGCCGAGCAAAGAAGGCATCAATATTTTTGCGGCGCGTTCAATACCGCCGCTCACGCCGCGCGATACAATAAAAGCCGTCATACTCATGAAAATGATTCCGTAAAGCCCAATTTTTAGCCAGTCTTTGACAAACTCGCCAAACTGTGAGCCGATCTCAAAATTGGCCGAGATCATTTCAACAACGTACCCAAACGCCCACGCTGCGACGACATTATAAAAGGACAAGATCAGCACGCCGGAGCCAATCCCAAGTAGGCCGAGAAACGCCCAGTTTTTATAGCCAAGCGCTTTGTAGGCGCCGACGGGGTTTTTGCTCGTTTTTCGCCCGATGGCGATTTCCGTAACCATCACCGGAAAACAGAGGACAAAGCAGAAAAACAGATAGAGCAGAACAAAAGCTGCGCCGCCGCTGGCGCCGACTTTGAATGGAAATTGCCAAATATTACCCAGCCCGATGGCGGAGCCTGCCGCGGCGAGTACAAATCCGATCCGTGAGCTCCACTGCCCTCTTTGCGCGTTCATAAAAGTCTTCCTCCGTCTGTAAACCGACGCATTTTCGGCAAAAACTGATTGCGTAATTCAATCGTCAACATATGATTTAGGTTCCGAAAAAATAAGACATTCCATTGCCTTTGCAAGAAAAACGGTTCCGTTTGCATTGCAGCCGCGAGATGAACGGATAGTTGCAGAGACGCGATGCATCGCGTCTCTGCGACGTCAGGATATATGAAAGAGAATGGCCTTTGAGTATGATGCTTAGACGCGCTATAAAATCAGCCGTGCTTTTTAGCGCCATGGTATTCATGGCCGGGTGCCAAGATGACGAGCAGTTGACGCTGCGTCTCGCAAATTGGGCCGATCACAGTGAAATTAAAATCGTCGACGCGATTCTGAAAGAGTTTGAGCGGCGAAATCCGGGCGTTTTGGTAAAACAGGAATCTTATCCAAACCAGTACCGCGAAAAATTGATCGCGTCGTTTGCAGCCGGGACGGCGCCGGACGTTTTTCTTTTCGACTCCGTCGATATTCCCACCTTCGCCGACCGAGGGCTTGCGTTAGATTTAAAGCCTTACATGGCGCGCGTCGGCTTCAATCCGGACGATTACTTCCCCAACGTCCTCGAAATTGCCATGCGCAACGGCAAGCTTTACGCATTTCCAAAAGATTTTACCCCGATGGTCATATTTTACAACAAGGACGTGCTGCGAAAAAACGGCGTCCCATTTCCGCGCAGTGACTGGACGTGGAATGATTTTGTGCAGGCGTGCCTGGCTTTGCGAAAGGACTTTGACGACGACGGAAAGCTTGACCAATACGGCTCTTTTTTCCTGCGTCAACTCTACCAATACCAACCTTTTCTTTGGAACAACGGCGGCGATATTCTCAGCCCGGACGGCGCCCGGGCTTCCGGCTTTCTCAACAGTCCCGAAACCGTTGAAGCGTTCCGATTTTTAATCGACTGGCACAATAAATGGGATTTTACCGGGCCGTTGAACATTAAGCGCAATCCGACGCATCGTGATCGAAATGTTTTCTATTTAGGCAAGGCCGGCTTCCTTTTGAACGGGCATTGGTGGCTGCCGGAAGTAAAGCGCTATGTTAAAAAGCGCGATCTCGAGATTGGCGTCGTTGGGTTGCCGCGTGTTCCGGGCAAGAAATATCAGAATGTTATGTACGAATCCGGGTGGGCGGTATCGGTCGCCACGCAGCGCCGAAAACACGCGGTGAAATTGGCTGCATTTATGTCTGGAGAATTTGCGCAGCGACTCTCCGCCAGGCGCGGTCTGGCGATTTCGGCAATGAAGAGAGTCGCGGAAGAAATCGCTGAGAAAGACTCAACGGGTCTGGAGAAAATTTTCTTAGAAGAAGTTGCGTTCGCTCGCCAGCCTTGGGGCGCCAAAATACCTGACTTTTCCACGATTGACGATCTGTTGAAGCAAGTCTTCGACCGAACCGTTTGGGGTGACGAAAAATTGGAACTCGTCATTGACGATGTGACGCGGAAAATTGACGCCCTTTTGCGAGAACGACGCTTGCAGGCCGATCTCGCACATTGACGCAGCACGTCAATTCTTGTCTCCGGCCTGGTTTTGAATTCGCCGGATTTCATCTTCGTGGTTTTTGTACAGGACTCCGTTCGTAATCCAGGCGGGCGCAGGATCGCCTTTAAGATAGTGTCCGAACCACTCCAAAATCCTGTTGTGGTAGTCGATCTGGTTGGCTTTCTGGCGGAAGCCGTGATCCTCGCCTTCATAGACCAGCAGCACCATTTGCTTGCCTGCGCGTCGTGCAAAGTTATAGAACTCCGTCCCTTGATCCCAATCTACAACCCCGTCGTCGTCGCCGAAAGCCATGAGCAGCGGCGTTTCCATCTCGTGAATTTTGTGAATCGGTGAATTGCGGACGTGCGCTTCAGGGTCTTCCCAAAAAGGCACTTCCATGCGCGCCTGTCCGGTCTCCCAGTGATCAACTTCCGGAATGCCGGGATTCCAGTGAATTGAGCCCATAAAGCTGACAAAATCAGTGAGCGGAGCACCTGCAACGGAGGCGGCGAAAAGCTTGGTGCGCGTCGGCAAGTACGTAGCCTGATAACCGCCCCAGGAATGGCCGATCAAACCGACTCGCGCCTCATCGGCCAAGCCCATTTCCACGACCTTGCGGATTGCCGGGCGTACGGCTTCAATCGCGCTCACGCCGGGATCGCGCGGACGATAAACGATGTCCGGCATAAGCACAAAATAACCGTTCTGCGTCCAGGCAGTGAAATTATAGTAGCTGCGCTGGTTTGGCGCCTGGAAGAAATGAATTTGCGGCGAGAGAATTTCGTAAGTGTAGACGATCATCGGGTAGCGACGACCTTCTTCATAATTCGCCGGATAGAGCAGCCCGGTTTGCAACCTGCGACCGGATTCGCTCTGGAATTCCACCAGCTCCGACCGCGTCCAGGCGTGATCGACAAGCCAAGGATTGGTGGCAGTCGCCTGTTGCGGGCGTTTAAAATCTTTTTTGGTCACAAAGAAATCCGGCGAATCATCGCGGGCTTCTGAGCGATAGAGAAAAATCTGAGCACTGTCTGCTTTTTGCAATGAACGAATCATTTTGTCATCAAAAACCAACTGTTCGACGCCGCCCGAAGGCTTGATTCGAGCATAGCCCCGTTTTTCACTCCATTCTCCGCGCATGGAAACGTAAATCGGATTTTTGGGATCAAAGGCGGGCTCTTCGCGATCCAGATCGACCACGCGATGCATCACGTTCTCAGCCGCACCCTGGGTCAAGCGTTGAGCGCCCGAGCCGTCCGGCTTGATGCGCCAAATATCGAAGTGATCGTAGAGTAAAACCGCTTCGTCGTTTTTGAGCCATCCGCCGATGGTGAAGCCAAACGGCGGCGTGAGATCGGTGGGCGTGTCGTAAGTCGTGTCGGCGAAAACTGTCACGACCGAAGCGGTCAGATTGGCTTTTTTGCCGCTTTTCAGGGACTGACTCCAATAATCCTTGCCGTCGAACCAGAGCAAAAATTTGCCGCCCGGACTTGCCCAGGAGTAGCGCACTTTTTCGAGCGCTTTTTCACGTTTGCCGGTCTTGAGATCAACCGTCCAGAGATCGTGGTAGGGCCGTCCGAACATGTCGCCCCAGGCGTAAGGCTCGGCAGTGCGCTCAATCCCCGTGCCCCAATCTTCCGTAATTTCCGTGCGCGCCAAAAGCTGCGTCCCGATTTGCACGGCGCGATTGCGATCCAGATCCCAGACGGTTAGGAACGTGCGGCGTTCGTCGCGGTTTTTGGCGACTTTTTGCTGCGGATAAATGCGCACGTCCGAGGAATGCCAGATTTGCAGTTTCGCCAACTCGTCATCTTTTTTCTTCTTGGTTTTGGTGGAGTCGGCAGCGCTGGAATCGCTCTCTTCGATTTTTTCGACAGGACGCAGCCCGAAGGAGAGCATTTTTCCATCTTTGGACCATTCCGGCTTTCTGTGCTCAACCACTTCTATTGAATCGACCAATCCGGCTTGTATCGGCATAAAATTGAATTTTTGCGGCCATGACGCGTCCAGTCTTCGCCAAGCCAGCAGCTCAAAAGTCGAACTGTCTTTGCTCGCTTCCGCCGCTGATTTCAGCACGGCAAGGTCGGCGCTTTTTTTCCGCCATGACAATTGTTTGTATTTTGAGTACGATGCGTCTAAGCTTTGCAAACGACCGCTCGCGGCGTCAAAAATCTGTACGCCGTTGCCAGCGCCGTTTCCGGTCGCGATGGTCAGCGCCAAAAGCGCGCCCTTGCCGCTCCACGAAAAATCAGAAACATTGCCGAAAGTCGTTTCACCGCCGGTTGCGAGATTGAGCACGCGAATGTCCGCGCCTTTGCCCTTTGGCTCTTTCGGAGCGTAACCAAGCAGCGCAAGGAAGCGTCCGGTCGCGTCAAAAGTCAAGCGTTGAACGTCGTCGAAATTCTTTTCTTCACCGGTTTTTAAACTGAGCACGGCGGCTTTTTTATGAACCGGCTTTTTGTCTTTCTCCAGCTTTTTCCTTTCTTCCTGCGAAACGCCGACTTGCCACGCCAGCCACTCGCTGTTGGAAGAGAAAGCCGGCGATTCGCCCCACAAAATTGCGCGCGTCGTGTCGCGCTCCAAAGGACGATAACGCAATTCCATCTCGTCGTTGACGCGTGCGATGCGGTAGGCCAGCCACTTGCCGTCGGGTGATAAATTGCCGCCGCGCAGGTTTTCCCAACGTCCGTAATCTTCCGGTGAGATGGTTGGCTTTTGCGCCAACGCTGTACTGGTAATTGTAAGGTAGGCAAAACAAAGCGACGCAACGGCGCTTAAAAAACGGCGAGACAAAAACATGGCTTGACTCCAGCTAACGTCATTTTAGAAATTACTATTCTTTGACCTGTGAATTTAGCGGAAGGTTGTTTTGACGCAACTTTATTGAAGCCAAAATTTTTCGAGTTTGTCAACAGGAGTGCAAAGCTTGCTTTGCTTTTCACTCGGCTCAAAAGCACAAAATTCAAACTTTTCAGCACAAGGCGTAAGAAAGCGCACGATTCAGAAAAACCTGCCGTGCAAAGGGGCTGTCCAAAGGCAAAGCAAGCTTTGCACTCCTTTTGCTCCTTCCACTCGAACTGGATTTGAAAAGCGGAAAATTAATCGGACGGTTCTATGGCTGTTCGCCATAACTCAAAACGCCGCTGGTATAGTCGCTGCCGAAAGTTGCGGCGAGGTTGAACACTTGCCGCAAAGCGGAACGCAATTCATCGCTAGTGAGCGGGGAAAGCGGGTGGATAAAGGCGGAATAAACAATGCCGTCATTGGTGCAATAACGAGCGTCCAGCGCGGAATGGAAATTCGCCGCGAGCATTTTGTCTTTTTGCTCCGGCGTGACTTTTTTGTATTCGATAATCGGCGCGATAAGGCGCATGCGATCAAACGACGTGTCGATCACGCAAGCGACCGGCAATTCATTGATGGTAAACTGCCAGACGTTAAACTGCGGGCGCTGGATATTTTCGGCTTCTGCGCGGAATATTTTATCGAGCTTGTTTGGCGACATTTTTTCGTTTTGCAATGTTGGAGAATTTGGCGAGAAAACGGCGGCGGAGAGTAGGACGAGCAATTTGAAAGCTAACATTTAGAACCCCTCAATTTTAAGAAGACAGACTTTTGGCGATTCAATCACGCCGTCGATTTTGAACTGCGACCCCGGTGCGGATGCGTTCCAAAATTGACGGCGTGACGCGCTTGCTGCTTATAGCTCTTCCACAATCGCGCGCAAGGCGGCAATTTCCGCCTCCAGCGCAGCGATGCGAGCAAGCAATTTGGCTTTGAGCTCTTCGATTGAAATTGTGGTTGGCGGTGAAATGTCAAAAGCGGCTTGCACCGGACGGTGGTCGGGCGTAGAGCTGTCGTCAGGGAAATCGCCCGGAGTGACAAGAATTTCCGACGAAGCCCGCCATGAATCAGGCAAGTTTGCGGCAAAAACAAAATCCAAAACGCTGTTGAATCGACAACCGCCGCTCGAAGTCGCGGAGCATTGCGTCCGGCGCAAAGTTTCCGGGCGAATCCAGATAAAAATGTTTGCGGCGGTCAAAAGATCGAAGCCTGCATCGTGATCATTATCGCCGCCTTCCACTTCCCAGTCATAGTTGTAGTCGCCCACAGCGATCACAGGCGAATCTTGCTCGCTCGCCCACTCATTCAGCAAGCGCGATTGCTGATGACGGCGATCTTTGCGCGAGCGGTAGAGATGGTTGACCATGAAGAAAAATCCCTGTCCTGTAATAACGTCCTGAAACTGAGCGACCAGCGGCGCGCGCACATTGCCGCCGATGTTGATTTCGTCCAATTCTTCCTGGCTTACCAATTCAAGCCGGTCGGCGTCGTAGATGATGAGCATCCGGTCGCCGCCGCCGGTTGTGCCCAAAATGCTTTGATAATCGGCGTTCTCGCCGTCTTCCGCCGCCGATTCCAGAGTCGGAATAACAGCGGCGCCCTGCACTTCCGTAAAGCCCCAAATATCCACGCCTTGGGCGGTTTTGATACGGTCGGCGATCACGTTTGCGTCCGCATCGCCGGACTCGATGTTCCACGTAACAACGGTGAGCGTTTCTTGTGCGACCAGCGGCGCAGCGAAGACTAAAAGTAATAGAAAGGCGAATTTTCGATGCATGATTTTCCTCAATGAGATGGGTTATGATTTTATTTAATTTCTACAATTGAGTTTAGGCTTGTTATAGTTTTTGCAAATTGAGTTCTAATAATCGCGATCGTAAATCTTTTCTTTCCCAATTTTCGAAGCCAAGGATGCGATTATCGTGATCGACGTCAATGATCACATGGCCGGCATGAGTCATAATGTCGATGCTATGGCTGTAGTTTCGGACCGATTCATTAGATGCTTTCAAATCGTCAATTGTAGACACTGAAAGTGATGCGCAACTTTTGTGATAACATGCGCATGCGCCGGTTATATACAATCCGTCCAGTTGCGTTGCCAAGTCAGTCTTCAGAGATGCGTTTAGATCATCGCTGCTTTCACCGGTCAAAATCCCAGTCTTGACTTCCTCGTAATAGTCTGGAAGAACGTTTTTTAAACGATTTTTGGCAGTAGTTGGATTATTTTTAAACATAGTAACTGATGTTACGCACTCTTGAAAATTTCTCAAGCAGCACCAGATGAAAGTCGCTTTTACGGCATTCCCGCGCAGGCGCACGCGCGATAAAAAGGTTGTGGATAACTTGCAACTTGTCCCGGATGGATATTCGAAAATAGCCAGCCAATTCATTGGCTGGACTGAAGTTACGCCCGATTTCCATAAAGTCCCGCAAGGGACGATTGAAGTTGAGCGTTGTGTAAAAATCTCAGTCGTCCCTGCCGGGACTTCACTCGAAACATGGCTGATTTTGCCCCGCCAATGAATTGGCGGGCTAGTTTCGGCCGTCCCTCTGGGACTGATTTGAGTTATCCACATTCTTTTTATCGCGCGTGCGCCTGCGCGGGAATGACTTTAACAGGAGTTTCTTTGGCTTCATCGCTGGCGCGTAAAATCAGATAGTAACAACGGCAACTTTTGCCCCGGTTTATCCCCATATAATTTTGGTTAGGCGGGACGGGGAATCGATTCACCCGGTTTTGAAGCTGTAAATCACAGCCCCGGATTCTGAAACGCTGATGTCGGCCAAGCCGTTTGAATGGCACTGGTCGAGCATCGTTTTCGCTTCTGTTGAAGAGACGGACATCTCGCGCGCAACGTCAGCGACGGTCAAATTGCCTTGATTGTCTTTGGCCAGTTGCAGCACATTCCTTTCTCGCAGCTCCTGTTTTCGGAGCCTGCCCTGCCGTCTCATACGTCCGCAAAGGATGGTTCCGCCGACCAGCGGGACAGCGCCGAACATGGCGATCCAGAAAATCCATTCCAGCATTCGGCCTTCATTTTTGGGATCGACCATATTTCCGATTCCGCCGACCAGGAAAATAAAACCGAAGATAATTAAGACGACCCCGAGTAAATAGAGCAGTTTTTCAGAAAGAGTCATTGATAAGCTCGCTACTTCATAATTTCGTAAACTTGCGTGCTGGCGACAATTGGACATTCCCCTGCAATTCTTGCCGCTTCGTCCAGATTTTCCGCCTTAATCATGGTGTAACCGGTGATTGAGTCTTTCCCGAATGGAATGTCTTCCGTTCCCGAGCGAGAAATTTCGCGTCCGCCGCGAAACCCGCCCTGGTCGACTTTTATGTCCGCGATCGATTCGAACCATTTGTTCCATGCGCCCATTTCTTCGGGGGTTGGCTTTTCAAAACCATAATGCAAAATCATGTAATTTTTCATGTTCCAAGCCTCGTTTGTTGTCGTTAGCATTCACTTGTCGCAATAGTTTCAGACCTTTAGAACCAAGGCCCAGGGTCTCGGTCTGCAATCCGTTTGATAGCCGTTCTTGCAGATCGAACCGTCTATTTTATGGCTAAAAGACTTTTTGTCGTTCTGAAGAAGAGCACGCCTTCCGAGACGGCGGGCGTTGCAAAGCAAGGTTCGCCCATTTCGTTCTGCGCCAAAATTTTGAACTCCGCGCCCGCCGCGAGCACGTAAACCGCGCCGTTTTCGGAAGCGCAGTATATTTTCCCATCCGCGGCAACCAGGGAAGAGATAATCGATGCGCCGGTTTCAAGACGTTCCTCGTAAATCTTCTCGCCGGTTGTGGCGTTGAAGCAGCGGATCACGCCGTTTGTATTGCCCAAGTAGAGATAATCGCCATAGACAACCGGCGTAGACATGTAAGACCCGCCGCGCATTGTACTCCAAACCATGGCGTCGCTGGCTGGCGCCTCAGGGGAAGGCGTGACGTCTCCGCTGGCTTCCGGGCGAACGACATAAATCGGGGATTGACCGCCGTGAGAGTTTGTGATATAAATCCAGCCGTTGGCTTCAAAGGGCGTCGGGACGGGGTTGTCGCCGCCGCCGCGAATTCGCCAAAGCTCTTTTCCTGAGTTCAAATCGTAGGAGACGATCCAGGGCCAGCCGTTGACGACGACCTGCGTGCGTTCAGCGCCGGCGTGAATCATCGGCGTTCCCCAACTGCGCTCACAAACGTCTTTGCGAGAGACGCGCCAGAGTTCCTCGCCGTTTTCAAGGCGCAGCACAACGACGTACGGATTGTCTGGATCATCGCACACGAGCGCGATACGGTCTTGGTGAATCGCGGGAGAACTGGCGAATCCCCATCCAATTCCGTACTTGCTGATGTTGATGACTCCGAGATCGCGACTCCATTTAAGATTGCCGTCCAAATCATAGCAATAGAGCCCCTCTGAACCAAAAAAAGCGAGCAGATTGCGTCCGTCCGTTGTCAGACTGGTGTTCGCATGGGTCGCCTTGGCGTGGCGACTGGCTTGGGGTTTTCCTGTATGGGCGACTTGCCGCCAAAGCTCTTTCCCAGTCCGCTTGTCGAAACAGAGAACGACCCAGCTTTGCACGCCATGATCGTCGGCTGCTGTCGGTTTTCCGCTTCTGCCAATGCTCAAAGGAGCGTCGCCCGCTTCGGCTACCGCTGAGGCAAGGAAAATGCGATTGCCAAAGATTATTGGGCTGGAATGGCCTAAGCCGGGAACAGGCGTTCGCCACATGACGCCTTCAATATCGCCTGACATGGCGTCGGCGTTCCAGGCGGTTCTGGCGGGAAAGCCGTCCGCGACGCCTCGTGCGCCCGTCCCGCGAAACGCAGGCCAATTCTGAGCGTTAGAAGCTCCTGACGCCGCCAGCAGAATGAATGCAACGACCTGAAACGACGGCATTGGTTGGCGAAATTTCATCTGATCTCCAAAAGGTTACTGATTGACTGCGTTTCGAATGGCGTTTTTCCTTCAGCGCGCTGAGAAGTTCGGCTGCGAAGCAAATTCTTTAAAAAATAGTTCAGCGTCAACAAGATGGTCGAATCCAAAAATCCAGCACGTCTCCGATACGTCGGAAAAATCCAGCCCGCCTTTGGCGATGGATGGATTATGGTAGCGCTCTTCTTGGCCGTTGTACCTGTTTGCGATTTCTATGGCCGTTTCCCAGATTTTCACCAGCTTCTGGTCAGTGATGCGATCCCGCCATTTGACGACTTTTTCGCTGTTAAGTCCGGGCGAGCCGTTCCCGACGACGTTGCCGTCCGGGATTTTGTGGTACATGGCGTTCGATTTGACATAGCCTAGATTTTCCGGTGCTGTGACGCTTTCGTTCCAGTCGCTATGCTGAACGACGTGAATTCGTTGCTCCGTCGCAATTTTCGGGAGCGTTTTTTTGATGCTTCTGACAATATCTGATGAAAAATCCGATTGCCCGGCGTCAGCAATCCAGACCTCCCCGCCGTTTTGCAGAGTTTTCGAAACAAGATTTGTTACTTCGTGCAAGGCTTTGGCGCGATCCGCGTGCGCGTCCGACCAATTGTTTCCAAACGCGGCTTCAAACAATTCATTGCCTGGAACATACAGCCCGATCTGGGTTCCGTAGGCTCCGGCAACTGCATGATAGCGCACATTTTTGAAGCGCGGGTCAGCCAGCATGGTCGCCACGCCCGCGACGGAGTGGAGATCATCAACGTCCGTCTTAACGTCGAATTGAGCAAGGAACAAATCCTTCTCGATCCGAAAGTTACCGATTTTTTCCGGTGAAGGCGGCGAAGAACTGCAAGAAAGAAGAAACGCGAGGAAAAATAGCATGACCCTCGAAAATGAGCTCATTTTAGATCAGCCGGTGATTTTTACATTGTTCACAACCAGGAAAATTTTCGCCGCAACAAATCGCAATTTCGGACTTTCCTATAGCCGGATGAAAAAGTATTGGCGGCGAAGTACAAACGCAATCCTCGCAGTCAGAGTCAAGAAAAAAGGCCTAAATGTCGTCTTTTATAAAAAGCGGAGTGCGTGACTGGTTGCCCTTGCTGCGAGATGCGGAATTTTCAAACGAATCATCGAATGTCGAGACGACTCCCGAATCTGTCGACCTAAAATCTGTAGCAATTTTGCAAAAATTGTCGTACGATAGGCAGTTGCCCGATAAACTCCTATTTTAAAATGGCTTAGGTTTATCTCTAAACACAAGAGACGGAGTGCATCGGGCTTTTTTTGATCAAGACAAAGAACTATTCAAACAGTACTTATTTTCATAAGGCATAACCAATGACTGTGTTGATCGTTGTTGTACTTCTCACGGTGGCCATTTCGGCGAGCTGTTCGCTTTTCGAAGCCGTCTTGTATTCAACGAGACTCTCGACTGTGGAAGCCGCCAAAAAAAAGAAGAAGATGATGAGAGTGGCTTCTGTGTTTTCAGAAATGAAAAAAAACGTTGCACCGCCTATCGCCGCAATTTTGATTTTGAACACAATCGCAAACACGGCTGGAGCGACAATCGCGGGCATGTACGCGACCGGCGTATTGGGCTCGGCCTGGGTGCCTGTTTTTTCTGCGCTTCTAACCATCTCGATTCTTGTTTTTTCTGAAATTATCCCCAAGACGGTTGGCGTGGTTTATTGGCGAAGCCTCTGGACGATGATTGCATATCCGTTGCGTTTTATGCGATTTATTTTGACGCCGATCATCTTCCTGACCCAAAAAATGACCAGCAAATTGACAAGCGGCCAAAACGGGGCTTCGATTACTGAAGATGAGATTTTACATTTTGTACAGCTCGGAGCGAAAGAGGGAGAGATTTCCAGGGAAGAGAGCCAGATGATTGAAAGCATCATTAATCTGGAGAATATCCCAATCCGAAAAATCATGACTCCCCGCCGCGTCGCCTTCTCGCTCAATGTAAGCACCGATTTGAAGACCACGTTGGAACTCATAGATAAACATGCGTTTACGCGCATTCCTGTTTACGAAAATGACCGCGAGCACATTATCGGCTACACGATGCGTACGGATATTCAGGATGCTGCGATTGAAGACGAAAAAAGCTTCAATCTCAAAGCTCTGGTGAAACCGATTACTTTTGAGCGAGATACGGCAAATTGCCTGTCATTGCTGGTTTCTTTTCTTAAACATCGCCGACACATTGCGATTGTAACGGATGAATTTGGGGGCATGGACGGCATCATTACGCTAGAAGATTTACTCGAGACGGCCATCGGGATGGAGATTGTCGATGAGACAGATCAGGCGGTGGATTTGCAAAAAATTGCGCGTGAAAAAGCGAACAAAGCTCAAAAGCCGAGATCGGCTTAAAACGCCTCTTGCCGCACAAACCAAACTGCGGAGCTGTTTTCAAGGCGGGCCGGCATCAATCGCTTTAGCATTTTTGGGCATGCACAAATAAAGGCGCTGAGGCTGGCTGACCGATGATCCTGGGGCTGACGGCGGGCGCTCCGTCTCGCTCGGTTTCGCTTGATTTTTCATTAGGATAGGCTTAAAACTGCGCCGTACCCGCCAAAATGTTTCCTAACTATTTGCGTGTGGAGGCGCAGGAAAATGAAGATGAAAAGCGTTTGCAGCAGCCTACTCTTTTTAGCGTCAAGCTTTGGTTTGTGCTATGCACAGGGAACCAAAGACGACGTTCACCTCATTCAAAATTTATTCTTCGACTCGGCCAAAGCTCCCAAAACCTACATCAACGGGGGGCTGGACTACGCTTCTTTTGATTTTTTGAATAGATTTACCGCTGGCGGAAGCGTCCATGCGCCGGTTTCGCCGTTGCTTGAAGTCGGAGCCGGGTTGAACTATCTGAACCTTAATCCCGAAGTCGGAGACAGCCGCTCCGGATTAAGCGACTTATTTGTGAGCGGCAAATATCATCTGGATTTTGAGCAAGCGCAATTGGCCGCTGGAGGATTTGTCACTTTCCCGCTGGGAAGCGATGAGGTGGGCGGCGGTTCGTTTGATTTTGGCGGTTTTGGCGCCGGACGACTCGGATTGTTAGAAAGTACGGTCCTGACCGGAATGGTTGGCCTCTTTTCATTTGACGTCGGTTCGAGTCAAAACAGTTCGGGTAACGTTGTTTCGGATCGTGATTTTGTCCTGCAATTGGCGCCTGGGATTATTCACCAGCTCAACGACAAAACCCATTTGATCGGCGAACTGACCATTCAAACAAACACCAGTTTCATGCAGCTTTCTGTCGGCGGTGACCTTGAGACGTCTTCCAAAGGTCGGTTCCGCCCCGCGATTGCTCTGGGGCTCGATAACGCGGCCCCGGATATTTCTCTCACCGCATCCTACCTGGTTTCATTTTAACCTTTATGAAAAACAAGGCTTTGCTAGTCGATGAGCGCGATGACGTCGTCGTTGCGCTCAAGGCCCTTGCAGCAGGTGAAACGGTCGCCGTAAACGGTAACACGGTCGAACTGCAAGAAAATATCCCGCCTAAGCACAAATTTGCTGCAAGGCGCTTTGAGGCTGGCGAGAGCGTAAAAATGTACGGCATTATTGTGGGCGAGGCGCTGCGCGGTATTCCCAAAGGCGGGCTCATTTCAACAAAGAATATTGTCCACGCCGCCGCCGACTATTCTTTAACTCATGGAAAAAGGAATTGGAAGCAACCTGATACAGCGAGTTTATCGGAACTAAAATTCGACGGCTTCCACCGAAAGGACGGGCGCGTTGGTACGGCGAATTATTGGATTGTCGTGCCCATGGTTTTTTGCGAAAATCGCAATTTGCTGACCATGAAAGACGCTTTTGTCAAGGAGTTGGGTTATGACCGGATGGAAGGCTATCGTTTGCAAGTTCGGACGCTTGCCGAAGCCTGCCGAAACGGTGAGAATGAAAACGCGATTCTGGCCAAAAGCTTCAAATCCGCGAATTCAATCGACTCTCGCAGCAAATTATTTCCAAATGTCGACGGCATCAAGTTCTTGACCCACCACCTCGGCTGCGGCGGCACGCGTAAGGACGCTGACGATCTTTGCGGCTTGCTTGCCGGATACATCACCCATCCCAATGTTGCGGGGGCGACCGTGCTCAGCCTGGGCTGTCAAAACGCCCAAGTCGAGACGTTGAAAGCAGAGATTTCCAAGCGAGACCACCAGTTTGAAAAGCCGCTTTTCTTTTTTGAGCAGCAGCAATATTCTTCTGAAAAGCGTTTGTTGGAAGACGCGATCAAACATACGTTTTGCGGCCTGATGACTGCCGATAAAATGCGCCGAAAACCGGCGCCAATCAGCAAGTTGACTATTGGCGTTGAATGCGGCGGCTCGGACGGCTTTTCTGGAATCAGCGCCAATCCTGCGATGGGCTTTTGCAGCGATTTGCTCGTTGCGCTTGGCGGGGCCGTCGTTTTAGCGGAATTCCCGGAGTTGTGCGGCGTTGAGCAAGATTTGATAGATCGCTGCGTGAATCGTGAAATTGCCGAGAAGTTTATCAAAATCCAGCGTCTTTATGCCGCCCAGGTCAGGTCGGTCGGCTCGGACTTCGCGTTCAACCCCTCCCCTGGAAACATCAGGGACGGCTTGATTACGGATGCAATGAAGTCAGCAGGGGCGGCGAAAAAAGGCGGGACGTCGCAGGTGACGGACGTGCTGGATTATCCGGAATTTGTCACTAAGCCCGGTCTTAATTTGCTCTGCACGCCCGGCGGAGATGTTGAATCGACGACCGCGTTGGCTGGAGCGGGGGCGAACATCATCCTGTTTTCGACCGGTCTGGGCACGCCGACGGGAAATCCTGTCGCCCCGGTGGTGAAAATTTCCAGCAATTCTGAGCTGGCAAGACGAATGCCGGATATCATCGATATTGACGCCGGTGGCGTGATTCGCGGCGAAGAAACGATTCAGGACGTCGGTGAGAGAATTCTCAGGTATTGCGCGCGCTTGGCCGGCGGCAAAGTGACGACCAAGGCGATGGATTTGGATCAAGACGATTTTATCCCCTGGAAGCGCGGCGTTTCGCTGTAAATGTGGTGATAGGGGCGATTGCAATACGCCCCGGCAGTTCACAAATTATTTTTTGGATGGTTCGGCAAACTGGGCGAATTCTTCCCGCAAGGAAGCGGCGTCCCAGCCTAAATCTTTGTCTTTGTGCGCTCTTTCCTGTTCTTCCAACATCAGTTCTTGCAATTCTTCAAAATGACGGCGAACGCGCTTTAAGTGATCCCCGCTTTCTTTCCTTAATTTTGCAAATTTCTTTAACGCGTTTTGGTCTCTCTTAAAAAACTTTTTTGAAGCGCGATTGACCTGGTAGCATCGGAATCCCAGCTCGTTCAGAGCGTCAAGGCCGAGGCGCAAGGAGGTGTCAAAGGTTTCTCGGTAGACGTTTTCTATACCCAAGTCCATGTACTCATAAGCGTCTTCCCAGCCGTTGGAGCGGACTAAAATCTGCATATGCGGGAAATGCTTTTGCGCCGTTTCCACAATTTCCAGGCCCTTCTCCGGCGCGTCAACGGCAACAATCAAAATTTGCGCTTCAGCCGCGCCCGCCGCTTTAAGCAAGTCGAAGCGAGAAGCGTCGCCATAGTAAACCTCCAGTCCGAGTTTTCTCAAAAAATCAACGTTGTCGGGGTTGACGTCGAGGTAGGTCGATTGTACGCCGTTAGCCTGCAAGAACCGTCCAACGACGCTGCCGAATCGGCCAAACCCGGCGATGATGACTTTTTTGTGTTCTTCAATCGCGTCCGGCTCCCGGTCAACGGTTTCCTTAACGCCGAAGCGCGGTTGAATCAGTTTTTCGTTGATCAGCATAATCAGCGGCGACAGCCCCATACTGAGCGCAACGACCGCCACGAGCGGACTCGCCACCGTTTCGCTGAGAACGTTGTTCTGCGTTGCGAACGAAAAGAGCACAAATCCAAATTCTCCGCCTTGCGCCAAAGTAAACGTAAACAAGAAGTTGTTATCCAACCCCATCTTGAAAATGCGCCCGATCAAAAACAGAACGACGAATTTGACCGCGATGAGAGCGACGACCAATTCGCTGATCAGTAGCGGATCATTTGCGATAAGTTGAAAATCGATTGAGGCGCCTACGGCGATAAAAAACAGGCCGAGCAGCAAGCCTTTGAACGGTTCAATGTCAGTTTCGAGTTCATGACGGTACTCACTTTGCGCCAAAACAACGCCGGCAAGGAAAGTCCCCAGCGCCGGACTGAGGCCGACTTGCGTCATGAGAATGGCGATTCCGATCACCAGCAGGAGGGAAGCGGCGGTAAAAATTTCGCGCAAGCCCGTCTTTGCGATGGTGCGAAACAAGGGGGTGAGCAAATATTTTCCGGCGAGGACGATGGCTGCAATAATCCCTAGAACAGAAAGCGTTTGCGCCCAAACCGGCAATCCGTCGATCCAGGTGTGATGATCTGCAGCGCCGCCTGATACTGCGCCGACGGCCAACAAAGGCATAAATGCCAAAATGGGAATGACGGCAATATCCTGAAAAAGCAGCACGGAAAAGGCGTTCTGCCCGCCTTCGGTTTTGGTCAGACCTTTTTCGTTCAGGGACTGCATGACGATGGCGGTTGAAGAGAGCGCGAGCGTCAGGCCGATTGCCAGCGATGATTGCCAACTCAATCCGGCAATAACGCCGATTGCGAGAATGGCCAGCGCCGTTCCGAGCACTTGTGCGCCGCCCAAGCCGAGAATTGGAACGCGCAATTTCCAGAGCAGCGAAGGCTGTAACTCCAGGCCGATCAAAAAGAGCATCATCACAACGCCGAATTCCGCGAAGTGCATGACGCTTTGCCCTTCTTCGCCGATCAGGCCGATTCCAAACGGGCCGATGACAATTCCGGCGAGCAGGTAACCAAGAACGGAGCCAAGCCCCAGCCTTTTGGCAATCGGCACTGAAATGACTGCGGCAGCCAAATAGACAAAAGCTTGGTAAAAAAAGCCGCCCTCGTGCATGGAGAGTCTCCCTGTTTTATATCAAAATTCTATGACTCTGACCTGAATTACTTATGAACTGCAAATTTATGTTTAACATTCTGCTCTGTCATACCCGCGCAGTCGGGTATCCAGGGGCATTGCCCGATTGGCTGGATTCCCGCCTGCGTGGGTATGACATTTGTGAACAATTAAAATAGAGCCGATTCTAATTTCCGTTGCGAATAATTCGATCCAAATCCGCGTTGATGCGATCTTTTCTAAAGGCGCGGTCGAGATCGATTTGATCTTTTGACAACGCATCTAAAAACCGATGCAATTCCCGGCGATGCGTTTCAATGTCTTCGCGAGCAAGAGAATGCGTGCCGTGAACGATAAACGGCGGTAAATATCTCATTTTGCATAACTTAAACGTCTGCTCCAGGGGAAGCAAAAGCTCGCGCATCGTGCGACCGTTATACCCTTCGCGAGAATAGGCGTCTTCCATGCCGCCGGTGGTGATGACGTTCATCACGTGCTTGCCCTTGAGTGCATTGCCTTCGCTGCCGTAAGCCCATCCATGCTCCAAAACCAAATCCTGCCACTCTTTTAGAATTGCCGGCGTGCTGTACCAGAAAAACGGGTGATGCAGAATAATAAAATCGTGCTCTTCCAACAACTTCTGCTCGTGGTCGACATCGATGTCGAGTTCGGGATACGCCTGGTACAAGTCGTGAAACGTCACGGCCTCCAATTGCTCGATTCCCTTGATCAAGTATTTGTTGATTCTGGATTTTTCCAACGCCGGGTGGGCGAAAAGAACAAGGATTTTGTTCATGATAACTTTGGCAGGTTTTAAAGTGGGGGCTTCAAATGAATTTGTGTGGATGAAGTCTATAAATGTATGTTTCTCCGCCGCCGCGTCATTCCGAACAGAATCTATCGTCTGTTCGAATTTTTTCTTATCCCGAGATTTTTAGAAACGATTGAGCGTGTTTTTTCTTTGGAGTGAGGAATCTCAACCATCGTCGTTTGAGAACGGCTGAGATTCCTCACTCGTAGCTAAAAACAGTTATTGACTGGTAAGCGCATTATCGTGTCAATCATGTCTCATTTTTATCAAAAAATCCGTTCGGAATGACACGTAAAAATACCGCGTTCGATTGATTTGCGGCGACAACTTTTTAAATTCTATCGCGCAGTTGAATATTATAGAATAAACGCTTCAGGCAAGAAATTCCAGACGTTTTACAATTGGTGAAAAACGAGGATGGAGGAGGGATGGTGGTATTTTCTTGATCTTATTATAGTGGTTTGTATTATTGAAGCAAGAGGGAGATCGTGGGATATGTATCAAATTTGGTTCTGAAACGGGAGATCTTTCACGAAAACTCGCACGAAATATGGGCAGGATGTGCGACTCCCTATTGAGCAGAATAATCCAATGTTAGATTATAAATGGACTAATGTGATGTCTATCACTATCCCAGATGCATCTTGGTATAAAAGAAAAAGCTCTAAAGTGGATGCTCCTGCTTCATGCCCTTATGCAAATGTACATAAATGCCGAAGGTATTACGCAAGCATCCGCGTGCTTGGGGAGGCTGGAATGATAACTGATATCAGAGATGATAAAAAAAAGGCTTTAGATGCATTTTGGGAAGATTCTGGATTATCGCCAGTTATAGCCGAAGAAGACACTGGCATAATGGGAGCTAATGGCAGATCGAGTATTTTTACTAATTTTTGCCCTGAGGTGTCTTATGCTTATTTTAATTATTACGCAAGTTTTTTGGCAAAATATGCGGATGAAATTGATGAAATTAGCGGCCACAAAAGGGCTGAAGGCGATAATATTCCCAACGATTGGAGATTTCTTTGGGCGGATGTGACGGCATGCCATTTTTTAGATTGCAATGTTTACAATCAAGTTCATGACTTCAATTCGAAGAATATTAGCAAATTTGACGAGCTCGTTCATTCCAATATTTTAGTCTTAATAAATAGAATGAACCGATGCATAGAAGAGAAAGATCCGGCTGGTGTTTTGCATGCTGCAGCAAATATATTGGAAACAACTGCTAAAGATATTATTAAGGATGACAGTATAGAGAATCAAACTTTAGGGAGTTTCGTTTATAAATACGAGAAAGAATCAAAACTACCCGAAGAGATAAAGAGCATAGTTGGGAAAATATACAATCTAAGAAGCAAGATGCCTTTATCCGGGCATGGTAGCACTCGCTCACCAAATATAGAAATGCAAGATGCAGTTGTGATTGCTGCTGTAACAAAATGTATTGTTGAAATTGAATATCGTATTCAACAAATTTAGCAATCATATCACCCGGACTTTGAAACAGAGTTAGCCTATTGGCGTTTGGAGCTTCGCAGAATTTTTGTTGTCCATTTAGAAGTACTTTTACGTTTCACCCCCACTTTTGCTAACCGATAGATATTCTTACAACCAAAAGTCGCAATAAGGATCAACCGTAGCGGCCTTCGATGTAGTCGGCGGTTTTTTTGTGTTTGGGGTTGAGAAAGAGGTCTTCGGTGCGGGCGTGCTCGACGATTTCGCCCAGATACATGTAAATGCACTCGTGGCTGGCCCGTCGCGCTTGCGCCATGTTGTGGGTAACGATGACAATGGTGTACTCGCCCGCCAATTCCATCATCAATTCTTCAACAGCACTGGTCGCTTCGGTATCAAGAGCGGAGCAAGGTTCATCCATGAGAATGACTTGCGGCTTCAGGGGGAGCAGGCGAGCGATGCAGAGCTTTTGCTGTTGTTCGAGCTGCAGTTCTGTCGCCTTGGTTTTGAGCTTATCTTTAAAATCATCCCAAAGAAAAACTGTGCGCAGCGATTGCTCAACAATATCGTCAAGTTCAGATTTTTTCACGCCGCCGGAGTGGATTTTCATCCCGAAAATCACGTTATCGTAAACCGAAATCGGCAGCGGATTGGGCCGCTGAAAAACCATGCCGACGGACTTGCGCAGTTCCGTCAACGAAACGTCTTCGTCGTAGATGTTTTTTTCGAGAATGCGAATTTCACCAGTCGTCGTCACGTAGCCGTAGCGTTCGTTCATGCGGTTGAAGCAGCGCAGCAAGGTCGACTTGCCGCAGCCGGACGGGCCGATGAGCGATGTGATCAAACCGTCCTTTATATTGATGCTGACGTCAATCAGCGCTTGAAAATCGGCGTACCAGAGATTGAGATGTTCGGTTTCGATACTGTATTTCATTAGCCAAAAATTCCGTTGACGTAGTCATATGTCATTTTATTCGCCGTGTTGTCGGAAAAGATCACGTCGTTGTCGTCGATTTCGATCAACTCGCTGTTGAAGATAAACGCAGTTCTGTCCGCCAGCCGCCGCGCTTGCTGCACGAGGTTTGTGACCAGAATAATCGTCATTTGTGAGCGCAATTCCTTGAGTACGTCTTCAATGCGCATCGTCGTGACCGGGTCGACGGCGATGGAAAATTCATCGAGACAGAGGATTTCGGGCTGATGGGAGAGCGCCCGGGCAATTGTCAGTCGCTGCTGCTGACCGCCCGAAAGCTTGGTGCCGAGGCTGTCCAGACGATCTTCAACTTCTTCCCACAACGCCGCTTGCTTTAAACAGCGCTCGACAAGTTCGTCCAATTCGCCTTTGTCGCGCATCCCCGCGGCGCGCGGCGCGAATGCGACGTTGTCGTAAATGGAAAGCGGCAGACCGACCGGAAGCGGAAAGACCATGCCGACGCGGCGACGCAAGCCGTGAACGTTTTTCATATCCCGCACGTTTTCCCCGTCGATTTTCACGTCGCCTTCAACTTTGGCGGTCGGAATAAAATCTATTGTTCGGTTGATCGTCTTCAAAAACGTCGTTTTGCCGGACTGCGCCGGGCCGATGACGCCGAGAATTTCATTGCGATGAATCTCGAGTGAGATATCCTTGAGCGCTTGTTTCTGGCCGTACCAGACGTTCAGATTTGAAATTTCGATGAATTTGTCAGAATTCGACATGTTTTATTCTTCAATGTACCGTGTCAGATTCGCTCGCAGCCGCCAGGGCTGCGCCGATTATTCCTGCTTCGTTTCGTAGCTGCGCCGTAACGACTTCGACGCCGCACTTTAAATAGTCGCCCCACTTTTTCTGTTTTTTACTCGCTCCGCCGCCAAGGACAATGAGGTTCGGCGAAAGCAGTCTGCACATATGCTCTAAATATTCGCTAAACCGTTCCGCCCATTCCTGCCAGGACAGATCTTCCCTTTTGCGCGTTGCGTCGGAAGCGTATTGTTCAGCAATCATTCCGTGCAGCAACACATGACCGAACTCCGTGTTCGGCACGAGTTTACCATTGACAACCAAGCAAGTGCCTAACCCGGTGCCGACGGTGACCAAGAAAATAGCGCCGCGACGATTTTTGCCAACGCCGAATTTTGCTTCCGCAAAACCGGCGGCGTCAGCGTCATTGACGACTTTGACTTTGCAGTTCGTAGCTTTTGAGAGAAGCTTTTCGACTTTGACTTCCAACCACTTCTCTGAAATATTGGCGGCGGATTTGACGACGCCGTCTAATACAATCGCCGGAAAACCGCACCCGATCGGACCTTGCCAATTAAAATGCTCAACCAGCGCGGCGACAGTCTCCGCGACAGCGTTAGGCGTTGCAGGCTGCGGCGTTGATATTCTGTGCCGCTCCGCCAAGAGCTCGCCGGTTTTCGTATTCACCAGCGCTCCTTTGATTCCTGAACCGCCAATGTCAATGCCTAAAACTTGCATATGGATTCCCTGACATTACTGTCGAAAAACCCAAAATTGTCATGCTGGAAGCATCTTTTTTGATCTGACCCTTGAACTTTTGAGCGTAATCTATACCGGTCGATAACAAAGATTCTTACAGAATGACATACGCGGAATTTTTCCGACAGTCTCTTCCAGTTAAACAAAAAAGGGAATCTACCATTTTTTGCGAGAACGTAAATAAACTCTCAGACCAATTGAAATGGCGTTCATCATGAGCACTGTGCCAAGCAATGCGATGGCAGTGCCGAATTGCAGCGCGGGATTTACATCAGGAACCTGGGTTGATAGGGTAAAAAGATGCATGGAAAGCGCCATAAATTGGTCGAGCAAGCCGTAGGCGAACGGATCGCCCTCAGCAATAGCTTTGTAGAAAACAGCTCCAGTGAACATGATCGGGGCCGTTTCGCCAGCGGCGCGTGAAACTTCCAGAATCACGCCGGTGAGGATACCGCTGACCGAGTTCGGCAAAACGATTTTTTTGATCGTCTGCCATTTGGTGGCGCCTACGTTCCAGCACGCTTCGCGAAAGGCTTGCGGAACGGCGTTGAGCGCTTCGCGCGTACCGGTAATGATGACCGGCAAATTCATAATGCCGACGGTCAATGCCGCCGCCAAAAGCGAGCGCCCGAATTGTGCTGCGAGTACAAAAGCGCCAAGTCCAAAAAGCGCATGAACAATGCTGGGAACGCCGGCCAGGTTGACAACGGCCAAGTTGCAGAAGCGCGTCAACCAGTTGTCCTTCGCATATTCATTCAAATAAATCGCGGCCATCACGCCGATGGGCCCGGCAACGCACAGCGACCCGAGCACAAGATAGATGGTGCCCAGAAACGGCGCCCAAACGCCGCCTTCGCGCATGCCGCGAATCGGATTTGAAAGGATGTAATCGAGTGAAAGAACCGGCCACGCTTTGTAAACCATGAACACGACGATTACGATTAGGGGCGTGATCATCAAAAGCGTCATGCCCAAGAAAGCGCTTTTCGCGGCTGTTTCACTGCGTTTTGAATTGCGTGAAACTCTTGTTTCAGTAAAATGCTGTAATGCTGTCGTCTCCAAAATTTCCTTCCGCTATATCTGTTATTCTGTTTTGCCGCGAATGCCTTTTACCACCAGATCGGCAAGCAAATTGACGAAAAAGGTTATGGTAAAAAGCAGGATACCGATAATGAAAAGCACTTGATAATGGTCTGAACCGACCGAGGTTTCACCCAGTTCCGCCGCTATTGTCGCTGTTAGGGTGCGCACTGAATCAAGCAGGCTGGTGGGAAGGTTTACGGCATGACCTGTTGCCATAAGAACCGCCATTGTCTCGCCGATGGCTCTGCCCGCACCAAGAAGCACTGCTGCCAAAAGACCGTTTTTGGCCGCCGGCAGCAGAACTTTGTAAATCATTTGCCAACGTGAGGCGCCCAGTGCAAAGGCCGCTTCCCTGTAAGAGTCTGGAACGGCCTTCAGGGCGTCTTCACCAATGGAAACGATAATCGGCAAGCTCATGAGAGCGAGAATCATACCGCCGTTTAATACCGTCAAACCGATAGGCGCATCAAAAAGGTCGATGATCAACCCGTTCATGATTGTGAGGCCGATGAAGCCCCATACCACCGACGGGATGGCGGCCAAAAGCTCGATGACGACTTTCAGCGTTTCCTTGGTTTTGGGACCGCTGAATTCCGAGACGTAAATTGCGGCTCCCAGGCCAAACGGCACGGCGATGACAAGCGCGAATACCGTCACGCTGAACGTTCCCGCCATCAAGGCGAGAACGCCGTAGCGCTTGTTGGAATTCGAGTCCGGGTACCATTCCGGGCTGGTGAGGAATTGGCCGAAATCGAGCCCGTCCAGGAAAAAGGGCGCGCCTTCTCTAAATACAAAGAAGAAGATACTGAATATGAAGATCATGGCGCTGACGCCCGCAAGCTTGATCAGCGTCTCAATGATCGGTTCCGAAATCTTTTCGAAACGGCTTCGACGGTCTTGCATAAAATATTAATCTCCGGATGAACCGTCCCCGCCGCCAGCTTGCAACGGTACATAACCCGATTCAGAAACCATTGCCTGTCCTGCGGCCGACATCGCCCAATCGATATACGCTTTAACTTCCGGCGTGGGTTCGCCGATGGTGTACAGGTAAAGCGGACGTGCAACCGGGTAGTCGCCGGAGAGGGCGTTAGCAACGCTTGGTGCGAACGCTTCACCGCCCTCTTCTTTTGAAACTTTCAGCATTTTGATATGATCCGTGGCGTAGCCCATGCCGCTGTAACCAATGGCGCAAGGCGTTTTTTCAACGAGTTCGACAACGTCTTTGGAACCGTGCAGATCGCGAGAGCCAAGCTTAAAATCACCTTTCTTGCCCAACAGCGTTTCGCGAAAGTAGTGGTAGGTGCCGGAATTATTCTGGCGGCTGACGCGAATGATCTCGCCGTTTGAACAATCAGCATTGTTGACGCCGAGCTGCGACCATTCCGTCGTCGTGCCGTTTTCTCCGTAAATTCCCGCTAATTGAGGAATTGAAATTTTTTCCATAGGGTTGTTCTGATGGACGTAGACGGCGAGCGCGTCGAAGCCGACGATAAACTCTTTCGGCTCAACGCCGTGTGCAGCTTTGACTCGCTCAATTTCTTCCGGCTTGATGGATCGGCTGGCGTTTGCAATATCAACGGTTCCGTTGATCAATGCAGCGATGCCGGTTCCTGAACCGCCGCCTGAAACTTCTACTGATACGTTGGGGTTGACTTCAGCATACTTTTCCGCCCAAGCTTGCGCCAGGTTGACAATCGTGTCAGAACCCTGGTTCTGAATAATCATTTTTCCGCCGGAACCGCCGTCGGAAGTTCCGCCGCCACAGCCCAAAATCGCCAGACTGAGCGCGGCCGCCGCTACGATGTTAAGAATACTTTTCTTCATTGTCTCCTCCTTCATTCATGATTGCTTTCACCGCGAATCGCTTGAATAAGGTCGCGGATATGGGTGTCAAGATATTTGTAAGTCTTTTCATACGCCGCCTGAATTTCTTCCTCCGTTCCTTGCACTTGCGAAGGGTCTTTCACTTTCCAACGAATGCTGACCGTTTTGGTCGGCGCAGGCGGCAAGGCCACCTCCGCTTCTTTGCAAAGCGAAACGATGACGGCGTAATGATCCAGGTTGAGAATTTGGTTAAGGTATTTCGACGTTTGGTGAGAAATATCAATGTCCTTCTCTTCCATGAAATCAACAGTTTTTTTGTCGATTTCCGTTGGAGAAATTCCAGCGCTGTTGAAATGGAACCCTTCGATTCCAATGGAATCCGCGATGCCCAGCGCCATTTGCCCGCGACATGCGTCGTGTTCGTCCACGAACAATACACGCGAGACTTCCTTGCCTTGGTGCTTAATGTTCTGGCCCGTTGTCATGTAAAGCACTTCTTCGCAAATATTGGTCGCTTGATCTGCTGCGCGCTCGAATCGACTGGCAATAATCATCAACGGCGAGAGCGCTTCAAGAGGCAGTTCGTCGCGCTCGTGGCGCTTAATCAAACTGTCATGCGCTGAAGTTCTGGCTTCGTCAACCTTGTCTTCCATCGCGATTGTCGATTTGGCCAATTCCGGATTTTGTCGCGTAAACGCCAGCAAAGCATTCTTGACCATCGGAATGGACAATTGTGCAATTTGTGATATTTTGCCGTCACTGAACCTGTGTTCGTAGTCGCTAATCGCTAGATACTGGCGAGCGATACTTTCAGCATAATCGCCCACGCGCTCCAATTCGTTGTTGATTTTAATTGAAGCGTAGACGAACCTCAGGTGCCCTGCTACCGGTTGCTGCCGTACGATAAATTCGAGGCAAAGCCTGTCGAGCTCTTTTTCAAGCTCATCAATGTAACGATCGCGCAGAATCACCGAGTATGCCAATTCGCGATTGTTTTCCGTTAGCGCTTGCAAGCTTGACTCTAACGATGCAACCACCAGCTCGCCCATTTCGGTGATTTTCTTCCGAATCAGGTCGGCGTCGCGTTGCAGACTTTCTTCCAAATGTGTTGACATGATATTTTTCTTTGGGTACGAAAATTAAAAGCCCGATTTGTCTATGAAGTGCGCTCAAAATAACCGAACCGATTATTTCTCCAACACAATTCGTTCAAAAACAAACCGTACTGTTTTCGACAAAACTTAAAGCTTTAGACGGCCTTCTAAATCTTTCGTGGCGCAATATATCGTGAGGTGGTTAGGGAGGTATTAATGCAATGTTAAGAAAGTGTTAAGAAAATCTCGAGGGCGGGATTCCGCAATTTGCAAATCATGTCGTAGAGACGCGATGCATCGCGTCTCTACCAATGTGGACAAATTCGGAATTTCGTCGTGTCGATGCGGGCGTTTATTTGTTCACGGATTCCCATGAAATCGGGCTGACGTCGTCGTGATTCAATGTGCGCGACGCAACCCTGTCAATGCGCATGATGAGCCTGCACGCCGGATCGGGGCAAACGATGCGCGTATCGGTTTCCATCCAGTCCGCCGGATGGCATTGCCGTTGTTTGGCAGGCAAAAGCGGAATTGCGGCCTGGAGTGCGTAAAGGCAAAAATCTGAACCGTCCGGCATTGAAATTTTCCCGCCGAGAAGGTGAAAACAATCCCCGGCGGCCATGTTGCAAGTGCAATGTCCTTCGATCTTTTCAACAACGATTTTGAGATCATAAAGCTCGAATTGATCATCCCGAAGATTTTTATCTTGAGACAAAACCGCACTCCCTCATTGTTTAATCCGATTCTGTATGATCTTGTGTGGGTAAAACATTACGCTGAAGGCGTTAAATTCCATAGCCCAGGGAGCGCAACTCGTCGCGCTCCCTGGGGAAATTGCCATGTATCAACAAATCCCGAAGGGATTTTACAAGAAGAGGGCGCCTGCGCAATCATAAGCTCAAACCTGTTTAACAGCCGCCTTTTCAACCACAGGCCGCGACATTTTCTAAAGGAAAAGCAGTTTGTTAAACTCTTTCAGAGTTTCAATACTCCGGTGATGAATCCCCAGGATATTCCGCTTTGCTGGAATACCCTGGGCTGTGAAGTTTAACGCCTTTGGCGTAAGGCTTTGATCAAGTATGGGTAATAATTTTGCTCATACAAATTCTTTTAGCGCCGCTTTTATACTCTTGCCTTTTCTTTCTTCTCACTCTTACGGCCAAAGCCGAAGAACAGGGCAATCGCCGTCATCATCAAAAGCCCCCACGCGACAAAATTATGCAAGCCGACGGCCAGCGGCGAAACGCTTGGCGTGCCGGATTCAACGCCGGCGGTAGTTGCGTTTGCCATGAGTATGACCGGGATAAAATAAGGCAGCAGAAACGGAAAAACACACACGATCAAGCTCAACAAATTCGCCCGACGCAGTTTTTCGACGCCCGCCTTCTTGCCGGTTTTCCGCACAAATTCTCCAACAGTCAGAATGGCGACGATGCTGTGCGTCGTCAACAGAACCGCCGCGCCGACCGTGCCGCTAATCCAGAATTCCGCCTGCTTTGCCGTTTTGCTGTACTGCGCGGCGAAATTGACCAACCTGTCGAATAGGCCGCTCTGTTGCAAGGTTGCGACCAAGCCCATGAGCAGGATGGTGAAGAAACCGATCCCGACGGCTCGGTTCATGCCGTCGATAATAAAACTGCGTGCGGTAAAATTTTGTAGGTCGAGCGACAGCAATTTTTCAAGCGGGAGGAGGGACAATGAGAGCCCAAGCGCTGCGCCGAAGAGCAGACCAAAGAGCAAGCCGTGAATGAGATGTTTGCCGCGAAGAAAAAGGAAAATGATGAGGCCGGGAACAAGAATCATCGGCAGGCCGTCCGGATTGCCGGCGATGTTTTGTGCGTCGGTCACGGCGCCGTTCTCGGAAACTGACGCGCTTAGAAAATAGAGCAAAACGGCGATCAAGCCGGCGGGAATCACGTACTTGAGCCGGCTGCGCACCGATGCGCCGATTGCCGCCTGCTGACTCAAGGCGCTGGCGATTGTTGTGTCAGAGATTGGCGCGATGCAATCGCCGAAAGTTGCGCCGCCGAGAATCGCGCCCGCCAGCGTCGGCAAATGCGCGCCCAATGCGCCGCCGACAGGATAGAGCAACGGCGCGCAAATGAGGATTGTCGCGAAGCTGGAGCCGGTGGAAAGCGAGACGATGCAGCAAATGACGAATGCGGCGAGAACAAACGCCACGCCGCCCAGGTTCAATTGCGAAGCCAGCCAGGTCAACGCTTCGACCAGCCCCGTGACTGTCATTAACGAACCTATGATCGAAGCGAGCATCCAAGCCGCGATCATTATCATCACGATTTCTTGGGACATGCCGGTCACGACTGTTTGACAAAAGCGCTGTCTATCGCGCGCCAAAAGAAGCCCGATGCTCAGAGCGAAAATCAGAATCGGCCAAAAGCCGCGCTCATCCGGCGCACCGAATAATGCGATGATAATTACGCCCGTCACGAAGAAAATGAACGGAGCCAAAGCGCCAAGCGCGCCGCCGTAAAATTGCAGCGGTTCTAAAGCGTTCTTACCCGAAAGCGGTTCGTTGTCGGGAGAGGGAATTTCGCTGCTAACGCTGGCCATTTAAATTGTATCGCATAATTTTTCCGTGCTTTCCGTTTCGGTCACGCTCAAGTTCATAGACCGGCCCGACTGGCCCCTGCGCCTTTTCGACGACGACGTCGATGATTTTCAAATCATCAGCGTCTAACTCAAAATGCTCCAATTTGAGCAAATTTTTGAGATGGCGTGCGTTGCGTGCGCCGACAATAACGCCTGCAACTGACGGCTTTTGCAAAACATATTTCGCCGCAATCTCCGCGACGCCGACCTTGTACTTTTGAGCGATTTCGTGCAAAAATGACAAGGCTTTCTGGAATAGCGCATAGCCGCCGAATTCGTCAATGATCAGCCGATATTTCACCAAAGAACGATTTTCCAGCGCAGCATCTGTTTCAATTGCGCCGAGGTAGCGATCGCTCAAGTATCCTCCAGCAATCACGCCATAGCACAGCAACGCAAAGTCGAATTTCTGCGCAAGGGCGGTCATCGCGGCTTCCGGGCGGCGGTCGAGAACAGAATATTGTACTTGATTCGCAACGATTGGCGCTCCCGCTAGCAGCATTTCTTCCATGCGTTTCGCGTCGAAATTTGTGGCGCCGATAAACCGGATTTTTCCGGCTTGCTGCAGTTCAGTCAAATGCAGCGCGGTTTCCACATATCCGGGGATTTCATAGTTCCACCAGGCAAACTGCACCAGATCAAGCCGCTCAACGCCGAGGCGCTTGAGCGATCTGTCAATGACCGCGGTCGTGTCTTCTTTGGTCAAAGTCGCCAAGGCGTTTTCATCCGGGACATACTTGGTGTGAATCTGGACGGAAGGGAGGTTGTCGGAGACAAATGCGCCACGATAACGGCGCAGGAATTTCCCGATCAGCGTCTCAACGCCGGTGTAAATATCGGCGCAGTCAAATGTAGTTACGCCCGCTTCGACGAACGATTTCATGTCGAGAATCGCCTGCTGCTCGTCAATACGGCCGTGCCCGCCAGCCAAATGCCAGCCCCCCTTAATGACTCTCGAAATGGAATAGCCCGGGCGCAGTTCGAAACGCGAAATTTTGGAATTCATGTAGTCAATCCGCGCTCAATAACCGCGTTCCCAGTAACCGTACATTGGATTTGGAAACATGAAATAACGAGCGCCCCATTCGCCGCGCGTCACATACGCTTCACGCATGTTTTTCATCGAATCGGATTTCTGAGGCGCTTCTAAATCCGCGAGCTGGTCGCCGAACAACGCGATTATTTTTCGCGGGCCTTTGCCTTCGCATCGCCCGGAGCCGGTGATCACTTCCTGACGCCTGACTTCTTTTGAATCATCGCTGTTTTTCTTGCCCATCAAGACGTCGTTGTCGCTCCACAGACCATATTTTTTCAAATTATTCTTGGTGACTTCTTCCTGGCCGGCTGTGCGATTGGTGATGAAAACGACTTGCGCTTTTTCGCTCAACGCACGCACCTGATCGAGGAAGATTTTGGCGCCGGGAACCGGGGTCGCTTCTTCGCGTCGCGTCCAGGCGTCCCAACGGTCGGCGGAATGACCGACTCCGGTTTCGAATAGTTCTTTTTGGTAGCCAGTGTTGTTGAGCACGGTTTCGTCCACGTCGAGTACAACGGCCCAGTTTTCGTCTGTTGCATTTGCTTGCGATTCAACGAATTGCCATGCAGCGCGGTAAGTTTGCACGCAAAGTCCGGCGTATTCTACGGATTCGTCCACCCACCGAATGCCTGTGTCGCCGCCGGGTTGTTGGCACGATAAAATCAAAAATGTGAAGACAAGTATGAGCGAATTAATTTTTTTCATCACGTTCATCTCTCTGGTTTTTGAACAAGGCAACGAAAATTGAGAACTTAAAAGCTAATGTTACGCACGCCGAAAACATAAGGAGTGCAAAGCTTGCTTTGCCTTTCACTCGCCGCCGACAAGAAAAGCGGCGAATTCAGACTTCTTGGCGCAGAAGTTCGAAAATATCCGCAACTGAATAGCAAGGCAAGCCTTGCACTCCATTTTCTGTACGATCCGCGTAACATCAGTTAAAAGTAAAACGAGCAAAGGAGTGCAAAGCTTGCTTTGCCTTTCAATTTAAACGGACAAACAGATGCGTCATATTTTCGTAACAGGCGGAGGTTTCCGGCAAAGCCTGCGACTGAAAAGCAAGGCAAGCCTCGCACTCCTTTGGTTTTTCCGAAACGCACGTATTTTCTTGTTTTTCAAGCTGCGCCTCGACGTACCGCCGTCATTTGCGCCAAAATGCTCAGCGCAATCTCAGCCGTCGATTTGGCGCCGATTTTTAGACCGACCGGCGCGTGCAATTGCGCGATCTGTGATTCCGTTATGCCAGCGTCGCGTAATCTTTTAACACGTTTTTCGTGTGTTCTTTTGCTGCCCAAAACGCCGACGTAGGCAGGGCTTGCGGCAAGCGCCGATTTGAGTGCCGGGTCGTCGATTTTGGGATCGTGCGTCAACAAAACGACAAACGTGTTTTGATCAATTTTTAGCTCCGGCAAGGCGTCTTGCGGCCACTGATTGAGAATATGCCGAACGTGCGGAAAACGATCCGGATTTGCAAACGCCGTTCTCGGATCAATCAGGTAAACTTCGTACTCGAGCTCGGCGGCAAATTTCGTCAAAGGAATCGCGATGTGAACGCCGCCGATAACGATGAGTCGCAGAGGGGGCAAGTAAGGCTCGACAAAAAAAACGCCGTCGTCGTTTTCCAGCAAAAATGCTTCTCGCGGAGGATTTTCCGCGTCGAGATTTAGAACCGTTTTTTCGTCGTCTTTGATTAACAGGTTTTTTTTCGCCGCCGCATCACCGATATTTGTCACAGCAATTGCCGTCTGATTTTGTCGAATCGCTTCGAATAGTCTCTGATAAAAAGAATCATCTGGTGAGCAGGGCTGGACCAAGATTTCAATTTGGCCGCCGCAAGCCAGGCCGACGCTCCAGGCTTCTTCGTTCGTCACGCCGTACTTCAAGCGTTTTGGTTTTTGCGCTGCAATCACTTTTTGCGCTTCTTCAACCACAGCGGTCTCAACGCACCCGCCGCTGACGGAGCCGACCATTTCGCCGCGATCCGAGATGATCATGTGCGACCCGACAGGACGCGGCGCCGACCCCCAGGCCTTGATCACCATCGCCAAAGCGATGCGCTTGCCGTCGCCCCGCCATTTTAAAATATCGTTAATCAGTTCACGCATGGGTTTTCACAATGCTCTTCGAAATGCAATGATGAGCTGCTTTATTTTTGGGCTTCTGCAACAGACGATGCTGAAGAACAGCACACGACAAATGCAAATAAAGTTTGCAATCGTTTGTCAGGAAACTGTTTTCGTTCGAGTTAATGAAATTTAACTTCTGGCTGCAAAAAATCAAAAACGAGGAGATGGAAATGAGACGATTTGTAGTATTTGCCGTTTTATTGACGATTGGGTGCGCGAGTGAGGAACAGCCTTCAACGCAAGCCGCCAGCACAATCATGACTGAAGCCGTCGAATATACGGCAGGCGAGACGGTGATGAAGGGCTACCTGGCTTATGACAGCGCCAAGGAAGGCCTCAGGCCGGGCGTTCTGGTCGTGCACGAGTGGTGGGGGCACAACGATTACGCACGCAAACGCGCGGAAATGTTGGCTGAACTCGGCTACACCGCACTGGCTGTTGACATGTACGGCGACGGCCAACAAGCCGACCATCCCGACGACGCCATGAAATTTGTCATGGCGGTCGTTTCCAATATGGAAGACGCCGTTGCGCGTTTTAATGCAGCGTATGATTTACTCAAACAGCATGAAACCACCGATCCGGAAAAAACGGCTGCGATTGGCTATTGCTTCGGCGGCAGCGTCGTCATATCCATGGCGAACCTCGGTATTGATTTAGATGCGGTCGCGAGTTTCCATGGCGGATTGCAGGGGATTGCGCCGCCGGAGCCGGGCAAGACAAAAGCCCGCGTTCTCGTCTGTAACGGCGGAGCCGATCCGATGGTGACCCCGGAGCAAATCGAGGGTTTTAAACAGAGCATGAGCGCAGCCGATGTGAATTATGAATTCGTCAATTATGACGGCGCTCTGCACAGCTTCACCAATCCCGCCGCTGATTCAATTGCTGTAAAATTTAACATGCCCGTGGGTTACAATGCCGCTGCGGATGAACAATCCTGGGAAGCCATGAAAAAGCTTTTTGAAGAAGTTTTCAGCAATTCAGGCGAATGATAGAATTCTAACGAACCTATTCCGAAATCCGCGGCATTGCTGTTTTTTGTGACGGGATCAACCGGATTGACCGGATCAAGAATGAAGAAAATAATCCAGTTGATCTCGTTGATCCGGTCAAGAATTAGCTTTTAAAAACAGAAAATCATGAAATATCGAAAATTTGGAAAGACCGGGATTGACGTTTCGGAAATCGGCTTTGGCGCCTGGGCGATAGGGGGGAGCTGGGGGCCGCAAAATGACCGCGACTCAGTCGCCGCGCTGCACAAGGCGCTCGATTTGGGCGTCAATTTTATCGACACCGCCGCTGTTTACGGCGACGGCAGAAGCGAGCGCATTATTGCGAAGGTGTTCAAAGAACGCTCGGAACGCATTTACGTCGCGACCAAGACGCCGCCGGTTGAGGGCGCTTGGCCGCCGACGCCTTACTGCAAAATGGAAGAGCGTTACCCGGAAAAATATCTGCGCGAGAACATCGAGGAGCGCCTGCGAAATCTCGAAACGGATTGCCTAGACGTTCTGCAACTACACACCTGGACGCGCGCCTGGAACCGCAATCCCGCACCGTTTGAAATTCTTGCCCGATTGAAGGAAGAAGGCAAGGTGCGCTTTGTCGGCGTTTCCACCCCGGAGCACGATCAGAATTCGGTGATTGACTTGATGCGCCACGGCTGGGTTGACGTCGTGCAGGTCATTTACAATATTTTTGAGCAGGAGCCCACGGCTGAGCTTTTGCCTGCGGCGGCGGAGTACAACGTCGGCGTGATTATTCGCGTTGCATTCGATGAAGGCGTGTTGACCGGCAAGTACGCCGCCGACAGCCCTTTCGCCGAAGATGATTTCAGGCGGGATTACTTTGCCGGGGATCGCCTGGCGCGAGCCGTTGCGCGCGTCGATAAGATTAAAGAAGAAATCAAGGATTCGGGTTTCACTATGCCGCAAGCGGCGCTGAAATTCGCCTTGAGTCACCCAGCCGTGAGTACCGTGATTCCCGGCATTCGTACCGTGGAACATGCCGAGGCCAACACGGCCGTTTCCGATCTTCCCGGAATGCCGGAAGATTTGTTGAAGCGCTTGCGCAATCACGCCTGGCTGCGCGCTTTCTGGTACGGCGGGAAATAGCGTTGGAGTTAAGCGCTTCGACGTTTGATCTGAGAGCGTTTATTGGCAAGGCGACGATGAACCGACGGACTTCCTCGCCCAGGATTGCTCAGAGGCCAAAGCTTTCAAAAAAATTGCCTTTAATGATTGTCTGCGCTATATTGCGGACTTCATTTTTGAGCGAGTCGAGCGATAAACTGTAAATGTCATGCCAAATCCAATATTCCCGGATTTTCAGGACGACGTCTCCACCATTGATTTCACCGATACGACCAAGCGCGTCGTGCGCGTTCCGCGCTATCACGTCGTTCTCTTGGACGATAATCACCACACGTATGATTATGTCATCGAAATGCTGACCAAGGTATTCGGTCATAGCGTCGAGACGGCTTTTTGTATGGCTGTGGAAGTAGATTCGCAAGGCGCCGTCATCGTTGACACAACGACGAAAGAACGCGCCGAATTTAAGCGCGATCAAATTCACGCCTACGGCGCCGATTGGCGGATTCCCCATAGCAAAGGCTCTATGAGCGCCACAATTGAACCTGCGGAGGACGGGTGTGAATGACTTGTAAGATGCAAAGGGGCAAAGAGACAAAGGAGCAGAGTTTTTCTTAAAATACTCTGTCCCTTTGCCGCTCTGTGCCTTTGCACCTGAATAAAAAGCGCGGCGTTGTTTTCGGCCTGGCCTTGTTTTACCCGCCTCAAAATATACCGAATTAAACCGCTCCGGAGAGAGGAAAGCGAAATTATGCAATCCACTGCGTCTGATCACGATATTCAAAAGATCGTTTCCGCTGATCATTACCTGCCAAACGAAATCTTGGGCGTGCATGAGCTTGAAAAAAACGGCTCTGCGTGCGTTTCTATCCGTGCATTCGTTCCCGGCGCGAAATCACTGCAGGTCGTTCCGGAAGCAAAAAGCACAGAACCTGTAGAGATGTTGAAATTACACGAAAACGGCTTTTTTGAAGCTGTTTTCCACTCTCGCCGCAAGAAATTCAAATACTATTTCAAGGCGTCCGGTTTTTCAGACCATGTTTGGGAATTTCAAGACGCATATCGGTTTCCTTCCATTTTTTCAGAACAGGACAAGCATCTGTTCAACGAAGGGAAATTAACGCGTCTTTATGAAAAACTTGGCGCGCAGATTATGGAATTGGCAGGCGTCAAAGGCGTTTGTTTTTCCGTTTGGGCGCCCAATGCAAGGCGCGTCAGCGTCGTGGGGAATTTCAACTCCTGGGACGGTCGCTTGCACATGATGAACGCCGTCGGGCAAACCGGCGTGTGGGAGCTTTTTATCCCCGGAATTGACGCCGGCGAAATTTATAAGTTCGAGATAAAAACCCAGGAAGGCGCGCTGAGAATCAAAACCGATCCAATGGCGTTTCGCGGTGAATTGCGCCCCGCAAATGCGTCGATTACACACGCTTTGGGGCGGTATCAGTGGGGCGACGAAAATTGGCTTCAAGAACGAAAAAATCAAAAGCCGTTGAAGCGGCCGACGACAATTTATGAGGTGCATCTCGGTTCATGGAAACGCCGCGCGGAAGAAAATAATCGCGTTCTCAATTATCGCGAATTGGCGCATGAACTGGCGGATTACGTTTTAGACTTGGGGTACACGCACATTGAACTCATGCCTGTCGCGGAGCATCCGTACGACGGCTCGTGGGGCTATCAAGTCACCGGATACTACGCGCCGACAAGCCGCTACGGCCCGCCTGATGATTTCAAATATTTCGTCGATCATATACACCAAAAGGGAATCGGCGTCATTCTGGATTGGGTGCCGGCGCATTTCCCGAAAGACGATTTTGCACTGCGTTTTTTTGACGGTACAGCGCTTTATGAGCATGAAGATCCGCGTAAAGGGGAGCACCCCGATTGGGGCACGCTCATTTTCAATTATGGGCGCAACGAAGTCCGAAATTTTTTGATTTCGAATGCGCTTTTCTGGTTCGACGAGTACCACATCGACGGCCTGCGTGTGGATGCGGTCGCTTCCATGCTTTATCTTGACTATTCTCGCGAAGGCGATGAGTGGCTGCCGAATCAATTTGGCGGACGGGAGAATCTCGAAGCCATTGAATTCATGCAAAAGTTAAGCGAAACGGTCTGCGCCGAATTCCCGGATGCGTTGATGATTGCGGAAGAATCGACCTCGTGGCCAAACGTTTCCAAACCGACTTATATCGGCGGCCTGGGCTTCCATTTCAAGTGGAACATGGGGTGGATGAACGATTTTCTTGAGTACATGAGCCAAGACCCGGTACATAAAAAATTTCATCACAATGAGCTGACTTTTAGCCTGTGGTACGCTTTTTCAGAGAATTTCATTTTGGTGCTTTCCCACGATGAAGTCGTGCATGGAAAGGGTTCGTTGATTGGAAAAATGCCCGGCGACGAGTGGCAAAAGTTTGCGAACCTTCGTTTGCTTTATGCTATGATGTATGCGCATCCCGGCAAAAAACTGCTGTTTATGGGCGGTGAATTTGGGCAGTGGAACGAGTGGAATGCAACCGAAAGCCTGGATTGGGGACTCCTTGGATTTGAGAAGCACGGGCAGTTGCGGGATTGCGTTCGCGAGTTGAACAAAATCTATTCGCAGAACTGCGCCATGTGGCAAAGAGATGCGGAACCCGAAGGTTTTCAATGGATAGATTATCAGGATGCAGATCACAGCGTCATCGCTCTGATGCGCAAGGGCGACGATCCGAATGATTTTGTTGTGGTCGTCTGCAATTTCACGCCGGTGCCGCGATTTAACTACCACATCGGCGTGCCGGAATCCGGTTTTTATGACGAGATTTTTAACTCAGATTCAGAAATGTACGGGGGGAGCAATTTAGGGAATTATGGCGGCGTGAAGGCAAACAGCCAACCGGAGCACGGTTTTGACTTCTCGCTCAGCATTACGCTGCCACCTTTGTGCGCGGTTTACTTTAAGCCAAGGCGGGATAAAACGCGCGAAAAACAAGGATGAAAAAAACAGTTTGTGCAGCTTTGTATTTGAAGGAGACTTGAGATGACAAAAATTGACCGCGAAATCTCAATCGCATCGAGTCCGGAACAAATCTGGCCGTGGATGGACATTCTAAAATGGCCGGAGTTCTCAGACATTTTCACTGAAGTTTCTCTCGATAACGGCAACGTTGCCTTGGGGGCAAAAGCGCAAATTACTGCCGGGCCTGGTGAAGAAAAAGTGAATTACTCCGCCCAAATTACGGCTTTTCAGCCTTCCAAAAAGCTGGCCTATTCCAGAAGCGGCGGTCCTTTGCCCGGGGATAGCGAATGGGAAATTTTACCTGCGGAAAACGGAAGCACGGTGATTTATCGCAATTCGTTCGATCACGCTCTGGCTGAGCCTGTCAAAGAGTCGATGGCAAAAACTATGGAGCGTTTTTTAGCGCAAATTAAGAAGGTGGCGGAAAATAGCCAAGTTAAAGCCTGACGGTTCTCTCGCAGAGCGTTTGTATTCGCGCATTGGAGTATTCTGAGAATAGATTTTTGCGTTTTTTTATAAATGCATGTATAGATCATGAGTTAAACCTTCCGCCAGGTGTAGGCTCGTTACGTTGAGCGACTGGAGACGCTAGGATTTGCGGCTGACGGAGGCGTTAAACAACTACATCGCGCAATTCGCCCTACCTGCCGGGATGCTGTATTCTTTACTTGCAAACTTTGGCTGCGAACGAAGCTCAATAATTGCCGACAAGGCTTTGAAACTTGCGCTTGACGACCAGGGCGATAATCTAAACCAAATTTGTGTTCTTACCCAGGGACGATTAGATGAACATTCTCGGAATCTCAGCATTTTATCACGACAGCGCCGCCTGCCTGATTCAGGACGGCAAAGTGGTCGCTGCGGCTCAGGAAGAGCGATTTACACGTAAGAAGCACGATTTCAATTTTCCTGCTTTAGCCGTTGAATATTGCTTGAAAGAAGCCGGCATTTCCAACAAAGATTTGAATTATGTCGCATTTTATGACCTGTCTCTTATACACATCTGACGCTGCCGACGAGCTTCTTGGTGT
>CAXHAT010000041.1:0-45924 GCA_964014485.1 uncultured Deferribacteres bacterium
GCATACGCGATGCAATGGACTCTCGTGGGCTCGGAGATGTGTATAAGAGACAGCGTTTATTCCTGGTGATCTAAAAAGATTCCTGCGGAATGACAAAACAGGGACTTTCAAAATACGCTCTTAGCCTGAATTATTCATAAATGTCATTCTCGCGCAGGCGGGAATCCAGATAATTCAACGACTTAGTGTCTGGAAAGCCATTTTCAGCCAATTTTTGGCAAGACTTTTCAAAACGCTGAGACGGAAAGGACGCTGAGAAGCGCAGAGAAAACTTAATTTTGAGTTCACTTCGGACAGATCGCAACTGTGAGAGTTCATAAACAGAACCTCAAAAAATTGTGTTAAAAAAACTCTGCGAGGCTCTCCGTACTCAGCGACTCTGTGTTAAGCCACAATTTTGAAAACTTAGCTTGCCTGGTTCTGGCTCGTCCAGGTTGGGTGCATTTCTGGATACCCGCCTTCGCGGGTATGACATGTTAGACGGTTGAGCTTTAATTAACCACTCTTGAATAATTCAGGTTAGAGCGCCTGTTCCGTCGGCTCGTTGAACTTTTGTGATTTGGGGGCGGGTTGGGCTTCTGGGGAGTCTTGCAGGGGCGCTTCGCTGAAAACCAGCGTGCAGGCGCCGACTGAGATTTGATCTTGATCGAACACCACTTCCTCGTCGGTGATAGCGCGGCCGTTTATTTTGACCGGGTTTTTGGCGCTGGCGTTGACGATCGTCCAGTAGCCGCCGCTCTCGTTGAAGTGCATCACGGCGTGGCGGCGGGAAACGGTTAAATCCTGTAAAACCAAGCTTCTTCGCGGGTTGCGGCCGATAGAAACTTCGGGGCTTTTAAGGGCAAAATTGCGGACGTGCTTTTTGTTCTGGAAAACGGCTAAACCGGCCATCTAAGCTTCTCCCTTGCTGGTCTCGACCCAGGTGAAATGATTCGTAACGGGGATGCGTCGGTCGCGGCCAAAGGCTTTCGGGGTAATTTTCACACCGGGCGGGGCTTGCCGCCGCTTGTACTCGTTGCGGTCGACCAGTCGAATAATTTCGCGCACCGTTTCCGGGTCGAATCCCTCGGCGATAATCTCCGAAGCGCCTTTGTCGCGTTCGACGTACGCCGTCAAAATTTGATCTAAAAGATCGTAAGGGGGAAGGCTGTCCTCATCCTTCTGGTCCGGGCGAAGCTCCGCGGAAGGCGGTTTGGTGATCGTGTCTTCGGGAATGATCTCGCCGTTGCGATTGATGTAACGAGCGAGCTCGTAAGCCTTGGTCTTCAACACGTCCTTGAGCACGGCGAATCCGCCGGCCATGTCGCCGTAAAGCGTGCAATAGCCGACGCTGGTTTCGCTCTTGTTGCCCGTGGTTAAAACCAGCCAACCAAATTTGTTCGACAGCGCCATCAAAATATTCCCGCGCGCCCGAGCCTGGAGATTTTCTTCCGTGACGTCGCTTTTGGTATTGCGGAAAATAGGCGCCAACGCTTTTTCGTAGCTTTCGACGATGCTTTCAATACCGACTGTGTGGGCTTCAATGCGTAAATTCTCAGCCAAACGTTCGGCGTCCGTCACACTTCCCTCCGAAGAAAATTGGCTTGGCATGATGACCCCAACCACGTTTTCCGAGCCCAGCGCCATCTGTGCAATCGCTGCCGTCAGCGCGGAGTCAACGCCGCCGCTCAAGCCAATCGCCGCCTTGCGAAATCCGTTTTTCTGAACGTAATCGCGCGTCCCCAAAACCAACGCCGAGAGAAGCTCTCCCAGCTCCTCCGGCGGTTGAGAAATGCTCGGAACGACGTCATTTCTTTGGGGCTTCAACTCGGCGTCAATGGAAATTTTTTGCAGGCGAAATTGCTCCGAAGTGTAAATTTCCTGCGGGACGGATTCCCTGGACGGCAGGTCAAGATCGGCAATGACCAATTCTTCTTCGAACATGTGCGCACGCGTTATGAGGCTCCCGTCGGGGCCAAAAATCAAGCTAGCGCCGTCAAATACCAGCTCATCCTGTCCGCCGACCAGATTGACGTAAGCGATGTGCGCCTTGCAAGAATTCGCACGCGCCGCAAGCATCGCTTCTCGCTCCTGCAAGCGCCCGACATACCACGGCGAGGCGGAAATATTGCAAATCAGCGAGGCTCCGCCCGCCAACGCTTGATACTCCGTCACGCCGTTCGCCAGCCAAATATCTTCGCAAATATTAACGCCGATTTTGACGCCGCCCATCTCGAAGACCATCGGCGTGAAGCCTGGCTGGAACGTTCTCTTCTCGTCGAAAACGCTGTAGTTTGGCAGGCAAATTTTGTGGTAAATTCCGTGGATGCGGCCGTCGCGCAAAACCGCCGCGGCATTAAAAACGCCGCCCTCGCTGTCAGGGAATCCAACAACTGCCGTGACCTCGCCAACTTGTCGCGCGATTTCTTCCAGGCTGGCGCGGCAGGCTTTGAGGAAAGAATCTTTCAGCACCAAGTCTTCCGGCGGATAGCCGCTGAGCGCCAGTTCCGGCACAAGCACAAGATCGGCTCCCGCTTTTTCCGCTTCTTGAATTTGCGATAGAATAAGCTCGCTGTTCCGCTCAAGCGCACCAACCGTCGTGTTAATTTGCGCCAGAGCAACACGAATTTTTGAAGATTTCACGCCGAATCAATCCTCGATCAAATCTTTTTCAACACGCAGGTTTTCGATGATGAATTTTTGTCGATCAGGCGTGTTTTTGCCCATGTAATAATTGAGAATCGTCGGGATGGTCGTCCCTTCAGGAAGGATGACGGGCTCCAGGCGAATGTCGTCGCCGATGAAGCCGCCGAACTCATCGGGTGAAATTTCACCGAGGCCCTTGAAACGTGTGATTTCAGCGGTTTTACCAAGCTTATTAATCGCGGCGAGTCGTTCTTCGTCAGTGTAGCAATAATGCGTTTCTTTCTTGTTGCGCACACGAAAAAGCGGCGTTTCGAGAATAAAGACATGGCCGCTTTTCACCAAATCAGGGAAAAATTGCAGGAAAAACGTCAGCAGAAGCAAGCGAATGTGCATCCCGTCAACGTCGGCGTCGGTGGCGACGACGACTTTGTTGTATCGCAAATCATCCAGGCTTTCCTCGATGTTCAGCGCGTGCTGCAACAAGTTAAATTCTTCGTTTTCATAAACGACTTTTTTCGAAAGTCCGTAACAGTTCAACGGCTTGCCGCGCAAACTAAAAACCGCCTGCGATTCCACATCGCGCGCTTTGGTGATCGAACCGCTGGCGGAATCGCCCTCAGTGATGAATAGCGTAGAATCGTAACGCTTGTCTTTCTTTGCGTCGGTGTAATGGATGCGACAGTCGCGCAATTTTTTATTGTGTAAATTGGCCTTTTTCGCGCGCTGATTCGCCAGCTTGCGAATGCCCGCCATTTCCTTGCGCTCGCGCTCCGATTGCAAAATGCGCTTTTGCAAAGCTTCCGCCGTGTCCGGATTTTTGTGCAGAAAATCGTCCAGCCCCTTCATAAAATCGATCACAAACGACCGCACAGTCGGGCCGTCCGGCCACATGGTTTGCGAACCAAGCTTGGTTTTGGTTTGCGATTCAAAAACGGGCTCTTGCACGCGCACGCTGACCGCCGCAATGATCGATTGCCGAATATCCGTCGCATCGAAATCTTTCTGATAAAACTCGCGCACCGTTTTGACCACGGCCTCGCGAAACGCCGCCAAGTGCGTTCCGCCCATGGTCGTGTACTGGCCGTTGACGAACGAATAGTATTCTTCGCCGTAATCGCCGCCGTGCGTCATGGCGACTTCAATATCTTCGCCTTTGAGGTGAATGATGGGGTAGCGCAAGGACTCTTCGTTGGTTTTGCGCGACAAAAGATCGAGCAAGCCGTTGCGGGAGTAATATTTCTGACCGTTAAAATGGATCGCCAACCCGGCGTTAAGAAAAGCGTAGTTCCAGATTTGGCTTTCCAGGTATTCGGGGATAAAATGATAATTTTTGAAAACCGAATCGTCGGGCACGAAGGTGATCGCCGTGCCTGATTGCTCCTGCGATTTCTGCAATTTATGATCTTTTTTGATCTCGCCGCGCTCAAACTCCGCCGCCTTCGCCTTGCCGTCGCGATAGGATTCGACGCGAAAAAAATTAGACAATGCATTTACCGCCTTGGTGCCCACGCCGTTCAGGCCGACGGACTTTTGAAAAGCTTTTGAGTCGTACTTGCCGCCAGTGTTGATTTTGGCGACGCAGTCGATCACCTTGCCCAACGGGATGCCGCGCCCATAATCACGAACATGCACTTTTTTGTCGGTGATCTTGATCTCGATTTTGTTGCCGAAGCCCATCGCGTATTCGTCGATGCTATTGTCGATGACTTCTTTCACGAGCACATAGATGCCGTCATCTTTCGAAGAGCCGTCGCCCAATTTACCGATGTACATGCCCGGGCGCATTCGAATATGCTCGCGCCAATCCAAAGATCGAATACTGCTTTCGTCGTAGATAATTTCCGCCATTTTGCTGTTTTTTAGTTATCTGTTGATTTGTATGAGGATGATGAATTGCATTGCTTTATCATGATAAATGAACGGTCGCCGCTTTTGAAAGCATCTCGCTTACCCATACATCCACTTTTTGCCCTGATTTTTCCGCCGCCAATACAACCTTTTTGTGTTGATCCGGGGAAAGGCGTACAGTGAAACGACCATTGAAAGGCTTTTCCGGCGTTTCGCTGCGTTCAGCGCAGAATGCAAGGTAATCTTCCACCGAATCTTCGAAAGCGCGTTTTAATTCATCAACGGATTCCCCTTGAAAAGTGATAACGTCGCGAATATTGATGATCTCGCCATGAAAGAGCGCCGCCTCATCGTCGAATTCAACATGCCCCACATAGCCTTTATATTCCATCATTGCTCTACTCCCGCTCAATCATCTTAGAATCCTCACAATTTCAGCCAAAAGTACGTCCAAGTCATTCGAAAAATCTACCTGAGTATTATTTGGCAGGACTTCCTGCTTCCGAATTTTTGTATGCAAAAAGTTATCTGCTATTTTTCTGGAGGATTGATCAAGATGCTTCATCGATGCCTTAAACGATTTCGCACCCCGGTAGTTATTGCAAACTTCAGCAAAGTTTTTGCATTCGAAGATTGGGGGAACGTGGTCAATAATTGCTCGAGGAAGTACCGCACAAGTCAGAAAACACTCAGTCGAAAAAGCTTTGTTCAATTCCTTGCATAGCTGAATAAGTTTGGTCAAATCAAAATTCGGAGAATCGATGGCTTCCAACTGGTTAATGCGACCAATATTTACATACGATTTTCCATTCACTGTGGCACTTTGTTCATTATTTAAGTCTTTCCATTTGGAACTCGGAGATTGTGGTAAAACAGGCTGTTGGCGTTTATAGAATAGCTCAATATGTTGTTCCAGGTTTTCGAAGTCCAAGAATCCATCAAGCCCGGAATCGTCTTTCTGAAACTCAGCCCACTTAAATCCATAGTAATTTCCTTCAACAAAAGGGCCTGTAAAATTAAAACCGCCAATCTCATACATTAAAAACAGAGCGATTTCAATAGCTTTCGTATCTATAGTAGTTTTTTCCGCAATTGAAACTGCATCTAACTTGTTCAACTCTGGATCCTGTGAAATCGCATTTTTGATTGTTGTGATAATCTTTTCAATATTGCCGAAATGACTGTTGTCTGAATCGATGTGCCAGAGTCCGACTAACGTTAGATGACCATCACGTAAAAATCGGAGATCTATTTCCTTTTGTTTAAAGCCTCTTGGCAATTTTCCGTTGAGCTCAACTCTCAGACGTCTAGCATCAAATTTAGAGTAGTCATACTCCAAAATCTTCGACATCCATAACCTTTCAGCTCCTACAATTTTAGCCTTTTTGAATGTAAATTCCAAAGTTGCTACGCCTTAAAAACTTTATTTTGCTTATTTTGAATTTGAAAATATAGACAATTTAGCAAGTTGATGCAACGCATTCGATTTAGACGAACCAATTGATTTGACAGTACAATGAGCAGCTAATTTTCAAAGTGAAGATATTAATTCTTCGGCAGGAGCCCAGCGAGCCAATGCAAAGTATTGAGTAAAAATTGAACATTGTGCGGCGCTTCGGGGTGATTTATCCCCATCGGGCGTTTTTGTTCACCGGAAACTTGTGCGGTAAACATTGCCGCTTCGCCAAAAACAGCGACGCGGCCTTCGCCGAATTTTAACGTTGCACCCTGCAGCATACCGGCGGCGGAAAACGACGGCGTTTCATCCGAAAATTGCCAGGCTTGCACCGGCAGAAGATTTTGAATCTCGGCGGGCAAGGTCATCAAAGGCTGGTGCTCCACTTCTGGACGAATCCAGAACGCCTGCCCCGTAAAACTGACTACAAACGGCGTTCTTTCTTTTTTATCGCGGCCCTGCGTAATCGCGTGGTCGTACAGAAGTCCGCTTTCCAGATCAAATCGGATCCTTGCAGAGCGATCTTCCCTGAATGCAAAACCATTCGTAAACGTCGCGCCGAATCTTGCCGCCAATGCTTCAGCCGCGCCAGGAAAAGGCATGTGGTCGGCGATGAGCAAAAGCGATCCGCCTTCGCGCACCCATTTTTCCAGGGCGTCGATTTCCTGGCTTGTAAAAGCGGAAGGCCTAGGCAAGCGCCAGTTACCGTTGTTTTCTTCAGCAAGCGCGTTGGCGATGACGAGGATTTTCGCCTTTGCCAATTGTGTCGCTGAAAACGGCCTGGAAGAACCTTCAACGACAAAACCGTCGCGTCGAAGGATGTCAGCGAAAGCGCGGTAGCGGCCGGAAACTGTGTGGAAATTGTTGTGAGCCTCGTCGATCAAGACAAGCGGACCGGATTCTTCAGGATAGGCGGGATTATCGATGGGCGGGTTAAAGCCCGTATCGCCGAGTTGTTGCGTAAACGCATTGATCGCCCCCAAAACCAAAAAAGACGCAATACGCCAAAATTGATGAAATCGCTTCATTGCCACTCCTTCCCAGTTCGAAGGGTGATTGGTCAGGCTTCATCATTGCATCATTTTAATGCGTCATGATGAAGCCCGTTACATTCTCGAACCTTAATCATCCATTTTAACATCGAACGCAACGTAGTTGACCTTGATATATTTTTCCCATTCGTCCGGCACTTCATCTTCCGGAAAGATCGCTTCAACCGGGCATTCCGGTTCGCAAGCGCCGCAGTCGATGCATTCTTCCGGGTGAATGTAAAGCATAGCCATATGCGCCTTGTCGCCTTCCTTTAGCTCTGTTTTATCGACTTCATAGATGCAATCCACAGGACAGACGTCAACGCAAGAACGATCCATCACGTCAACGCAGGGTTCGGCGATAATGTAGGTCATGACGAGAACTCCTTCATTAAGATTGTATGACTTTCTCCCGCCTGAGAATATTCAGACAGGCGTTTTTGGTTTCTGAAATTACGTCTTCATAGCCCACGGCGATCAAGCCGCTTTTGAGATAGAAAATCGTTTGGCTAATTGTCCCGACCAGCATGGCCGCAGCAAGGTCAGGGTCGATCTCGCGAAAATGTCCCTGTTTTTGTCCCAGCCGGATAATGCGCGCCAACATGCGCAACGGCTTCATCTTTCGGCGCGACAGTTTTCGCAACTCAGTCTGGTGAGCCGCGAAAAGAAAACTGTACTTGATCTGGTAGCGTCTTGCAAATTCAAAAAAACCTTCGACAAACGCTCCGAGCACTTCTTCAACGCCTTGTGTTTCTTTCAAATAATTCCGCAAAAAGCGCCAGAAAAAATCCAGATTTTGCTCAAAAACGATGCGCGCCAATTCATCCTTACTGTCAAAATGGCGATAGATCGTACCTTCAGACGCTCCGGCCCGCAGGGCGATGTCGCGTGTTGTCGTGCCCTTGATGCCTTGTTTCATGAACAAAGCCAGGGCGGCGTCAACAACATCGTTTTTTTTGGTAACTTGGCGCGGCATAATTCACATAAGTGAGTAATTACTCACAATTATAGCCAGAGCGCGAAAACTGCGCAAGGATTTTTTGACCTTCAACAAAATTGGGTTGAGAAAGCGATGGCGGTTGGCTATGTTAGCTGCTACAATCAACCTTCGTAGAGACGCGATGCATCGCGTCTCTACCCTGGACGCCAGCCGAATTTTTTGAAATCGACGCGACCGCTCTCGTTGAAGACGACGCCCTCTTGCTCGAGGAGCGCCTTTTGTAATTCGTAACCGCCATTGAGCGGCAGGGAGATTCGTCCTTGGCTGTTAATCACCCGAAACCACGGCAAGCTTTCCGATTCGCTGGAGCTGTGCAGAACCCATCCGACATGTCGCGCTTTTCGCGGCTCGCCAACCAGCGCCGCAACTTGGCCGTAGCTGACGACGCAGCCTTCTGGAATGCGCTTTATGATTTTGACCACGTTTTGGTGGAAAGCGTTTTTATCTGAATTTGACATTGATAATTGCAATCGTTAATCCTGACAGGATTGGTTATAATGAAAACTTCAAAAAATGTAAGACCAAAAATGATTGACAAAAAGCTTTTGAAACGATTTTACTTTTCTCTCGCCGCTTTGTTGGTTTTTACAAGCGCCGCTTCAGCACAGCTCATCACTTCGACGCCAGAATTTCCGACGCAAAATGATTCCATCGTCATCTTTTTCGACGCGAAATTGGGCGACGGCGGTTTGCGCGACTTCAACGGCGCAGTTTACGCCCACACCGGCGTCACAACCGAAGATGGCCAATGGCAACATGTGATCGGCAATTGGGGCGACAACGTCGTGCAGCCGCAATTGACCAATCTCGGCAATGATATTTGGCAAATGGTCATCGGCGATCCTTACGAATTCTACAGCGTGCCGCGCTCGAAAAGCATCAAACAATTCTCTTTTGTTTTTCGCAACCACGACGGCTCGCGCTCCGGGCGGAACGTTGGCGGAGCGGATATTTTTTACGACCTGTTTGAAGCCGGGCTGACGCTGGTTTTGCAGCAACCGAGCGTAGAGGTGCGCTTCGGCGAGCCGGAACGTTCGCCGGTGTTTGCCGAAGCGGGAGATTCTCTCAAGATTCTCGTGCGCAGCGTAACGCTGGGCACAGCGACGCAAAGCATGACGCTCTTTCTCGACGACGTTCAAATTGCGCAGACAAACGCCGATTCGCTCGATTTCGATCTCGTCGTCCCGGAAAATGACAGCGGTTTCAAGACGTTCAAAATCATTGCGGCTGACACGACCGGCGCTGAGCAATCCACCGAATTTTCCGTTATGGTCAATCCTCAAATCCTTGACGCCAAGCGGCCGACCGGCGTAGAATATGGCGTCAACGTCACCGGCGGGTCGAAAGTCACGCTCTCACTGCTCGCACCATTTAAAAATTTCGTTTACGTGCTCGGCGATTTCAACGATTGGAAAGTGGACGAAAATCACTTCATGCGACGCGACTGGGTCGATCACAACAACGTTTATTACTGGCTGGAAATCGAAGGCCTTGACCCGAATCAGGAGTATGCATTTCAATATCTTATCGACGGCGAAATCCGTGTTGCCGAGCCTTACGCGCAAAAACTGCTCGACCCCTGGAACGACCGATTTATCAACGCACAAACCTACCCGAATCTGAAAGACTACCCCTCCGGCAAAACAGAAGAATTGGTCTCGACCTTTCAAATCAATCGCCCAACCTACGCTTGGGAAGTCCCGGATTTTGAGCGTCCAGCAAACCAGGATTTGGTCATTTACGAGCTTTTGATTCGCGATTTCATCGCCAGACACAATTACGAAACGATGATCGACACGCTTGACTATTTGAAAAATCTTGGCATAAACGCGGTCGAACTTCTGCCGATCAACGAATTTGACGGCAATGAGAGCTGGGGCTACAATCCGGCGTTCTATTTCGCGCCGGACAAATACTACGGCACGGATGTCGCGTTCAAGCGCTTCATCGATGAGTGCCACAAGCGCGGCATGGCGGTAATTTTGGACATGGTTTTGAATCATTCCACCGGCCAGTCGCCGCTCGTGCGCATGTACAGCGTGGGCAACTACGGCCCCCCGACGGCGCAAAATCCCTGGTTCAACGAAACCGCCCCCAACCCGTTCATTTCGTTTTTCGAAGATTTCGACCACGAAAGCCCCGCAACCAAAGACTTCATTGACCGGGTCAATACGTTTTGGTTGACCGAATTTCAGATCGACGGCTTCCGCTTCGATTTTACCAAGGGCATGACCAATAAGCCCGGCGACGGCTGGGCCTATGACGCCTCCCGCATCCGAATTTTGAAGCGCATGGCCGACGTGATTTGGGAAGCCGAACCGGGCGCCTACGTGATTTTGGAGCATTTTACTGAAAACCGCGAAGAGAAGGAACTCGCGGATTACGGCATGATGGTTTGGGGCAACATGAACAACGCCTACTCCCAATCCGCCATGGGCTGGCTCTCGGACGCCGCGCGCCGTTCCGACCTTTCCTGGGGCTATTTCGGTGAGCGCGGCTGGGACAAACCGCACGTCATCACGTACATGGAAAGTCACGATGAACCGTGGCTAATGTACAAGAATTTGCAATTTGGCCGTTCATCGGGAGATTATAATGTGAAAGAACTGGGCACGGCGCTGGATCGCATCAAGCTGGTTTCCGCGTTTTTTCTCACCATCCCCGGCCCCAAAATGCTTTGGCAGTTCGGAGAATTGGGCTACGATCAAGATTTGCCGGAAGACGGCCGCACCAGCCCAAAACCGATTCTCTGGCAATACCGCGACGAACCGTTGCGCTACAATCTTTACAAAGCCGTTTCAGCGCTGCTTAAACTGCGACGCGAAAATGAAGCGTTCACCGATCCGGCGACCGTTGTGGAAATGCGTGTCGGGCAGGGGCAGTACGACCGCCGCATTCATCTCACACACGAGAGTATGAACGTGACCGTCATCGGCAATTTCGACGTGCGCTCGCGGGATGTTTCACCGCGTTTTCAGCACATGGGCTGGTGGTATGACTTCGCCACCGGCGATTCGCTTGACGTTACGGATACGGACGCGCCTTTGACGCTTGGGCCCGGCGAATTTCACATTTTTACCACCAAGCGCCAGCCCGTACCGGATCGCGGCATTCTCACGAGCATTGAAGATGAAAAACTGATCGCGCCTGCCGAATTCGCGCTTTTCCAGAATTATCCGAATCCGTTTAACCCGGAGACGGTGATCAGTTTTCAGTTATCAGAAATTAGCCGCGCTTCCGTAAAGATTTACAATAGTTTGGGGCAATTGGTGCGAACGCTTGTTTCTGAGAATCTCAAGTCGGGGCTGCACAAAGTTGTTTGGAACGGGCGCGACGATGCAGATCGTTCGGTCGGCAGCGGTGTGTTTTTCGTGCGTTTAAGTGCAGGCGACTATACGGCGGTCAAGAAAATCATGTTGATGAAATGATCGAAAGTGACGTTTCGGCAATCGTGCTTGCGGCGGGAACGTCGTCACGCATGGGGCGGCGGAACAAGTTGTTAGCGTTGTTTCAAAACAAGCCGCTTGTCTTGCACGTCGTCGACCAGCTCGCGGCGTCACGAGTCGGCGAGATTGTGGTCGTTTTGGGGCACGAAGCGGAAAAAATTTTTGATGTTTTGAGCGTTCATAAAAAAACGCTCCGTCCTCTCGTCCCGAAATCACCGAGAACTTGTTCCCCGCTTCCGTCATTCCCGCGCAGGCGGGAATCTAAAAAATGTGCTGCGTCCAAAGATTCCCGCCTGCGCGGGAATGACATGCACGTGGGGCGAAGTCCGGGTGAGCGCGTAGATTCTTCCAGAATAACAACGCAGGATAGTGCGTCACATAAAAATATTCGTTTTGTGAAAAATCCGGATTTCAAATCAGGCATGACCAGCTCGATTCAAGCGGGCGTTCGTGCGGCGCGGTCGGAGGCGGAGGGTTTTATGATTTGCCAAGCGGACATGCCGCTGATCACGACGGCGGAATATGATTTTCTGCTAACGAATTTCTCCCGGCTGTTGCAGAAGGACGACTTGGCGATTCAGCGCCCGATTTTTAAAGGGCGAGTGGGCAATCCGGTAATTTTTTCTAAAAAATACAAGGACGCGATTTTGATGCACCCAAGTCCTGAAGGCTGTCGCGGCATTCTCAAAGAAAATGCGCGGCATGTCCATGAAATCAAGATGGACTCGGATCACATTTTGCAAGACATTGATACGGAAGAAGCTTTTGAGAGAATTACTCAGAATGCGAGCGGCTAACCAGGAGTGCAAAGCTTGCTTTGCCTTTCACTCACTCCCAATCGAATGCAACGGTCTTGGGGCAACAATTAATTTCTATACGAGCGCTCCATAAATCGCAAGGCAAGCCTTGCACTCCTGGTTTTCGCAGCGCCCGAAATCTGCCTTCAACAAAAATAAAGGTTCTAGCAATGAAATGGAAACGCAGATATTTTCTCAGCACCCTGGCCGTATTTGCGCTGATTTTTTCTTGTCGCGAACCACTGGTTGAAGAGGTTGCCGCGGAAGATAATTTCAAAAACGAAACTCTAAAGCGAGTGAACGCTTTGCGCGCGGAGGGACGAAAATGCGGCGATAAATCTCACGCCGCAGCTCCTGCGCTGGTTTGGAACGACAAACTTGAAAAAGCGGCCAAACGCCACTCGAAGGATATGGCCAATAACGATCATTTCGATCACGAAGGCACGGACGGCAGCGATTTTTGGCAGCGCATTAAAGACGCGGACTACGAGCCAACAACCGGCGGCGAAAACATCGCCTGGGGGCACAGAAGCGCGGCTGAAGCGATTGACGGCTGGAGCAAAAGTCCCGGCCATTGCCGCAACATGATGAATGCCAATTACAAGGAAATCGGCGTTGCCGAAAAAGACGGTTATTGGACGATGGTTCTGGCGACTAAATCAGGATCAAATTAGCGCACGAACGTATAGGCGTATTTCAGCAAAAACGTTCGGGTTTGCGTTGTCGGCAGGCGGGCGTGGCGCGGGTCGAGGGGATCGGTTTCGAGGTTGAAGCTGCTGTTGTAAACGAGGTAAAAATCGTTGCCCTCGCGGGGGTTGTAACGCAAACGCACATTGGCGCCCAGCGCCTGGTCTTCGCTGTTCAATTGCACAAAAGCGTTAATCGAAAGCGCCTTGCTAAACGCTGAAATCAAACGGGCGCGCGTCAAATGCGCCTGAAATTTCACGTCGTCAACTTCAATGCGATTGAATTCGTACTCCAGCCCCAAAGAAATATTTTCTGAAAACGTCATCGACGGCGACGCTTCAAAATTATAGCGTTTCCCGCTCCAATACCCCCCCACTGACGCTTCCACTCGGTACTGCAAAGCCCCGCCTGAAGGTGAATCCAGGCTAGCACGCCCCATCACAAAATTGTAGTCTCCTTGCTCTATCAAAATTTCGCCGAAGGAGAAAGATTCTGCAAGATATTCGTAGCGATACCCCACCCCGCCTCCGGCGCGCGCGCCGCTTTTGAACGTCGTGCTCCACATCAGGCTGTGGTCAAACGTCTCCAAATTTTTCGAAACGTCATTGCCCCAAACCGAGCTGCCGCGATGGGTGATATTGTGGCTATGCACCTTGCTTTGCGAAATCGGAAACCAGGTGTATTGATTGCGCATGCCGATGCGATTGATTCCGCGACGCGGCAAAAAACCAACGGCGGGATTAAAATCCGGGCCAAAGTGCGAAAGTGAAAAACCGTAAGAATAGCCTTTGCGAAGCCGGCGCTGCAAAACAATCGCGCCGTACTTGCTGCGCCCGGCATCGACGCTGTCTTGAAGCGTTTGCGCCAGCAGCACGCGAATGTATTGCGATCCAACAAAACGGACGTCCGAATCGAGAGCCAGCGCGACGTTGTGGTTGCCGTCAAAGTCCGTCCGCGTCGTCGCCATACCGCCGATGAACGACCCGCTTTCGAAGGCTTCCCGTCGCACGCGAAGCACGCCGAAGTTTTCAGAAGCGAACTTGTCGCCTTCGATGACGGTTTCGCCGGTCTGCATTTCAATGGCGCCGACTTCCCATTTTCCAGCGCGTCCGGTCAGGCGGACGCCGCCCAAAATCGGCGTTTGCTTGCCGTCGACAATACCGATCCGTCGACTCTGAAAAAGCCGGTGCGGACCGCCAGGGAAGCGGAAAACAAACAGGTTGGCGCGCTCCTGAAAAAAGTCGCGTTTCTCCGGAAAAAATAGTGAGAAGCGCGTGGTGTTGATTTGCTGGTCGTCGACTTCGACCTGGGCAAAATCGGTGTTTGCCGTAATGTCGAGCGTAATATTGCTGGTCAGGTTATATTTTAAATCAAAGCCGACGTCTCGTTTCCAGTCTCGGTTGAAACTGTAGGCGGTTGTGTCGAGGTTGGGCAAGTTGATCTGATTGATCCCGCCAAGCGTGTAAGGCTTCAAGTAAATCGGATTTCTGCTTCGCACGCCTTCAAATCGAATGTCCAGCGCCTGGCTTGGCTTGAAGGCGCTGGCCTGCCAAGTGTTTGGGATTTCCGGGAAAACGTTGTACTCACTGTTGCGCGCGTAGTAGCGCCACAGAATCAGTCCCATTTCCACGGAATTGTTTCGCGTTACGAAGCGCAGACTGGTGAACGGAATGCGAATTTCCGCGCTCCAGCCGTCATCGTTTTTGGCGACGGCGGCGTCCCAAAAGGCGTCCCATTCTTCGTCGTATCCTCTCCCGCCCTCGGCGTCATTTGCGACAGTGACGTCGGTGCGCACGCCCGCCGGCGTTACGATGAAACCAACGGCTGTGCGATTGTCATTGTAGGCGTCCAGCAAAATGCAAACGCCGTCCTGGTCATTTGAGTAAGAATCGCGCTCCAGCGAACGAGTGAGAACTGCGTCCGCGTTGTTTTCAAAAACTTCAGCCGCGAGATAAACGGCGTCGCGGTCATAGGCCAAACGCATGATCGTTTTCTGCGATGGCGCAGCGCCTTCGTCGGGCTTAAGGCGGTACCAATTAGTGATCGGCGTGGATTGCGCCCAAATATCGTCGTCGATGACGCCGTCCAGACGAAGCTCGATTTTTTCGAATTTTTGCGGCGCGAACGGCGGGGCATTTTTATTTCCAGCGAACGAAACGCCGCAAAAAATCATCACAAAAACGCTGGTTAAAATGGAGTTTTTGCTTGAACCGAACATGAGTTTGAAAGAGGTTTTCAAAGATTTCACATTAAAGAGACTGAGCGTGAAATTGGGGAATGCGTCGAAAGAGCGCCACACAACATGTCGTAGGGGTTCAAAATCTTGAACTCCTACAGGATGGTCCCAGCCCATGATCAAAAGCAAATGATGCAGGAGCCAAGCGCTTCAGCGTTTGAAGCAAAGCAACACAGGCGACGATGAATCGTCGCACTCCTTTCTTGGGGTTTTCACAAAAACATCAATCACGTCGCCGCCATTTTCGGATTGGACGAATCGTCCACTTCAACTTTAATGTTTTTCCACTTGCCTTGACTGAATCGGAGTACTGAGAGCAATGCACGCATTATGTGTCCTGCGACAATCGCGCTCCAGACGTGAATCGCCTGCAAGCCGAAAAACGTTTGCATTGCGACGCAAATGCCAATGGGGACGACGACTTGCGAAATGATGGAAATGTACAGCGGACTGCGCGTATCTCCCGCGCCCTGTAAGCCGCCGGTATATGAAAGCGCAACGGTGATGAAAAGTCCGGAGACCGCCAAAAAGCCCAATAACTGTGCGCCGATCGCAACGACAACCGGTTCGTCCATGCCGAAGACGCCCAACAGGACGTTCGGCAAAAACCAGAACAGCGCACCGATCATTCCAGCGAGCAGCAGCCCAATTTGCGAGGCGCTTCTTGGGGCCAGCATGGAACGTTCCGGTTTTCCCGCCCCCAAATTTTGTCCGGCGACCGCCGCCGAGGCCCCCATTAGGCCGACCGACGTCCAGGTTATCAGTGAGAACAATTGCGTATAGCCGACGGTGTAGGCCGCCTGCGCTTCGGCGCTTTGGTCGAGCGAGCCGATAAATCTGAGCAGCAAGACGCCGCCAATATTTACCGCGATGCCTTGAAAACCCGTCGGCAGGCCGAATTTGAAAAGCTGGCCAATGATTTTCCAGTCCGGTCGCCAATTCATTTTTTTGGAAAACCGAATAACCAGTTGGTTGCCGAACAGCCAGTACAGACCAATTCCAGCGGCGAGCATAGAAGCGATCACTGTGCCGATAGCGGCGCCGAGCGTTCCAAAGCCGGGGATCGGGCCGAGCCCGGGGATGAGAATAATGTTGGCGACGATGTTCACGACCGTCATGATCAGGCCAAGACGCAACGGCGTTCTGGCGTCCCCCGCCGCACGCATGGCGCCGCCGAGCATGAAAAACATGAGCTTGCCGAAGCTGAAAACAAACATGACGCGCAGGTACGACAAAGCCTCCGTTTTTACCGCAGGAGCTGCGTTAACGAAATCGAGCAGGGCTGGAGAAAAGAAATAACCTAGCGGCGCGAGAATGCCGCAGGCGAGTATGACGGAGACAAGAAACACTTGGTAAACGACGCGATTGACTTTTTCCGAATCCGACGCGCCCGCAAAGCGCGCCACGAGCACGCCCATGCCGCCGTAGAGCGAACTGACGAATACGACGACGACAAGGAAAATTTGCCAGCTCACGCCGATGGCGGCGTTGCCGTTAAATCCCACGTAATGCCCAACCATCGTATGATCGACGATTCCCTGAAGCCCGGCGATCATATTTTGCAGCATGGTCGGCCATGCCAGTTTCCAGACAGCTTTTGAGACCGGTCCTTCGACGATAGAGCGGTCGAAAGACGCTTTTCTATCTTCATTCATTAATTTATCTCATTGGTAGATTTTGGAAGTATTTGTGCTGAAAGCGGCGGGAAGTATACGAGGGAATCAGGAGAGATACAAATAGTTTAGCCGGGAAGGCTGTCCAGTGGAAATCCCAAGAACCAAACGCCAATTTTCAAATAAATCACAAGCCTCAAATCTCAGTGCTTGGCTTTCAGTCTGCGCAAGGCGTCTTCGTCTTTGCTTTGAAATTTGGCGTTTGGGATTTGTTTGTGATTTGAGAATTGTCGTTTGGAATTTAAATTTGCCAGACAATGGAGGGAAATCGTTTGTCGCCCGCCAATTTTATAGAGCAAAAAAACAAAAAGGCGAGTCAAATAAATTTGACCCGCCTTTCAATTCCTTTGCTTCCGAAACGCACGCGCACGCCCGCAAGCGGATCATGCGCGTCAGTCCTTAGATGTTACTTAACCAGCAGCATGCGTTTCTGAATGATGTTCGAATTGGCGATGACTCTGTAGAAATATACGCCGGAAGCGGCTTGCAGGCCAGCGTCGTTTCTGGCATTCCAGGTGATTTCATGGAAGCCTGCGGGACGCTGTTCATCAAGCAATGTACGAACCTTAACACCGCGAATGTCGAAGATTTCCACTTTGACATTACCGGCTTCAGGCAGCGCGTACTTGATGTTCGTCGTCGGGTTAAACGGGTTCGGATAGTTTTGCGCAACCGTGAATTCCTTCGGCAGATTGCTCAACACGTCCGTAATCGCCTCGGCCTTGGTCTTGGCAGTGATGAAGACGTTCGAACGAATCTTGTATTTCTCAGCAGCGCCGTTCCAAACCGTAAAACCGTTCACCAAAATTGTCCAGGTTCCTGCAACAGGGCTGGAAATAGACGAACGTTCCGGCGAACCAAGACCGGCGCCGTCGAAGTTGAAGTTGCCGTTCGGATCGATCAAGATGATGTCGAGATCGTTGGTCGGCCAGTTGCCCCAGTGGCTGTCCCAGGTCAAGTAGAAGTCGAGATTGGAAAGACCTGCAGGAACGTCGAGTTCCCAGACGTCGAGCTCGCCTTCAGCAACATCGCCGCCGCCAATCGTTTCCGCAACCGGGGAGGTTTTGTCTTGATTAACATTGACGGTGATGCGAATTCTGCCGGCGTTGTCATCATCGCCGGAAGGCGTAATGCGCAGCAAGCCGAAATCAAGGTCTTCTTCCGGAATTGTAAACGACGCGCCGTTGCTCAAGCCAAAGAACAAGTATTCGCCGAAATGCGTTTTCGAAGAAGTAACGGTGAAAAGCGCGCGATCGCCGAACAGTACGTTTTGATCAGCCGGAGCGTTTTCCTGTTCTACCGAAAACGAGATGGACACGCTCTGAATCGGATGCTCAATCTCGACGAAAATTTCATGGCCTTCGCCGGGGAGCAGCCAATCGGTCGTGTGGCTGAAGCTAGCGTCATCGTAAACGTCAAAACCTAAAGCTTCGACATTCTTCTTCACGCTCTTGTTCGACTTGCCTTTGTCGCTCGGATTTTTCTTGGAAGCGTTGAGTGCGCCGATCATGTCGACAAATCCACGTCCCATATCTTCGCGTTTGGAATTGTCATCCAAGGCGTACCGATCAGCGCCGTTCAGCAAAGCGCCGCGAATTTCGAGCGGTTTTGCGTGAGGCTTTGCGGAAAGGAGCAATGCCGCAGCACCCGCCGTATTTGGCGCGGAGAAAGACGTTCCGCTGACAAAGTTCAAACTTCCGGTGGGACCCTGAGCAAAAATACTGGCTCCCGGAGCGGCAATGTCCGGATCCCAGCGTCCGTCGGCGGTAGGCCCGCGAGAGCTGAATTCCGCAGTCTGATGAGCGTCCGTGGCGCGCCACAGTTCGCCAAAACCGGGGCCAAACTGAAGATCGCGAAGAATCTGCTCATACTCGGCGGGGCTTGTCGCGCCTGAAGTGATGGTATTTTTGGCCGTGCCTGGATCACCGCCCGTCATCGTTCCCGGGCCGTCGTTGCTTGCGGAGAAAACCGTCACAATCCCGGCTTTGGTGACTTCGGAAATCATGCCGCCAAAAAACGGGTCTTTCCCAGAGTACAATGTGCCGCCGGAAAATGAGCCGTTCAAGACTTGAATGTTGACGCCGCTCGGATCGCCTGCGTCATAAAGCGTTTTCAATTCGATAGCGCGATCAAAGGCTGCGAGAATAATACTGTTTGAAGTGGCGCTGTTGACGTTGAAAATTTTGAATGCATAAAATTCAGCCGACGGAGCAGGGCCAACCATTGGAATACCGTGAATGCCCGGAGCAAAAAAGTCCGGCAGGATGGCTTCCGGCAAGTAACGTTCGACGGCAGCCGTAAACGATCCGGCGAAAAAGCCGAAAATAATGTTAGCGCCTGCGGTCGTAGCCACCCAGGTGCCGTGGGGATGGTTTGCAGAACTGGTTGCGCCGACGCCGTCTCCGGTGAAGTTTTCACCGCCGATCACACGACCGCTAATTGAACTGACTTCCGCTGTACCCGTATCCATGATGCCGATGATAACGTCTTCGCCGAAATGCCCTGTTTGATTCCAGAAATCGGAAGCGCCCATCAAGTCAACTTCCGTCGGGAAGTAACCTTCCGGAGCGGCTCCGCCTACATACTCGGCCAAGTCGCCGCTAACTTCACTCGCGCTAATTTCGTAGTTGAAGCTCGGGTTACCATAACTGGCTCCGCCGTCCAAATCTTTGCGAGGACTGTCCAGATAGCGGACCTGATCCTTCCGGAAAGCGGTAACTTCCGGCATTGATTGCAAAGTTTCAATTTGATCGCGAGGCACTGTGGCCGCGACGGCGTCGATATGCTTGTACTCCATACGAACCGTCCCGTCGAGCGCTTCAATCTTGTCGATGACGCTGTCATAAGGTTTTTTGACAGCAATCAGAACATCCACGCGGTCATCGTTACTCGCAAAAGCCAAACCCGGCAAAAGCATAGCGCCAAGAACAACCGCTGCAAGGGTGGTTTTCCAAAACTTAACTTTTGACATAACATCTCCCTAAATTTTGCACAGCTCTGACCGTCCTCTCAGAACTTAGCTTTCGATTCTTTGATTATTGTTAGCAAACTTTCCGGGCAGGTTCATAAAAAAAACCGAACGCTCCAATAACCTCCTTTATTTTAGGTTCGGTCGCCTGACGTCATCTCGTTTTGAGTGATAAACGCATAATCGCCAAACATCGGTAAATTTCCCGACGCATCCCTGTTGAGTCCGAAAACGGGGAAACGTCGAATCCCTGGAAACTTCCACATGTATCAGCAGCGCCTATCGTTTCACTCCACCCGGAATTGCATTTAAGTTAGAGCCGTTGCGCGGCCCTTTGGTCGTGACCACACAACATAAAACGCTGTATCGTAAAATCAAGTGAAGATGGCTTGGATCGCCGGTTGTTAAGATAACTTAAAATGTGCGTCATGCAGGAAAGCCGTCGTTCTATGAGGAAATCATCGGGCTGCTCAAAGTGGAGGTGAAACAACAGGGTTTTGAGCGTGTAGTTGCTGGCGTCGCCCGGTTAAATCGACGGTTCGCGGGAAGTCCGTCTCTTCCGCTATTGGTATTTTACTCTCGAAAGTTATTCTGTGCGGAAGCTGAATTCCAATCATCGTATTAAAGCTCGCTTTTTCCAAATCCATCACACAGAAATTACTTTCCATCTTGCCCGATTTGACTTATCTTTCGCGCTGTGAAACCTGGCCAATGGTCGATCTCGATAAATTATACCTGGCGTCACGCGATTTCTCCTGAAACGCACCTTTTATGTCATTCCCGCGCAGGCGGGAATCCAGTCAATCGCGCACAGCCCCTGGATTCCCGCCTGCGTGGGAATGACGTTGAAGATTAGTTTTGTATTTTTAGAGTCAGTGCGTAACAACAGGTGGTAATTTTGACCCAGGCATTCGCCAATTCTATTATTATTTGCCGTTACAAATTTCTGGAGGACGTTTTTTGTGAAAATTGCGATTCTATTAAAGCAAGCTCCGGTCAAAGACGCCACGCTCAAAATAGCCGGCGCCGGAAGCTGGATAGACGAAGGGGACGTTAGTTTTGAAATTAACGAAAGCGACCATTACGGTCTGGAAGAAGCGCTGCGCCTCAAAGAAAAGCACGGCGGCGAAGTCGTCGTTGTCACCATGGGGCCGGATCGCGTCAAGGAAGCGATCAAACAGGCGCTGGCAAAGGGCGCAGACCGCGCAATCCATATCAACAGCGACGAGTTTGACAATCCCGACCCGACGATCCACGCTCGTATTCTCAGCGCCGCTATTCGCGAAGAAAATTTTGACTTGATTCTCTCAGGGCTGCAAAGCGATGACTACGGCTATGGTCAAACTGGCGTGCTTGTCGCCGAAATGCTCGGCGCGTCTCACGCCACTCTCGTCATGGAAACCGACGTGCAAGGCGACAAAATCAAAGTCAAACGCGAATTGGAAAGCGGCTGGTTTCAAAACGTCACCATTCCGCTTCCCGCCGTTCTCACAATTCAGTCCGGTTTGAATCAAATTCGTTACGCCACGATCAAAGGCATTATGGCCGCGAAGCGCAAGCCGATCCAGGAAGTGACTTTCTCGGACTTGGGAATGAGTGATGACGAGGTCAATTCGGGCGGAGTACAACTACACAAAATCTACATCCCGCAAAAAAGTAAGCAAACCGCCATACTCGAAGGCGACGCAAAAGAAATCGTCGCGACTTTGATTGATAAGTTGAAGAACGAAGCAAAAGTTTTATAAGCGGCTGTCTTCTTTGTCATTCTGAAAGAATCTTTTTGGTCGCAAGCCCAGAACTACTTGAACGACCGGAATCAAAGGCAAAATAGATGCTTCCAGCATGACAATAGGGCTGGTTGAAGATTCGAATTTAATAAAAACAGATAGGCAATAAAATGGCAAACGGAATTCTTGTTGTCCTTGAACATAATCACGGGAAAATCGGCAGATCATCCCGCGAAGCATTGGTTGCGGCGCAAAAAATCGGCGGCGAACTCGGCGAGGGCGTGTCAGCGATTGTACTGGCCAAAGACGCGGACGCAATTGCTTCGCAAGTCAGCGAAACGAAGATCGATAAACTTTACACCGTCAGCGATGACAGGCTCGAAAACTACACGCCGGACGGCTACACGCACGCGCTCACACAGACTATTGAGACCATTTCTCCGAACTATCTGTTTTTTGCTCACACCTACCAGGTGCGCGATTTTGCACCGAAATTGGCGGCAAAATCCGGCGGTTCAATGATCAGCGATTGCGTTGGTCATCGCGTCGAAAACAGTCAGCTGATTCTGACGCGGCAGATTTTTGCGGGCAAATTCAACGCGGATTATTCGTTCACAAGTGACGGCCTCAAGCTTGTCAGTTTTCAAGCGGGCGCGTTCAACGCCGATGATTTGGAACCCGGCTCAGCAACCGTCGAAAATCTACCCGTCGATTTTGGCGGCGTCGACATTCGCACGGAAGTGCTGGAAATCTTCCAGGGCGTAAAACAAGAAGTTGATCTGACGAAGGCGGAGGTGATTGTTTCGGCGGGACGCGGTTTGAAGGAAAAGGACAATCTGTACCTGGTCGAGGAATTAGCGGAGGCGCTGGGCGGTGAAGTTTCCGGCTCGCGCCCAGTATGCGACGACGGCTGGATGGGCATTGATCGCCAAATCGGCTCATCTGGGCAAACGGTCGCGCCAAAGCTTTACCTTTCCCTCGGCATTTCCGGCGCGATTCAGCACGTCGTCGGCATGAAGAGTTCAAAATACATCGTGGCGATTAACAAAGACCCGCACGCACCCATTTTTGAACTCGCGGACGTAGCCGTCATTGCCGATCTCTTTGAAGTCGTGCCCGATTTGACCAAGGCGATTCAGGAAGCGAAGAACTGATTCACACATCGGAAAGAAATCGCATTGAGGAGAAACAGGAGTGCAAGGCTTGCCTTGCTACACCGCCCCAAGTTTTTTCACACTACTAGTCTGGCGATGATGCGGACTTCACTTCACTTTTAGCGTCGGGCGAAAAGCAAAGCAAGCTTTGCATTCCGTAATGCTCACCCAAAATGTAAAAAGCCTCGAAGCTTAACGCTTTCGAGGCTTTTTGTTTTTATTTCATCACAAATCGAAATGTTATGACGCCCTGCTGATTTCGCTGCTCGGCGGTTGCGGGGAGAGTGTTGAATCGCCATTTTCGAAATGCTTCGAGCGCCACACGCTCGAGCATCGCGTCCCCCTTAATCATCGGAACGGCGCGTGCGACCACGCCGCTGGGCAAGACGACAAAACTGATTTTGACCACCGATTCTCTCTGCCCGCTTCCAGGATGTTCCGGGACCACTTTGTAAAGCACCGATCGGTTGGAAGCCTCGCCTTCAATCTTGAACGGCGTTGCTATTTCGCGCCCCAAGTCTGGAACGTCGAGCGCGACGTCTTTGCCGCTTGTTGGAACGTCGTTTAGAGAAGTTTCTTCTTTAGCGAAAAGATCATCGTTGATTTGCGGCACGTCAAACTCTTGTTTTGCCCCGGAATCTTTACGCTCAATGGGTGAAGCGGCTACGTCGTTGGCGCTAAAGTCAAGGTTCCGTTTTTTCTGAATCACCTCTTGCTCTTCAGTCCAGGTTCGGCGTTTCGGCAAGACAATGTTTTTCTTTGGCGGCTGCTCAACGGGCTTTTCAACTTTGGCGACTTCTTCTTTCTGCGGTTTAGGTTCCGGTTTGCGCACAGGCGCGCGTTGCGGCTGTTTCCGAGGCGTGCTTCGCTTGGGCGGCGTTTTCTTCACGGACATGAACTCCATCTCCACCCATTCCGGCACATCGTAACGCCAGCCAGTGTTAACCAGGGCGAAAATCACGATCAACAAAATGTGAAAAACAACTGAAAACGCCCAGGCTATTTTCTTGTTGTCACGCTCTTCTTCTTCCTGCGTGGGCGGCAGGATTTGCGGCGGTTCGTAGTGGTTATTTTCGTCCATGGATTTGTCCCGCTCTTTCGCTAAAAAATTCTGTATAAAATAACAAATTTATTTCAAGCCCGTCACTCAGTATTAAAGCAACATTCACTACCTGACACTTTTTATAGCAACTTTTCGAGCGTCTCAAAAAGTCCAAAATTGTCATGCTGGAAGCATCTTTTTAGACCTAACCCTTGAATTCTTGGGGAAAATCTATGCCGGACGCTAACAAAGATTCTTACCGAATGACAATTCGAGGCCTTCTCGCCATGCCTAAACGGCAATTTGTAAAAAGTGTCAGGTAGAGAGAAAGCAACATAAGACGTTACGCGCCTGGGTCGGTCGCGATCATAAACTTCGCGGCTCCGGCGAGTTTGGCAATATCAATCACTTCGACGGCGTCCTGCAATTTCACATTCTTGTCAGATCGAATCACCACCAATTTGTTTTTGTCGCTGGCCAACAATTGCCGCAGCTTGGCGCCGAGTTCAGTTTTCGCGATGAGTGATTGGTTCAGATAAACCTGATTTTTCGAGGTGACGGTAATCAAAATTTGTTTGGCCTCGTCCGGCGCGCCGGTGGCCGCTTCCGGTAAATTGACCTTAATCCCGGGCTGAACGATGAACGATGATGACAGCAAAAAGAAGATCAGCAGTAACAGGACGATGTCCGTCAGCGAAATCGCCGAAAAAGCGATGATGCGTTTTTTATTGGTTTGCAAACTCACGTCGTCCCGATCCCGTTTCGTTCAGAATTGAGCTCATCAATTCCGTCGAAACTTCTTCCATTTCAAAAACGATTTTCTCGATTTTTCCTTGCACGTAGTTGTAAGCGATCAATGAAATGATACCTACCGCCAAGCCTGCCGCAGTGGTCAAGAGCGCTTCCCAGATGCCGCCCGCCAGCACGGAAGCATCGACATTGCCGCCGTGTGATTGAATTTGCATGAAGGCGGTGATCATCCCGGTGACCGTACCAAAAAAACCTAGCATTGGCGCCACGGAGGCGATGGTTCCCAACGCGCCCAGATTTTTTTCAAGGTTATAAATTTCTGCTTTGCCAACCGAATCGATCGCTTCTTTAATTTCCAATCTTGGACGATTGAGATTCTCAATCCCAATTCGCGTCATGCGCGAGATGGGCCCGGCCGTCTTTTTACACAAAACAATTGCGTCTTCCATTTCATTGCGTAAAAGCAGGTTCCGCACCTGCAGCACAAATGTCCGCGTGTTGATCTGAACCTTGCGCAAAGCAAGAATTCGCTCAACAAAAATATAGAGTGCAACAATACTGGCGAGATAGATGGGGATCATCAAGTACCCGCCTTTGACGAGAATATCCAATAATTGCATTAAGCCTCCGGGGAATTTTAGTCTCAATCAGAAATCGTTCGTGTCATTCAGCATGAATCCATTTTGTAAATTTCAAAGGGATATGCAAAATAGATTCTTCCTGAATGACATGAATACAGGATCACTAAATCGTTTCTACCATGTCGCGGTAAATCCGCCTAGCGCATTGAAGCCCATTTCCTGATAATTTTCCCAACGCGCGTAGGCGTCGTTCAAAATATTGTTGGCGCTGGCAAATATGCCGAACTGCTCAGAGATTCGATAGTTGATGTTAAATCCGCCGTAAATGTATGAGGGGAGCTTCAGGAAGACCGGCGTTCCGTCCGGGAGAACTTCATCCGGCAAAATTGAAATGCGTCGATCGCCAATCCATGCGACGTTTGTTTCAAGCGAGAGCTTTTCCGTCGGCGAGTACTCAATATTCAAAGGCGCGCGAAATTCCCCGCGATAGGGCACGTCAAAAATGCCCTGGAAATTGCCCTCGCCAATTTTGTAGGAATCGTCAAAGATGTTGAAGCTGAACTCAGCCTTCAGTTGATCGTTGACTTGCAGCCGCCCGCCAATTGAGGCCAGACCAAGTACAAATTCATCGAAATTCAGCGTATACGCGCCTTCCGTGTCGCGCAGGAAAAAATTCAAGCCGTTGATTTTCTTGCGTTCAAACCGCCCTTTCACGATGAAGCTCGGCGTCAGCCGCCAATCAATGCCAGCGGAAATATCCCAAACCTTATTTTCCGGACGCGGGCGCGAAAACGGAGAAATGTATGGATTGGTCGAAAACATGTCCGTCCACGGGCGGTAGGAAAGGCCGCTGGTAAAGCTCAGCGTGGCGGCGATTTTTTCGACTGGAATCAGAAACAAGCGAACCGAAGGGCGCAAACGCGTTTGTATTTCGCTTCCCAATTCACTGCGCGTATAATCGAGCGCGATCGTTGTGTTCAGCTTAGGGCCCAAGTTAAAATCAAAACCAAGACTCGCCTCATGCAGTTTCACTTCGGCTGAATCGTTAATCGCGCCTTCGGCTTTATCGGAGATTGTCGAGCCAGACAGACTGATTTCGCTGCCGCCAATCGTTTGCTTGATCTCGATTCCGAGCTTGTAACGCGTATTGTCTACGTTCAGCGGCAGAGTAGCCAGCGTATCAACTTTGTCCTGTAAATCGGCGGTTTGGAATCCCGCTTCGAGCGTCGTTTGCAAAGTTGAGGTCAAAAAATACTGCCCGGCATAAAGCAATTCGCTCGTGTCAACGTCGCGCTTGTACGTCGAATCCGCAACAGCGCCGTGCAGGCCGTAACGCAGGGTTGAAAATCGGCCTTCGAAGCGCGTTCTTCCCCGGCTGCCGGAGCCAAAACCAATGCGCCCTCCAAGCGTAACATTGTCGCGTTGAGAGTTCTCAAACTGTCCTCCAGTATGATCGACGATAGCGTCGAGGCCGTAATTAAAACTTGGCAAAGATTGCCACAAACTTCCCGCAACGCCAATCTGTTCATACTGCCCGCCATGCACGCGCAGTCCCGCCTGCGTTGACTGTGAGCGCCGCAATTCTTGTTGATACTGCCGCCGCTCCGCCGCCGGCTGAATGTCGCGCGCCTTTACTGGATCGTAGGTCGCAGAGGGATTGACGAGTTCCGGCTGATCGCCTGAGATTGTAATCTTTTCTCCAGCCACCCGACGCTCGGAATCTTCGCCATAAATCAAAACGTCCGGCAGTTCAAGCCGTTCATCTTTCGCTTTTTGATTTTGGGATTTTCCTTTTTGACCAGCTTTCGTCTTGGTGCTGTCTTTCGGCAAGGTCACGCGCGTTTTCGGCGCTTGCGGCTTCTTTTTTTTCTCTTGGGAAAAAAGTGACGTTGATGCTGCAAAAACGAAGGTAAAAATGAGCAAAGCGATGATGTTTTTTTCCTGGTTCCCAAGCTCCGATTTGGGAGCCCGATTGCTCTCAAAACTCCGGCTTTGAAGGCTGTTTACAGGCGAAACTGAAGTTTCTCGCCCAAATGCGTTACCAAACCAGAGTTTGGTAACGAGCCGTTGAAAAACTGTCCGCACCTCCACCTCTGCGCGAAGGGGGAGATTTTGGATGCTATGCGTCGCTTTATTTGAGATATATTTAGTTAAGCTCAATCGCACGGAGTCTGTCCTTTGCGAGTTTGTGATACGATTCATCTTGATATTCAGTCAACAGCGCTCGATAAAGTTTGCGCGCTTCGCCCCACATTTCCATTTTTTCATTGGCGAGTGCGGCGCGATAGACCGACGGGATGACCCAATTCAAATGTCCGCTGTACAAGTAGCGCACCTTGAGAAACTCAACGCTCGCCGACTTAAAAGCGTCTTCGTCTTCATATGCTTTGGCGAGATAAAATTGCGCTTCGGCGGCCACTTCGCTTGTCGTAACCTGCGTCACTTCTTCGTACTTCCGGCGGGCTTCGCCAAAGGCTTTTTGTTCGTGCAGAACCCGTCCAACGCCCAACGTTGCCAGCGCCTTTAGCTCGGGCTCGTTGTATTTTCCGGCGGCATTCCGAAAAACGCGCTCCGCTGAAGAAAGCTTTCCGGTTTTAAGAAAAACGCGTCCCAGGGAAATTTCTGCTCGGCCCGCGGAATTCCCGTTCGGATAATTTCGAATAATTTGTTCGTACGCCGCGATCGCTTCCTGGGTGTTGTTTGTGGCCGACTTGAGATCACCGGCGCGCAACAACGCTTCCGGCGTTTCCGAAGCTTTCGGAAATTCCTTTGCCTGTCGTTCAAAAGCGCTGACTGCTCCCAAGGTATCTTTCATGTTCGTCCGCGCCTGTCCAATCCAAAACCACGAAGAAGATGCAGCCGGATATTGCCGATACTCGCGGTACAATTTGCGATATTCGCTAATCGCGTCCTGATAATTTTCCAGGTTGAATTGCAATTCGCCCTTGCGGAACTGCAGGTCGGCGGCGAGCTTTGAGTTGGGGTATTGCGCGATGTACTTGTCGGCTAATTGCATCGCTTCATCATATTTTTGCTGCTGCAAGAGCGACCATTGCATACCGCTGACGGCGTCATCGACAAACTCGCTGTCGCCATAGCGCGAAATGAGCTTGACGTAAGTCGCAATGGCGTCATCGTAGCGCCCCTCGTTGTAGTAACAATCGCCAATGCCGTAAAGTGCGTCATCCGCAAATTCGCTCGACGGCGTGGTATTGACGACTTCCGAAAAGCTATGCCGCGCTTCGGCAAAACGGTTATTCTGAAAATAGACTTTGCCGATCATATATTGCGCCTGCAAAGCGTATTTCGTGCCGCGATACGAACGGTTCAAATCGCGAAATTCCACCGCTGCTTGCTCAACGTCGCCCAATCGCGAGCGACAAATCGCCGCCTGGTATTTTGCTTCAGCGCGGAGCTCGTCGCTGACGCTTAATGGAACGACTTGATTGTAAATACGAATGGCGCGTTCATAATTTTTTAGATTAAAAGCTGCGTCGCCGGCTCTCAGGTACGCATCGCCTTTCACATTTTGATCATTTTCCAAGCGTGCGGCCTTCAGGAAATCCTCAATAGCGCGCTCAAAATTGTTTTGCTTCATGTACGTCCAGGCGCGACCATAATACGCCTTGCCGCTTTCTTCCGTACCGTCAGGCGCATCGATGTAATTTGAGTAGAGCATTCCGGCGCTGCGCGTATCGCCCATTTTGAAATAGCTTTCGGCCAGCCAATATTGCGCGTCTTTCACCGCCGGATTGTCATTGTATTTCGCAATCAATTCCTTAAAACTATCGATGGCCTCACGGTATTTTTGTTGCTGAAACTGGGCGCGGCCCTTTTTGTATTGCGCGCGCGGCGTAATATCTCCGGCCGGAAAATTTGACAACACCCGACCATAGTGCATTTCAGCTTCCGCGAAACGGTTTTGAGCCATCAAACATTCGCCCGTCATAAACTCCGCGTCACGTGCAACTTCCGACTCGGGCTGCGAACGTGCAATTTGCTCAAAAGCCTGCTGCGCCTGGCGAAACTCTCCGTTCTCAAAATCAATCGCGCCGACTTCATACATTGCCGCCGGCACTTCTTTCGCCTGATTGAAGTTGGTTTGCAGCTTATAAAAAGCTTCGCGCGCCCGTGTTTTGTCCCCCATGTCCTTGTACAATTTCCCCATTTGAAAAAGCGCGGTCGGAGCCAGGTCGCTCGCCGGGAAATCGGCGGTCAATTTTTCGAAGCTTTCCAACGCAATCGCCGGACGTCCCGCTCCTTTGAACGCCCATGCAGCGCCGTACAAAGCTTCGTCCGCGAATTCCCCTTTGGGATTGCGTTTTGCCAGAGCATTGTAGCGGCGTGACGCCTGCGTAAAGTCTTCAAGTTTAAAATAGGCCTCGGCAATAACAAAATCCGCCTGATCGCGCAATTCTCCTTCCGGGAATTGCAGGCTGGCTTTTTCTAAAATATCGATGGCTTTTTGGTGAGATTCAAGGCCGTACGCTGCGAATCCCGCGTGATAGGCGGCTTGGCTTGTCAACTCGCTGGAAGGATAGTCATTCAGCAACCGTTCATACGCGGCGAGGGCCCGGCGATAATCTTTGCGTTCTTCATAAATCCAGCCGACGGAATAGAGAGAATAATCCGCTAAACTGCTTTGAGGGTGTTTGCTGACCACTTCGGCGTACTTCTGCAACGCGCCATCTACGTCATTTGTTTGATAGAGCGCTTCGCCGAGCCAGTACAATCCCTGGTCGCGCAATTCAGACGAAGGATATTGATCGACAAAACGCCGGAGCGCCGAGGCGGCTTCGCGAAAATTGTCGGCGTAAAAGTGCGACTGTCCCATGCGAAATTGCGCGCGATCACGTAAATGCACCGCTGAAAATGAGCGCAGCAAGGCACGATAACTACCGATGGCCGCGTTGTATTTTTGTTGCTGGAATAAACTTTCACCGTGGAGAAATTGCGCTTCCGCGCTGTAGTCGCTGTTGGGGAATTTTTGTAGAAAAAGTCCGAATTGCTGCTCTGCCAGTTGATAAAGGCCGTCATCGTACATGCCTTTGGCGGTCAAATAAGCTTTCTTTTCTGCGAATTCATCTTGGGCGAAAATTGAAGTGACCGGCAGCAGAAAAAGGGCGAGTAAACAAAGCGGGAAAAGATGCGAGCGACTGTGTCTGCGAGCATGCAGAAGTGTATATTTTTTCATAGGCTTACCGCTCTCTCAAGGATGATGCGGAACGATTCGTTTGTGCGACGAAAAAGACGGTCGAACTAGAGACAGAGTTTAACCAAAAAAAGTTTCGAAAGCACCAAAATACAAATATTTGCGAAAGCCGCAATGAAAATAAAGGAGCGGTTGTAGTCCGAAAATTCCGCTTTCAGTTGGCTTCGCTCCAATACGCAAGGTTTGAGTTCAGCTTTGGCGGCGGGGAAAGGTGAGAGCAGGTGATTTATTCGAACGTCCGAAGTCTCGGTAAATCAGGCCAATTCTTGTTTGTTTAACCTTTGGTCGTTTGTGAATGGTTTGTGATGACAAACAAAATAAAACAACTGAGGTTACGCGCCCGACTCAAAACTTTGCTTTTCGCGTCATTCAGGCCAGCAATGACAATTCGGCGACCATTTTCCGGGAACAAGGCTGCAAGACGCTCTTTAGCGTGAAAATGCTTGAAAATGAAATCAAAAGGTCGATTGCAGACCGACGTAACCGGTGCGCCCGGCGGTATTAAAATACAGGACTTCCTGGTATTTTTCATCAAATATGTTTTCCATACGGGCTTGCAGGCGAACGTTTTCTGTTAATCGATAACTCCCGGCGATTCGGGCGGTCAGGTAAGACGCGAGCATGACTCGCGTTGCCGGAAATGCTGAGAAATCCTTGTCTGCGCGCGCGCCCGAATAGATCACTCCGAGATTGAATTCGGCTCGTGCGGCAGGCTGAAGATTTATATTCAACGCAGCGCGATGTTTGGGCCTGCGCAGCAGTGTTTCGCCGAAATCGACGCTCTCGGGAGACTGGTCCTTTGTACGAACGAAGGCGTAATTGGCGCGCAAGCTCAGCTTGTCTATCGGGTGCGCAACAAGCGTTGCTTCCAGGCCTCTGGCCTCGGCTTTGTCGATATTGATCGAGCGAAAGTTTTCGTCAAAACCGATCATGCTGTCAAAAGTACTCGTAAAATAAGTGACGCCGACCGTGAGTTTCTCGCCGAAGAGAGACTGATCCACGCCAACGTCCCAGGTCAAGCTTTCCTCTGGCTGCAAATCAATATTCCCAAATATCGGGTCGAAAATCTCAAACAAAGTCGGCGCGTTAAAGCCGGTTCCCGCTGTCGCTTTGATGCGTGCTCTGCCGCCGATTCGATACGCCAAACCGCTGCGCCAGGTCGCCTTGCTTCCAAAAGTACTGTGACGATCAATTCTGAATCCCAAATTTGCAGACAGGTCTTTCACCGGTTTGAATTGGTTTTGTGCATAAACACCGGTGGTGCGCGCAGTTTGTTGCGCAAATTCACTGTCGAATGCGCCGAAACCGCTTTCAGAATGAAAGGACGACTCCGCTGACTCGTTCTCCGTTTCGAGGCCTAACGTCGCAACCCATTTCTCAGAGAAAAAGAAGTTGTTTTGCCATTCAAATTTCAGCCGCTCGCCCTTTGTTTGGTTCCGCAAAGCGTCATTGACTCGCACTGCATCAGTCAAATCTACGGCTTCGCGATCATGCTTAACAAAACTCGCTCGTAAGCTGTGCCGCCAGCGTTTTTGCCAATGCGAAAAACGCGCCGCCGTCTTGGCCGTCAATTGCCGCGAATCGAACGTATAGTTGGGGTCGTCACCGTCGGCACCGCCGTGGTCGAGATCGCCGTCTGCGTCCACAAATTGCAATTGAAACTCCAGATCGGCCACTTGCCCGGCTTTCGCATTCAATTTCGAGGAAATTGTGGTGTTTTGATAGCCGTCTTTCTCGTTGTTCGCAGAGCGCAGCCCGCTTATCGAAAAGCCTTCGGTATTGAATCGGTTGGCGGTTATGCGATAATTGAAATTTTGGTCGCCGCCTCGCAATCCCGCGTTCAAACGGACGGTCTCACGCCCGCCGGCTTCCGCTTCAGCCTTAAACCGAGCTCCTTCCAAGCCCGATCGGGTCAAAATGTTAATTACTCCGCCGATGGCATTCGAACCGAAAAGCGTGCTTTGGGCGCCATGCAGCACCTCAATCTTTTCAATGTCGCTGACCATCAACGCGCCGAAATCGTACGCATTGCCCGGTGCGCTTGGATCGTTGAGTTCGACGCCGTCGAGCAGTACCAGCGTGTGGTCGGAATTGGCGCCGCGGAGAAACACTGAGGTCGCCTTGCCGACGCCTCCAGAATTTGCCAGCGCCAGGCCGGCAATCGCCTGCAAAGCCTGGGCAACAGTCCTGAGCTGTTCGCTCGCTAATTCTTCTCTCGTCAATACGGTTATCGTGCTGGCAACGTCGTCATACAAAGTTTCCATGCGATTTGCCGTCACAACGATCTCAGGCATTTGATACACTTTGACGGAATCCTTTTGATCGACATGCCGCGTTTGCGCGCTTAGAATTGTCACAAACGCCGAAAGTATGAACAAAATGAAAAGGCGGGTTTTGAATCGCATAGTCTTCCCTCGCTGACTAGATGAAAGGTGTTTGGATGAGAATGGGCGGGACTTTGGAGGGAAGCGAAGCCTGTGCGAGACAAGTCTGCGAAGTACGTGGTTGTCCTTCCCTCGAAGGGCGCCCAATTAAAGTACAGGCAGGTCTCCTGGCTCTCAGCGAGGCTTCGTGACGCGCCTTCCCGCTTCCCTAAATGAAGCAGTGGCAGGTCGGCCTGAAATTGCTGATTACAGTTGCGGGGCAGCTGTCGATTTTCACGACATTCCCTATTCTTCCTTCAAAGAGGACACCTGTACCGGCGAACTAAAATATTATCGTTTTTTAGAAATGCAACGAAAACAAGGCGATGCGCCTTTTGCAAAGCGGCTCATCTCAATTCTTTTTGTGCGTCAAGCATGAGGGCGACTTCTTCTTCCGGGGCTTTGGCGACGAGATGATGGCGGCTATAAAACCAATAATAAGCAAATCCGGCGGCGATAAAAATAAGCGTTCCCCAAACGCCGGGACGATTGTCGGGAATGGCAAAAGCGGACACGCCGGAAACAACGGCGATGGCAAGTCCGACCCAAGCTCCGGTTTTACCAAGCGGGCTTTTGTAAGGGCGCGGCAGATCAGGCCGTTTTTGCGCCAATGCGATGTAAGAGATCATCACGAGGGCGTATGAAATAACAGCGCCAAAAACCGCCATCGTCAGCAAAGCCGCGCCGACGAGGCCGCCGTTCGAATCGATGATCAGCGCGATGATAAATCCGGCAACAGCCCCTGCGATAAGCGCACGATAGGGCGTTTGCCTGTTTTTAGAAGTCACTGACAACCAGCGAGGAATGTACCCGGCGCGCGAAGCGGCAAACAGAACGCGGCCGTAAGCGTAAATAATGGAATGAAAGCTCGCAATCAATCCCGTCAGACTCACCAAAGTCAGGATCGAAGACGCCATCCCGGCGCCAAAAATGGCTTTGAAACCGATATCCAGCGGTGCGTCTGAAACGGCGACTTCCGCCGCGCCGCCGCCAACCCCTGAGTTTAAGGTCAGTGTGAAAATCGATAATGCGAGCAAGGTCACAATACCGCCAATAAGCGCTTTAGGCATGTCGCGCACAACGTCGTGAGATTCTTCAGCAGAGAGCGGCAGTTGCTCGATGGCAAGGTAAAACCAGATAGCGAACGGCAGGGCGGCGAACACGCCGTAGACGCCCTTTGGTAAAAAGGCGCCGCCGCCGGGCTCAGGTTGAATATTGAAAACGTTCTCCCAGCTAAAAGCGCCGGAAAAGATGGCGCCGAAGTAGAAAATAATAAGCACGCCAATTGCCAAGACAGTGACGACCATGGAAACCCGAAAAGTCAACTCCGTGCCCCAAATATTAACGCCGACAAAAACGGTGTAAAAAATGAGCCACCACACCCAATTGGCGACCCCGGGAAAAAGCGCGTCCATGTATCCGGCAATACCGACAACAATCACCGCTGGAGTGATGACGTATTCGACCATGTCGGTCACGCTGTTCAAAAACGCCAGTCCCGGCCCGAAAGCGTTGCGTGTAAATGAGTAAAAACCCCCGGCGTGCGGCAGTGCAGTCGACATTTCCGCGATGGACAGAACCATACAAACATACATCACGGCAATGAAGATCACCGCGATGAAAAGTCCGCCAAAGCCACCTGCGCCAAGCCCAAAATTCCAACCAAAATAATCGCCGGAAATGACAGCGCCCACGCCCATCGCCCAGAGAAGTCCCCACCCGGCGCTTTTCCGCAGACGGCGTTTTTCAATATAAGCGTCGTCGACATTGTCGTAGTGAACGCCGATCTCCAAATCATCTTTATCAGCGTTTCGGTTGGAATTCATGCTTTACTATTTTATATTCACCGGTTCAAACATCACTTACTTGGAGATAGCTGAAATGTCATCAACACCTCATGTTGAAAAAAAGGTCGCCTCGCTGAATGTTGGCGAATTGGAGGCTATGATTCGTCAAACGATCAGGAAAGAACTTACAGAAATTTTGTTCGCCGTCTCGGCTGAGAACGACGATTTACGATCTGAAGCGCCTCCTATTCGTGACATCGATAAAATTATTGTAAAAATGCAAGCAACCGGCAAGTATAACCAAGCGTTTCTTAATTCGCTCCGAAAAGGCATGGAAACGTCGCAAATCTTCAAAACGCCGAAAGCCAAGTCTGAAATATGAAGATTCTTCCTTTGAAGCGCTCACTTCAAAGTTTTATTGGCAAACATCAATTGGAGAAAAAATGGCGTAAACAGTCAGACTTGTTTGAAACAAACTGGCGACATCCAAGCCTCCATACAGAGCTGCTTGAGCCAAAAGAGCTGCGTATCTTTTCTTTTCGAGTAGATCGAAAATATCGGGCCATTTTTGTTTTCAATGATAACAACGCCGTTGAAATCATCGATATTAATAATCATTACAGCCGAGCCTAATAAAAAAGTAAAGCGCCAATTCTACTTAACGGATTATAAATCTTTGCCCATCCACCTCTTCTCTCTCATTCTTCAGTAATGTAAAACGCTTCGTCAACAGGACGTAGTGGCCGCGCAAACCATAGCGGTCGGCGTAGACCGTCTGGGCCGGGAGCCGGGCGCGTCATTGCGAGCCATTCTTTATAAATTTCGTGTGATTTGTTGGTGTCCACCATGATGTCGCCGTAATTGTCGCCGGGATGCGCTTTTTCGATGCGCACACGCTGGTGCCAGCAGTGCATACCGCTGATCGGATCGGGATGCACCGCGTGCGTGATATTCTGGTGTACGCCGCCGTCGCTCCAAAATACGCGTTTGGAGTCGCTGTCATCGCTTTTGAACGGCCGCACGCCGTCGAGCGTTTTCATCAGCCATTTTCCGTCGCCGGTATTTTCAATATTCACCGTGTTGGTCGCCCAACGATTGCCGATTTTATCCTGCGCCCGCCGCCAGCGGCCAATGTGATGCGAACAAACGACCACGCCCGGCTTGATCCCCTCGGTCACCCAGACTTTGTCCACAAAATAGCCGATGTCCGTATTTAGCCGCAACAGATCGCCGGTCTTAATGCCAAAGCGGGCTGCGTCGGAAGTGTGCATCCAAATTGGATTGCGGTGCGCGATTTCGACCAGCCACTTGGCGTTGCCTGAACGAGAATGGATCAAATTCGGCAGACGGAAAGTTGGCAGCAGCGGGAATTCGCCGTTTTCTCGGTCGAGCTTTTCCTCGTGAATATGGCTCTTGATGTAAGTCGGGATGGTGTATTCCGGCCAGCCCCAGTCGACCATCGTCTGTGAAAACAACTCTTGCTTGCGCGAAGGCGTCGGAAATCCAGCGAATGCTTGACCATTCACTTCAACGCCGAGCACGGCGCCGTTTTTTCGAATTAGGCCGCTTTCAGCATCGACCTCAGCGTCTTTAATCGCTTCGTCACTCAATTTTGAAACGTGCTTTTGGTAAGACGTTTTTTCAACTTCAAACGCGCCGTATTTTCGCATGTAATCCAGCGGGGTCAATCCCTCTTCTTTCGCTGTTTCCGGCAAGCCTGCCGTCCGCTCAAAAATGTACTGGTAGTACTCGTCGATGGTGATTTTTTCACCATCACGATAAGGCGAGATGAAGTGTTTGCGAATTCCCAAATCGCCGTCCGGATCGATGCGCCAGGACAATTCGATCCAAAACTCGTCCTCTTCCCAAACCTCGCCGGGATTGGCTTCATAAGTAAATTCCACCGGTCTGCCCGCGCGCCGCGCCGCTTCGCGCAAAACCGGCTGGCGGAAGGCGATCCACATGCCGGAATGCGTTTCATAACTGATGACGTCATGGCGTTCGGAAGCGTGCCCCATTGGCAGAACGTAATCGGCGTAATAGGCGGTTTCGCTCCAAGTCGGCGTCAGTGCAACGTGCAGCTCGACCTTTTCTTCGTCGCCCAATGCTTCCATCCAGGTGAAGCCGTCCGGGTACGTCCAAATTGGGTTGAAGACGCGGGTAAAATAGGTATCGAGCTTGCCGCGCCCTTCCTTGAGAAAATGCGGCAAAAGAAAACTCATTTCGAAAAACGAGAGCGGGTATTCTTGCGGGAAATTCAATTCATTCCAAAATTTCTGCGCCGGCGGCTTGTCGAAAACGTCGGGCTTAAACTTGTTCCAGGCGCTCGGCGACGTCCCGCCGACTGTGCCTACGCTGCCAGTGAGCACGTTGAGAAAATGCAGCGCCCTCGAAACCGCCCAGCCGCCAAGATTGCCGCTGCTTGCCGCACGCCAATTATGCGTCGCGAATCTTTTGCCTGCACGACCGATCTCGCGCGCCACTTGAATGATCGTCTCAGTCGGAACGCCCGTTTCCTTTTCTGCGAATTCCGGCGTGTATTCTTTGTATTCTTCACGCAGAGCGGCGATAAAATTGTCGAACGTCATTTCCGTTTCGCCGTGACGCGCTTTCATGAACGCCCGCCAATTAACCCAATCGTGCAGAAATTCGCGGTTGTAGAGATTTTCTTCTAAAATGATCTTGGCCATTGCTAAAAGCGCGGCCGCTTCGGAGCCGGGATAAGTCGGCATCCAATAATTCGCCATGCTCGCAGTGTTCGAAAGTCTTGGATCCATCACCGCCAGCTTGGCGCCGTTCATCATCCCTTCGATGATGCGCTGGGCGTGGGGGTTAAAATAGTGACCGGATTCGAGGTGAGCGCTAATCAACAAAATAAAATCGGCGTTGGCGTGATCCGGCGAAGGGCGGTCGAAACCGTGCCACAGTGCGTAGCCAAAACGCGCCCCGGCGGAACAAACGTTGGTGTGGCTGTTGTGTCCGTCAACGCCCCAGGATTGCAAAATGCGATCTATGTAGCCCTCGTGTCCCGGTCTGCCGACGTGGTAGACAATTTCGTTGTTGCGCTCCTCTTGCAATGCCTTGCGTATGCGTCCGGCAATGTCTTGCAACGCTTCTTCCCACGAAACGCGCTCCCATTTTCCTTCGCCGCGCTTGCCGACGCGCTTTTGCGGGTAGAGAACCCGATCCGGATCGTTGATCTGGTTGATTGTCGCCGGGCCTTTGGCGCAGTTCCGTCCGCGACTGCCGGGGTGGTACGGATTGCCCTCGAATTTGCGCACCTGATTTGTCTCTTTGTCAACGTAAGCCAGCAGCCCGCACCCGGCTTCGCAATTAAAGCAGTTGGTCGGCACGATCATGTAATTCTTTTTCTCTCGCAATGGCCATGCTTTAGCTTCATATTCAGTCCAATCATCCCATTGCTCCGGCGGCGGGTAATCCGTCAACTTTCCGGGTTCCTGCAAGGAAGGCAAGCCGTCGTCAAAGTCGTTCTTTAGATCAGGAATCAAGCGTAATTTTTCGGCAATTTTTTCAACAAAAGACGGGGCGGGTTGCTGAGACATCTTCCCTCCGATCTGGCGATTGGGTTAGAATTTTTTGAGTAATAAACGAGCGTAACCGGTTGCTGCAGATTCTATGGCAAAGTTGAAGTGGTTGAGCGTGCATGAAAGTGAATATACTCTAACACACTTCTTTTGAAATTCGTTTTTTTGAGTAGTTTTTCATTGTTCAAAACTATCTGGATCTATGAAAATTTCCAAGCGACGAAAGCCCAATGATTCAAATGCATCGTTGCAAGAAAGCGCAATTCCAGGAGCAAAAACTAGAACTTGGTTCATAGGCGTGTACTATGAAGTGCCGGGGTTGGAAGTTGAAATTTGAGGTTTAGTTGGAAATTGGTGCGTGAGATTTGAAGTTTCTGATTTGCTCTGATCAGGCGTTTCAATTCTGATTAATTTTCAGACCGCCTGTCAAACGCTCCATTTCCGCGCGAGTTAATCTAGCCTGAAATCTTGCCGAAATAAGCGTGGTTTGCGCACGATTGAGGCTCACCTGAGCGTCGCGAAATTCAATGGAGCTGGACGCGCCAATCTGATAGCGATCTTGCTGTAGTTGTAAATTCTGCCGCGCCGCAACGACGTTATCTTCCTCAAGGCGCACAAGCTCCATCTGTTTCCGGAAGGTCACAAACGTCTCGGCGATCACTCCCGCCAAGCGGTTCTTGAAATCATCGAGAGCGAGTTGCTGGTTTTCAGCCTCTATTCGCGCATTTTGTAAATCAATGCGATTGCGGAAGCCGTTGAACAGGTTGAACGACAGCGTTAGCCCTACCGATTTGTCGGTGCTGTTTGTGGTAATGTCTTCCGGAAACTGTTCACTCTCGCTGGAAGTGGTTCGGTCTGAGCGGCCGTAAGCGGCGTTGAAAGATAGTTGCGGGAAAAAAGCGGAGCGCGCGATTTTGACGTCTTGTTCGGCGATTTTGCGGTTTTGCAACGCCGCCAGCAGTTCGCTGTTTCGTTCTTCCGCTCGCGTGAGCAATTCATTTAAAGGCAAAGAAAATGGTTCAACCTCAATTTCTTTCTTCACTGAAATTGGCGTTTGCGGATCGCGGCCAAGCGCGATATTCAACTCCTTGCGTGCGATTTCTAGCTGCAATTCCTGATTGATTAATGCCGCTGCGTCAGCGTTGTAAGCAACTTGTGCATTCAAAAGATCGGTGGATGATGCGCCGCCGATTTCATTGCGCACTTTTTCCTTTTCGAGCCTTGCCTCTGAAACCGCCCGCGAATTCCTTACGACCTCAGTCAATTGCTCCTGTTGAACGACATTGAAATAAGCCTGCAAAACACCGACGACTGTGTTTTCGATCAGACTGCGCGCCTGAAACTCCCCCAGCTTTGCCAGTGCTTGAAAACGCTTGTTATCGACGAACATGCGAAAGCCGTCGAACAACGTCCAATTCAGACTGAGCTGGCCATTGAGCGTTTTCGTGTCTGATGCGCCAAAACTAAACGGAGAATTGGTTTCTTGGTCGGATTGATTAAATGAATAGCCGCCGGAGGCGTCGAGAGACGGCAGGAAATTCGCCGTGCCGAGTCCGGCGTTGTTCTCAGCGATTTTCGCGTTATTACGCGCGATCTGAATGTCAAAATTTTTCTTCAATCCCAAACGCACGGCTTCTTCCGCCGTCATTTCCGTTTGCCCATGAGCTTGAGCCGCAAGAACAAATAATAGCGAAAGATGTGCTTTTTTCAAGAATCGAATCATTCCTCAAACCCTGATATTGAAACGTATAGCAGCGTTTCGACGTTGATGAATACTAAAAATCGTCTGGTCATACTTTGCACAAAAAGAACCTTGCGAGCAGCAAAGCGCTTTCGTATGTTTTATTATATGGAGAACTTTCTTAACAGGAAAATGCTCAATGTCACAACAATTTACGCTCAAAGTTTCAGATCGGGTCGTGAATAATGCACAGTATGCGGCTGCTCATGGCAGCCGTGACATCGAAGAAATTTTATCATCATGGCTGGAAAAACTGGCCGGCGAGTTGCCGGTCGATGAATTGCCCGATGATGAAGTGCTGAAACTCACACGCTTGCGTCTTTCTGGTGAACAGGAAAAAAAAATGAACGAGTTGCTTCTCCTTAATCAAGAGAATGCTTTAAGTGACCAAAAAGGACGTGAGTTAGATGAATTGATGCGAATTTACGAGCGTGGATTGCTGCGTAAAGCGCAGGCGCTGCGAGTTGCCGTCCAGCGCGGGCTGCGTGAACCGCTGCAATCATGAGCAAATCTGATCAGCTGTCGAAAATCCATCGACGTATCAGAGCCGAAGCGCATCATCGCTGCGGCTACTGCTTGAGTCCGCAAAAATACGTTATGGCAAAGCTGGAAATAGAGCATATCATTCCGCGTTCACGCGGCGGCAGTGACAATGAAAGCAATCTTTGGCTGGCTTGCAGTCTATGTAATCGTTACAAAGGTTCGCAAATTTCCGTTCTCGATCCTTCCAGTAATTCGACAGTCTCTCTTTTCAATCCAAACACGCAAATATGGGGCGAACATTTTTCCTGGACCTTGGACGGCGTAAGAATTATTGGCTTAACGCCCACAGGCCGCGCCACTGTTAAAGCCTTGCAACTCAACAACGAGTTGGCTGTCGAGGTTCGACGAAACTGGGTTCTCGCCGGCTGGCATCCGCCCGAGTAGAGCATGCAAAATATACTATTTCCCTTCAACTAACAGTCCCGCCGTCGCCTTTTCCAATTCCTTCACTGCAGGTTCGACAAGCTCCGGCGTTGATTTTCTGCGCAACATTCTCGCCGCCCCAATCCTGATACGATTCAAAATCAAATAGCTCGCAGGCAGAACGAGCAGCAACAAGAAGGTTCCAAACAACAGCCCGTATGCCACAGCGACGGCCATGGGAATGAGAAATTGCGCCTGGCGGCTGCCTTCAAGAATCATCGGCGCAAGCCCGGCGAAAGTGGTGAACGAGGTGAGAATGATTGGGCGCAAACGCGCGAGCCCGGCATTGAAAACTGCGTCGTAAACTTTCATTCCGCTGCGCAAATTGCGGTTGATTTGGTCGATAAAAACGATGCTGTCGTTGATGATGATGCCGGAAAGCGCGATCAAGCCGTACGTCGAAAGCGAATTGAGTTGGATGCCAAGAATGCCGTGCCCCCAAATTGCGCCCAGAAAACCGAATGGAATGAGCCCGAAGACCAAAAACGCTTGCAACGGCGAGCGAAAAACCAGCGTAACCAGGATGAACATCATTAGCATCGCCACCCCAAAAGCTTGCCCCATCGACTCGTTCGTGCGCGCCTGACTGCGTGATTGCCCCTCGTAGGAAACAGTCACACCATCAACTTGGGACAAGATGCGCGGCACGATCACTTCCTGGATTTCCGTCAAAATCGGCGGCAAATCGTCCTCGACATTTGCCTGATTGGCTTCGATGCGCACTTCCCGCCGGTTATCCAAATGGTTGATTTGCGTCAAGCCGCGTTGGATTTCGTAGTCGGCCAATTCAGAAAACGGGTACTCTGCGCCGTCGGGCGTTCGGATGCGCATGCGCTCAAGATAGCCCAGCGAAGCGCGATCTTCTTCTCGGTAGCGCACCCAGACGCGAATCTCGTCACGGCCGCGCTGAATGCGCTGTACTTCTTCGCCAAAAAAACCTTGCCTAACTTGCCCTGCAACGTCGCGCAGCGTCAGCCCTAACGCGTGAGCGCGCGGCTTCAAGGCTATGTCAATTTCCCGCCGGCCTTCCTGGTTCGAATCGGTGATGTCTTTCACTTTGTCCATGTTCACCAATTCATTTATCAGCAAATCGCGCGCTTCATTGAGCTGTTCGAAATCATTGGAAAGCAGGCTGATGGAAATCGCTTTGCCAAAAAAGCCTTGCGTGCCGAAGGACATTTTTTGCACTTCCGGCAACGGACCGGTTTTGGCGCGCACCATGTTGGCGATTTTAAACGTTTCGAGGTTTCGCACTTCGCCGTCCAGCAAATGCAGCGAAATTTTTCCGGCGTGACTGCCGACGTCACCCAAATCATTGCGGCCAATTTCGCGCTGAACGCCGATAATGACGTCCTTATTGTCCGGTCGTTGTTCTTTTAAATCTTCATTGACTTGACGCGCGGCCAGTTCGATTTTTTCCAGCAACCGATTCGTGTCCTGCTCCTGTCGTCCCGCCACGAGCGAGGCGTTGATAAAAACTACGTCGGTGTCGATAAACGGAAAAAACGTCGCGCCGATAAAGCCGCCGCGCAGCAAGCCGATGGTCACGAAAACCAGCGCCACCGGCGTGATCACCGTAACCCACTTGTTGTTCATCGCCACGCGCAGCGAAGGCGCGTAAAGACGATGGGTGAGAAAATCGATGGCCGCGTCGAGCTTTTTGCGGATCGGCGAGTCTTTCTCCTTGGCGTGCAAACCTTTCGAATGCGCCAGGTGGGCAGGTAAAACCAGAAACGCCTCTACCAGCGAAAAGAACAACGCCGCAATCACAACCAGCGCCATTTGCCAGATAAATTTCCCCAAAAATCCGGCAATAAAAAAGTAAGGCGTGAATGCAATCATCGTCGTCGTCACGGAAGTAAAAACCGGCCCGAGCATCTCGTTCGTACCGTCGATGGCGGCCTGCACCGCGCCTTTGCCGCGCTCGTAATGCGCGTAAATGTTTTCTCCGACGACAATCGCGTCATCCACCAAAATCCCGATGACGATGATCATGCCGAAGGTTGAGATGACGTTGACCGTAATGCCGTAGATCGACGCGACGATGAACATGCCGGCAAACGAAAACGGAATGCCGATGGACACCCAAAAAGACAGGCGCATGTTCATAAACAATCCAACGATGCAGATGACGAGAATAAGTCCGACCAAACCATTCTGCGCGAACAACTTGAGGCGCGAATCGATGGTCTCAGCGTTGTCATTCACGGTCATCGCCTGGATTTGCGGATGCCGAGCGTTGAAATCGTCCAGGATCACTTGGGTCACTTCAACGACTTTGAGCACGCTCTCGTCGAGCGTTTTGTTAACGTCGAGAATAAGCGCCGAGCGGTCGTCGAACCAAACTTTGTCAGGCACGTCCTCCCATTGTTCACGGATTGCAGCCACGTCTTTGAGATAAACCACCGTTCCGTCGCTCTCGCTGCGGAGAACAAGATTTTCCAACTCGCGCGCCTGGTAATTGCGGCCGTAAGCGCGAATGAGAATTTCTTCGTCGCGCGTCTCAAATTTTCCGCCGGAAATATTGATATTGGCGTTGCGAACCGCATTGGCGATCTCGTTGAAAGTCAATTGATAGCGTCGCAAATTCGCTTCGGAAGCTTCGATGGAAATCTCAAGATCGGGCAAGCCAAGAATGTCGATTTGGGAAATTTCGGGCGTGGCCAAAAGCTCGTCGCGCAGTTCTTCAGTGACGGTTTTGAGATTGTAGAGATCGGTTTCGCCGTAAACGATAATGTTCACCGCTTCGCCAAGAGCGGGCTGCTTGAAAATGATCGGCTTCTCGGCGCCCAGCGGAAACGCACTGATTTGGTCGACCGCATTGTTGACGTCCGACAAAACCTGATCGATGTCAGCATCTTCGAGAATCTCAATGCTGACGGTCGCCATGTTCTCCTGACTGGTTGAAGTGACGCGATCGATGCCCTCGAGTCCGTCGAGGTTTTCCTCGATTTTGAGCACGACGCCTTCTTCAACTTCTTCAGGAGACGCCCCTGGAAACGGGACGTTGACAAAAATGAAACTTGGCGGCACTTCAGGGAAGGCGGAGTAATTCATGCGCCCAAAGAAAACGATCCCAAACGCGAAGATGCTGATCATCAACACGTTTGTCCAGATCGGGTACCGGATAAAGAAAGCGACGATTTTTTTCATGGCTGCGCCTCGTCGTTGCTCGCAATAATATTTGCCTGCGCTTTCATTCCCGGCGCTACGCCTTGTAAAATGCTCACAACAAGCGTATCCCCCGCCGCCAGCCCGCCGTCGACGATCACCGTTTCGGTTTCCTTGCGTGCAATGTCGACGGTCTGATAATGCAAACGACCGTTTTTCACCAGATAAACATTGCGTTCTTCGTAGATGGCGCTCTGCGGGATAACCGCCGCATCGCCGATGGGCTTGCCGATTATTTCAGCACGCAAAAACAGGCCGTTGTAAAGACCGCTTCGACGTTTGCCGCCAAGCGTGACAAAAACCGGCGCGGTCTGCGTTCGGTCGTCGATATAGCCGCCGACGCGCGTGATCCGCCCCGTCCACTCGCCCGCCAATTCAGACGAGGTGAGCTTAACCGGAACGGAGCGGTCGAGCCATTGCAATTCCTGGGTTTGCACCGGCAGTTCCACCTCGAGCTTTTCCAAATTGATAATTTCGCCTAGCCGCGTACCAACGCGGGTGGTCGAACCGGCGCGGAGATCGGTTGCTAAAATCTCGCCGTCGAAAGGCGCTGTGATGAAATGCTTGTCCAGCAGAATTTCAAGGTTTCTGGCGTTAAAATAGAGCTTGTAAACGTCAAACCGGGACAGGAAAAGCTTGATTTTTGGGTTCCCGGCAGCAGGCAACTCGGCGAGTTCACGGTCAAAACTGGTGCTGTCAAAATACCTTTGCCAGATTTCGTATTCGATAGGAAAATCCACTTTAATTTCCGGCAAAACGGAAGCCAGTGCATTGAGCAATTCACTCTTGGCGCTGTTGACGTTGAGTCGTGCTTGCCGGTCATCAATTTCGAGCAGCACAGCGCCCTTTTTGAATGTTTGTCCTGGCAGGAACGCCACAGCGCCGGGCTGCAATTCGCCAGCAACTTCGCTGTAAAGCTGAACCGGCTGTTCGGAAGCCAGTCTGCCGTAAGCAACGATTCGTGAGCGTACTTCGGCGAGTTCAACGACGCGCGCTTCAACAATTTTTGTGGCTGGCGGCGGGGCCTGACGCGGTTCGTCTTCGCCAAAACGGGACAACGCTTGCATGACGAAAAAGCCAATGAGCAGGATCGCTATAGGAATTATAAATTTGATGATTTTCATTGAGATTTTGCGCCTGATTTCTTGAAAAATTCTGAGCTGAAGTGCGGAAATATAAACACTTCGCGCCGGAGGTTCAAGGTGCGAGTCACGAGAAATGCTATGTGAGAATAGTGGAGACGTTGTGGAAGGCGACTAAAGTTTTTCAGAAAGTAGCATTCGTTTTCAACTTCTCGTACTTTTCTTTTGAATTTGATGATGTAGCGTGCTACTTTTCCAGCGTGAAGGGTACAATTTAAAACGATCTCATGGAGAATCGATTGATGTCAAAACCCCTCGACCGGATATTAATTGATCCTGAAATTTGTATGGGGCAGCCTACTATTCGCGGCTCGCGAATCACCGTCTCTTTCGTCCTTAAGTTGATGGCTTCAGGAATGCGTCATGAAGAAATTCTGGCAGCTTATCCAGAGCTTGAAGAAGCCGATATTCTTCAAGCGATTGATTACGCAGCCTGGCTTGCCAGCGAATCCCATCGCCCTTTCAAAGTGGCGGCGGCATAGCTAAATGGGAGTAAAATTTCTCGCCGACGTTAATATTTCGCCGATAACGATTAAAGAATTGCGCTCATCGGGATTGAACATCCAACGAGTCACTGATTTGATCCCCGCGAACTCGCCGGACAGTGAAATAGTTACATTGGCTCTGCAAAAAGACGCCGTAATCGTCACGCAATATCTGGATTTTTCGGCCCTAATTGCGCAAAGCGGCCTAACCAAGCCCAGCCTCATCTCATTAAGAGTGGATAATGCTTTGCCGAATCGTGTCTCTGCTATCCTTAAAACGATTATCCCACAAATTGAACCCGAATTGCGGGCGGGCGCAATTGTTTCCGTCGATGAATTTGAGTATCGCGTTAGGAGATTACCCGTGTAACCCTTCAGAATGCGACGCTCAGAAGCTGTTTTAAAAGTCCCGCAGGGACGGTCGAAAGTAG
>CAXHAT010000042.1:0-45817 GCA_964014485.1 uncultured Deferribacteres bacterium
GCGGAAATGCGCATTTCCGCCAACCATTTTTCTGTCAAAACAAGAAAGCAATTTGATCTAAATCTGAAATTCAAAGAGTAAGAAAAATGGATAACATTGGATTCCTGGTCGCCGCCTACAGCGTTTTTTGGGCGTTGATTTTTATTTACGTTTTCAGCATTTCAAAGCGCCAAAAAAGCATCGAGACCGAAATCGCCAAGCTACAGGAAATGCAAGAAGGATAGGAATGGATTGATGGAATATTGGATTGTTGGGATGCTCTACATAGTTCCAGTACTCCAGTACTCCAGTACTCCAGTACTCCAGTACTCCAGTACTCCAGTACTCCAGTACTCCTGAATTCTACGAAGCGCACCTGTTCGCATCTTGCTTAACCCAACTGGATAAACGTTTTTGAAAACAGCCATTCTCTCAACATTCTATCCTTTTCGCGGCGGCATTGCTCAATTCAGCGCTTGTCTTTACCGCGCTTTCGAAAAGCGCTGCGAAGTCTCGGCCTACACGTTCACTCGGCAGTACCCGGGCGTGCTTTTTCCGGGGAAAACGCAGTACGTCACGGACGAGGACAACGCCGACCCGATTCCATCCATTGAATCGCTCGACACGATAGATCCGATCTCGTGGCGGCGGACGGCGAAACGCATTGCGGCGGAGAAGCCGGATTTGCTTTTGCTGAATTATTTCATGCCGTTTTTTGCACCTTCCACAGGCTATGTGGCGGGTGCGCTCCAAAAGAGCGGGACAAAAGTCATTTCCATTGTTCACAACATTATTCCCCACGAAAAACGCCTCGGCGATTCAGCGCTGATCAAGTATTTTGTGAAGCGCAACGACGGCTTTGTGACCCTCAGCAAAAGCGTCGCGGATGATTTACTCGCCTTCGATCCGCAGGCAAAATACATTTTGAAACCACACCCGATTTACGACCATTTCGGCGAGAAAATGAACGCTCAGGCGGCGCGAAAAAAGCTCGGACTGGACGCCAACGCGAGCACTATTCTTTTCTTCGGCTTTATTCGAGAATACAAAGGCCTGGACGTGTTAATTCGCGCGATGCGCCATTTGCCGGAGAACCGTCACCTTGTCATTGCCGGAGAAATGTACGGCGATTTTGAAAAATACGCCTCGCTCATTGCCGAGCTTGGGCTTGAAAGTCGCGTTAAAACTTTCATCAAATACATCCCGGACGACGAAGCAAAGTTGTTTTTTTCCGCCGCAGATGTTGGCGTGCTGCCCTACAAAAGCGCCACGCAAAGCGGCATTGCGCAGGTAGCGATGCACTTTGATCTGCCGTTGATCGTGACCAATGTCGGCGGATTAAGCGAACTGGTTGAAGATGGGAAAACGGGAATGGTTGTGGAAGCCCCGGAAGAAAAACAACTCGCCGACGCTCTGCGAAGATATTTTGACGACGAACTGAAAATACCGTACTCCGCGGCAATAGCCGAGCAAAAACACGCCTTCTCCTGGGACGGTTTCGCCGACGCGGTTTTAAAATTGTATCAAAAACTGTAGCCGAAAAATGGCCCAACCGCTGGTTTACATTATTCTCGTCAACTGGAACGGCAAGGACGACACGCTCGCCTGCCTTGCTTCTCTCAAAAAAATAACCTGGCAAAATTATCGCATCGTTTTGGTGGACAACGCTTCGTCTGACGGCAGCGTTGAAGCCGTTGGGGAAGCGTATCCGGAAGTGAAAATCGTTCGTAACCCGGAAAACTATCGCTTTGCCCGCGCCAATAATCAGGGCTTTGAATTGGCGCGGGCAAACGAAGCGGATTTTGTGCTGATGCTCAACAACGATGTTGAAGTCGCGCCGGATTTTCTCGAAAAAATGATTGCAGCCGCGCAATCCGAAGAAGCGGTCGGCATTGTCGGCGCAAAAATATACTATTTCCAACAACCGGAAATTTTGTGGTACGCAGGCGGAGAAATTAGCCTTTGGAAGGGCAAAATCGCACACCGAGGCATTCGTGAAAAAGACGTTGGGCAATTTGACAAGCGCAGCGAAACCGGCTATGTGACGGGCTGTTGTTTGTTGATCAGCCGAGCTTGCCTTGAGCAAAACGGCGGTTTGAATGAAGCGTATTTTATCTACGTCGAGGACGCGGATTTTTGCTTTCGCGCGCAAAAAAGCGGCTTCAAAACGATGTTCGAGCCGTCCGCCAAAATCTGGCACAAAATCTCAGCCAGCAGCGGGGGCAAAGAAGCGGCGGGGGGGATGACGGCGTTCAAAGTCCGCCACAAAATTCGCAGCTCCTTTCAATTCTTCAGTAAATTTGCCAGATTCTACCACTGGCCGACAATCATTCTTTTCTCGGAGATCTATTTCCTAAAGGCGGGGTTGATGATGCTGACTTCGAAGAACTGGCGAGGATTGAAGGCGATGATTAAGAGCTTTTTTTCACGATGACCGTGAGACAACGTCAGTTACTCAACCGCTGGTTTGCGGCAGTAATGCTGGAGTCAGACGCTTCAGCGTTTGAGACGTTAGTTCCGTAGCTCCGGGCGCTGTCTCAAAACACAAGAAGCGACATACAGAATGTCTCGTAGGGGTTCAAGACTTTGAACCCCTACGTGTGGCGTACCTGTCAGTCAAAGACCATGTTTTTGGACCGCCTACTCCCCGTTTTCGACGTTACTTGTTTGCTTCCGAAATAATCCGCTCCACAGCTTCTTGCAATTCTATCTGCCCCAAAACATATGGTTCAAGATGCTGCTTGAGATAGGGGAGATGCTTGTCAAAAACTTTCTCTCGCACCATGTACAACTCATAGGTTTCAAAGCCGTTGGCGAGCAGTAAATCTTGCACAACGCGGCCGGAAATGTAAAACAAAATCGAATGCCACAATTGACGCGGCGCCTTTAGTCCAAGCGTTGTCTCCGATTTTTGAATGATGTCGCTAACACGCCCTCTTCTCCCGCCAATTAACGCATGGCTCGCTTCGTGAAAAACGGTCTCCAACCAGTCGCCGGGCAATCTTTCGCCGCCCGTGCCGGTCACGATGTGCGTCTGCGGCCGATTGGTCGTATAAGCTCCCGCCCAACTGCCGTAATCGCTCAAATCGACGCGTATTTTGTATGGCGGCCAGGACGTTCCCGTGAGTTCGGCAAGTCGTTCCACCGCTTGCTTTTCCATTTTTAACAAAACAACGGCGTTGTTCTTAAAAGTTTGCTGATTGCGTTCGTGATGTGACGGCCAAAAATGTTTTTCGTAAATGGATTTGCTTTGATTAAGAAGCGTGATGAACGTTGGATCGATTTCTTCCGCCTTTAGGTTTTCAGCCTGTTCGAACCTGATTAGCGAGCGTTTAATATTGAATAACCGCCCGTTAAAAAGCAGATCTTTGTCGATCAAATTCTCCTGATAATAAACCAGAGCTTCCTTGAGCGTTTCCTGCTCCAGAGCGGATAAGCCTGAAAACAAATCCGTAAAGGGCGCTGCGTTGGCGCTGTCTTTCTCCGCATCCTTCGCTTCTTTGAAGAGAAAGTGATGCAAGTTGATCCAGAAATTGCTGTAAAATTTGAAATAAGCTGTGGAGTCGACCAGGCTGGTTGCAGGCTCAGGATTTGTTGCCTGTGCGAATGATTGCGAAGGCGCCCCCGCCGAGATGAGAAAAACGGCGCAGACGATTATTTTCAAGAATGGCTTAACGGCGTTTTTCATAATATCTCCCGTCTTGGGTTCAAGATAATCTTTTTGATTCTGCAGAGTCCTAACCTTTACTCACAAGTCTGGGCAAAAACTTAGCTCCAAAGGAGCGAAATGTAAGAGCGAAGGGCAACGCCCTGGAAAATGTCAGCGCCCGACCATTTCCCAAAGCCCTGTCAGGGCGAAACAAACGCGGCCGTTCGAGCACTTTCATTATACGAGGGCTTTTTTCAAGCCGCCCCACCCCAAAACTTATGGGTCAGGGTTATGCAGGGTCATGGCTTGTTGGCCAGAATAATGGCTCTGACCGGCGCCGGATGACCTTCAATGGTCAAGTCAGAATTCTCTGGATCTAGAAAATCCGGCAGCGAGTGAAAAGTCATCCAGTCGGTGGAACGCTGCTCTTCAACCGTCGTTTTAGTGACGTCTATGACGCGAATATTTTTGTAGCCGCATCTCTCCATCCACGCGACAAGCGTCGGAGGGGACGGGAGAAACCAAACGTTGCGCATGCTGGCGTAACGTCCTTGCGGCACAAGCGTTTGGCCTTCTTTTTCTTCAATCACCAGCGTTTCCAGGACCAGCTCCCCGCCGGGACGAAGCGCTGATTTTAGCTCAAGCAAATGATCAATCGGCGAACGACGATGGTGCAAAACGCCCATGGAAAACACCGTGTCGAAAGCTTGCAGGTTTTGCGGAACGTCTTCGAAGCCCAACGGTAAAACGTGGACGTTTCTGTGCGGCAGAAATTTTTTTACGGTAAAAAATTGCATTACAAAAAGGATGTACGGATCAACGCCCAGCACTAACTCAGCGCCTTCTCCCGCCATGCGCCAGCAATGGTAGCCGTTGCCGCAACCAACGTCCAGCACTGTTTTACCCGCCAGCGGTTGAACATGATCTTTGAGCCTGTCCCACTTCCAATCCGACCGCCACTCGGTTTCAATGCTTATGCCGAAAATCTCAAACGGCCCTTTGCGCCAGGGGTGGAGCTTTCTGAGTTGGCGCTCGAGTTTTTCATGTGTTTTGTCGTCGCAATCACTTTTTTGGCCTACTCTCATACTTTCCGTTCTTAAGTCGAAGGAAGACGGCGTGATTTCAGGCAATTCTTCCAAAACTTGAAGCCATCGTTCCAAATCGCCATGTTTGTCGGGCCGGAGAACGCGGTTAATTTTTTCGGGAAGATGCTCCGCCCACAGGTGCAGCCGACTCTCGGCCATCAGTTCATAGAGGCGCTTGTAATTGATCATTTGACCGCCAAAATAGATAAAAAGTTGAAGCACTGAAACCACGTTTCAACTTGCTGAAATCCGCAAGAAAGCAATCGCTCATGATGAGCGGCTTCAGTTTCCGGTACGAGTACATTTTCCAGCGCCGTACGTTTGCCCGCGATTTCTAACTCACTGTAACCATTAGCTTTTTTAAAACTTAGGTGCAATTGCGCTTGCAGCTTCTGCGCGTCATCATTCTCAAAAACAATTTTTTCGGAGAGAATCAGCGCGCCGCCTGGATTCATGCCCTGGTAGATGTTTTGCAAAAGTGTTTTGCGCTGATCCGGAGCAATGAATTGCAAGGTAAAGTTGAGCACGACAACCGAAGCTTTTTCAATCGGGATGTTTTGAATGTCGTCGCAAATGAGCTCGACCGACGACTCCGCAGGCGATTCCCGAAATGTCTCACGGCAACGTTCGATCATTGCTTTTGAATTGTCGACGGCGATGATTTTGCACCCGAGCGCCTTGGCCCCGCGTTGCAAAGCGAGCGTTGAAGCGCCGAGAGAACAACCTAAATCGTAACAAAGACTGTCAGGCTGTGCAAATTTCTCGGCAATGACGCAAATCATCGGCAAAATTGTTTCATACCCTGGTACGGAGCGGCGAATCATATCTGGAAAGACCGCCGCCACCGCTTCGTTGAAAGCGAAATCGACGACGTCGCCGTCTGCGTTATAAATACGATCTCTTCTCTCTCTAACTCTCTTTTCGTTCTGCATGATTTTGTTTTGTTGCGTTCAGATTGTACTTGTTTTGAGCGTTTGCTTCTCATTATTGCCGCCCAAATTACGTTAAATTGACATAACCATGAAACGAAAATATTTGCTGATCGCATCCGCCGTTATTTTGAGTTGCGGGAAGGACGGCATGCAGGAACCGGAAAATCCGGAGCATGACTTCACGTCTCTCAATACGCGCATCGAAAATTTTATTCAACGGGAAAACGTCGCTTCCATCTCGGCGGCGATAATTAGCGAAAATGAGGTTATTTGGGAAAACGGATTTGGCCGGCGCGATCTAAACGAAACTGACCAGGCGCGCCCGGAGACGATCTACTTACTCGCTTCGATTTCGAAGCTGGTTACGGCCACCGCGGTCATGCAGCTTGCCGAACAGGGGAAGATCGACCTTGACGCTGATATCGGTGATTACCTGCCGTTTCCGGTGCGCAACCCGTATCATCCGGATTCAATAATTACGCCGCGCCATTTCTTAAGCCACCGTTCGAGCATGGCAAATCCGGATTTTTCCGAGGCCCCAAATTTCTACGAAGGTTTTCCCGCAGGCAAAGCGCCAAGGTTGTTTCCCTGGATTCGAAATTATATCACAGTTGGACAGCCGGAATATGAGCCGATGATTTGGAAGCAACACGCGCCGGGTGAAGCCATCGTGAGCTCGAATGCAGGCATGGCCTTGCTTGGTTATCTTGTTGAATATGTGGCCGATGTGAATTTCGCGGAGTATTGCGATACAAACATTTTTGAGCCGTTGGAAATGAATGATTCCGGTTTTCGTTTGGGGCAGGTCAATCAAGCCAAAACGGCGACTTTATACGCTGCAAACGGCGGCAAAGTCGAACCGTTCAGCGTGCGATTTTACCCTGCGGTGATGCTACGCAGCTCGACTCGTGATTTGAGTCGTTTTATGATGGCTTTCATGAATAACGGCGCCTACAAAAGCGTTCGAATTCTGGAAGAAAATAGCGTTCAGGAGATGTTGGAGGTCAAATTTTCTGACGCAAATTTGGCTTTCGGTTCCGGACTTGGGCTTGTGTGGCGCTCCTACCGCGACGGTAACTGGCTGGGCCATACCGGCGGCCTTGCGGGCGTTTCCGCCAGCTTCGACTTTCACAAGTCGCACAAAATCGGCGTGATTGTACTTTCAAATCAATCCAGCGTCGGCGCCGTCTACCCCGGCGGAGAAATCTATGATTTGCTGCACAGTGAAGCGCAGAAGTTTTTTTGAGGCGTTTCGAGAATCATCTTAAAAATTATCAAGCACGTTTATCCCCGCTTTTAGTAACCGTCGCTGTCCTTCCCAGTCGTACTCGCCGCTTGCGCCATTCGGTAAAACGATTTCACCGGTAATACCGCCATTTTCGGAGCGCCTTAACTTCACAGTAATTTCGCCTTGCGGGTGCGGCATTTTGGCTTCAATAAATTGTAATTCGCCAAGCTCCGGTTGTACGAGAACGGAGCGAAATCCCGGCTCCAGCGGACGGACGCCGCAGATGAGGGCGAGTAGGTGGTAGTTGGGGCTGGCGCTCCAGGCGTGGCAATCGGAGCGCGTCGGTTCCGGCTCTTCGGCGAAGGTGGTGAGTCCGAGCTTGAGCATGTCGCGCCAGGGTTCGAGTTGTTCGAGGTAGCGCTTAGCCATGCCGGCTTTTTGTAACGCATTGAAAAGATAGAATTTGAAATAGAAAGTGCATTGCGTCAACTCGCCGTCCGCGAGAACCCGCTCCATGACGCGCTTTTCTTGTTCAGGTTGAAACAAACCCACGAGAACGCCGAGCACGTTTGGATGCTGACTGAAGCTCGTTTTCTCCGGCGTATCCGCGAGCAGACCGCGTTTTTCGTCCCAACAATTTTTATAAACGGCTTTGGTGAGCGTGTCAAAGAGCTTGCGATAATAAAGCGCCTCCGACGGGCGGTTGAACGCCTCGGACATTTTTGCCGCGTATTGCAAAACATAAGCGAATTGCAAGGCGACAATCGAAGAACCGCCCTCGTCCGCGCCCGGGGGCACGCCGCGATCCCAAGCCCAGTCGATGAAATTCCACCAGGGAACCGCGCCAACCATGCCCGTTTCATCGATGTACTGGGCATACCAATCGACTACGCCGCGAACGCCGCGCAGGTGCGATTGGACAAACGCAGCATCGTCGCGGTGCATCCAATAATCATAAACCATGGCGATCCAAAGCAGTGAGTAAGGCGGGATGAATTGCGTGCCGTGTACGGGGTAGCGACTTTGCGTCAGGCCGTCCGGCATTTGTGAATCGGCGAAATCCTGAATGGCGCGCCGCATTAGCCGATCATCTCCAGCGTTGTAAAGCGAGATGAGCGCCTGGATGCGCGTGTCGCCGACGTATTGCAATTGTTCGTAGTAGGGGCAGTCGAAATACGTCTCTCCGGCGCAAAGCCGCGCTGTTCGCCAACCGACCTGCCATATTTTTTCCAATGAAGAATCGCTGCTGGTGAAAGACGCGCGCTGCTCAAAAGGATAAGCCGTAAAAATGCCGTACAAATCGTGAATTTTGAGCGCGTGGTCTTTTGTTGTTATATCGAGCTGCAAGTATCGGAAAGTTCGCCACCAGAGCGATTGGAAACGCCGGTTCTCGCCGCCGTCCGGCAAAATCATGTCGGAGTAGCCACGAATTTCCATGCCTTCGAGATGATCACGATGGCTTTTTTTTCTGGGATCGTCTTTTTCAAACAGCGCTTCGGCGTAGGTCAATTTGATTTTCGCGTCTTTACCGCCGGAGGTTGTTAGAACGGGGTAGGCTGTGGTTAAAAATGTTTGATCGAGTAATAACGTTGCGTTTGTGTTTGGCGGGATATCCAGCGGCGTTTCGTTTTTCAGGAAACCGTCGTGGATTTGAACGCCCGATGCGCGTGCAATTTTTGGGATGCGTTGCGGAGATTCTTCCATCAACGGAATTTGGCGCGGCACGAGTTTCCAGCCGTCGTAGCTGCCGTGCTGTTTGCCCCAGTGTTGCACTGGGCGACGAATTGCGCGCGCGCTTTTCCAGTCGCTGTCATCGTAATTTGGGTCTTGCCAACCCCAGGGATATTTTTCAGCATCAACTAGTTCACCGGGCCCGACGACGATGTAGTACCAGCCAAGTGATTTACGGTCCACTGGTAATAACGAGTAAGCTTCGTTTTTTAGAACCTTCCAGCTTTCGTTGGTGTTGATGGCTGATTCAAGCTGATCATTGCCTTGCAGGATGAATGCGGTGCGGTGGGTGAATTGCGCTTCAGGGCGGTGTTCGGCAAAATTCCAGACAACCGCCGCGACGGTGTTTTTGCCGGACTTCAAATATTTTGCGACATCGAGCGTTTCAAAGCGCCAGTGCATCAAATCGCCGCGCGCGGGGCCAAAGCTAACCGATTCGCCGTTCACAAAAAGGCGGTAACGGTTGTCGGCGGAGACGTGGATGATGAATTCTTCCGGCAGTTCGTCCATTTCGAAGGATTTGCGAAAATGCCAAACGCCCGGCTCTTGACCGCTTCCTGAGTTCGGGCCAATCCATTCCGCCTGCCACTCTCCGGCGAGCAGGTCTGGGTTGATTTTTTCAGACATTTCCGTTTGTGCAGCAAGCATGTTCATATTGATCGCTATCCAAATGAGAAAGAGTCGAGCGTGGTTCATTTTTCGAAGTCGTCAAACGCTTTTGGATGACTTTGCTGAATTATGGGGCGCAAGAAATGTTACGAATCTATCGGAATTACACAAAGCGATTTGGAATCATTGGGAAAGAATTCAAGGCAAGAAAAGCGCAAAGTGGAGCAAGTTCTACAATCTGGGAGAAGAGGTTGTCAGGTGAAACTATATCTTTGGTTGATCAAGGGCGGGGCAATTTTTTGAGAAGGAATAACGCAGCCCTTAGAGATGGTCTTTGTGATGAGAGCAAGATATCGCGAGAAGCGCGAGTGCGAAGAATTTCTTCATCAGGTTAGTTTTTTATCCTGGAATTGTGAGAATACGGCGTGACATAATCTGTCAGGATTTTGACCCAAAGTTTATACCCCGCCTCGCTTAGATGGACGCCGTCGGTGGTGTAAATTTTGTCCAAATTTCCTTCGCCGTCGACAAAGGCTGAGTGAAGGTCGATGACCTCATGCCCGCTGCTGCGTTTGAGAAGCTCATTAATTTCGTTGATCTGCCGATTCAATGGAACAGCATGCTCAGGGAACCAGCCTTTTTCTTTGAAATAAATCTCTTTGTTCACCGGCAGCAGTGTTTGAATAAAAACGCTCGTCTCTGGTAAGTGACTTGTTATTTCCTGGGCAATACAAATGATGTTCTGCGCGACGTATTGGGTGGTGATTTCCTGCCGGTTGGGGTGGTCGGCATTAAAAATGTCGTTGACGCCGATGAGGAGGAAGACGGCCTTGGGCTGGTAGTGAAATATTTCTCCAAGACGCACCAACACGCCTTCGGTAATGTCGCCTGAGATTCCTCGGTTTATTATAAAGTTAACCCCGAATCGCTCGCCCCAATCTCCTCCGCCTTCGGTGAGGCTGTTCCCCAACAAAACGACCTTGTCTTTGCCGATAGGCTCCTTTTTGAATTGCTCAATTCTTTTGGTATAAAGCGCTTTTTGCCAGTCTACCTGATACTTGATGCGCGTTTCTTGGGCAGGGTAGAGGTCAAGTTGTGCGGCAGGTTTTCTGTCGCAAGAACACAAGATCAAAAGAACGGCAAGAACGCAGACGCCGCGCAGAAAAGATGAATTCGGGAAGTGATGGGAGAGTCGGCAATTCATGACTAACTGATGTTACGCACTGTCTAAAATGGAGTTTTCTACTGTGCTTTTTACACAGACTGAGATCTGCAGTTTGAAGCTAAAACCGCCCGAACCCCGGAACGTTTGTTTCAGTCATTCCCGCAGAGGCGGGAATCCAGTGGGTGGGCGCCATTTTCTGGATTCCCGCCTCCGCGGGAATGACGTAGCGGCAAAGCTTTTTGAATCGCTACGTTCTTGGGCGGAGCGTAACATCAGTGACTAAATGAATAACGGAATCCTAAATCAATCGTGCTGCCGTAATGCTGCACCAATCCGAGCGCGCGGGTTTGATCCAGGAAGCTGTTGCTGTCAACAGTCCCCGAAATGTTGCTGACGTTGAGATAGGCGTTCAAGCCTTGTACCGGCAGCGCCTGCTTGATGGACAAGTCCCACCTTCTGTAGCCGTCGGTCGATTGCCGCAATTCAGGCCAAAAATTTGTTTGCCGAAAAACGTCGGAGCGGTAGAGCATGGAAAGCCGGGAAGAGAATCCTTTGTAGTCATAGCCCAGCGAAAAATTCATGACTTCATTTGGCTGATCAATCAGACGAGCGACATAAGAAGTGTCGATGTTTGTTCCGACGACCTGGAGAGGCGGGCCAAAATCAATTTCGAATTCAACAACGGTACGCGGATATTTTACTTCAGATCGCGTGACGGTGTAGTTGGCGTTCAAAACCAACCCCTTCAAGAAGCCGGGCAGAAACCACAATCTGGTTTGATAGTCGAGTTCGAGACCGCGAAGTTGTATGCTGTTTGGGTTGTTAGAAGTGTAGTTCTGGATATAATATTTGTGGGCGTCTTCGGGGAGATCATAAACAAGAGGATCCTCAATGTATCTCCGGCCGCTCGAATAGATCAGACCATCGATGTCTTTCTCAAAATAACCCGCACTTAACCAGCCAATGTGATTCTGATTAATTGAAACGGTAACGTCGATATTTTTCGATAGAGCAGGCTCCAGGTTGGCGTCCCTGTAGTCAACACTGGCGCCGTTGCCGATAACATTGTAAAGCGGAATGATGTCGGCGTAGTTCGGGCGGGTCAGTGTCTCGGTGCGAGCGAAACGCGTTTCCAGCCAGTTGAAGGGTCTGAATCGTAGAAAGAGCGCTGGCAGCACGTAATCATTCTTCCGGTCATGGCTGTAAAGTTCGTACCCCTGAAAGGTGAAATGCGGCAAAACGTTTTGGTAGCCTCTCTGCGCCTCATAGGTGGTCTTGTTCTTTTCCTTCCGCACGCCGGCGATCATATTTAGCTTCGAGCCAATATCGAGATCAAGCATGAAGTAGGAAGCGGTGTAGTTTTCCTCGCCTGCGTAATCGTAAAGCCTGGAATTGGTTTCGTGGAAGCGGTGCATGACCTGCTCGTGGTAGGGCGCGTAGTTGTAATTTTCCCTGAGAAAATAAAAGATTTCCTCGAGAAAATCGATGTCTGCAAACGGCCCCAAGGTGTAGTCGCCGTTCAGGAACTCGCCCGGCTCATAACCGTTTTCCAAAAAAGTCAGGTAGGTCAGGCGCGTCTGCCCGAAATCGGAATATTCATCGATCCGCGGGAAAGTTGCCACCAGCGAGTCTCTCACATGCGGCACGCCGACGTAGGTGATCGGCGCGTATTCGTAATTTCGGTCAAAATTGCGCGACTTTTTACGAATCTTGGCGCCGGTCTTTATCCTGCCGGAGAGTTTGTTGAATAATCTGAATTTGTACCCTAGATCAAGGCGGTAGGTGTTTTCCGTCTCTTTGTTTGAATCGTCGTTAAACGTGTACTGGTTGAAGTACGTAGCGCCCGTATCATTGCTGGTTATGTTCTGAATATTGGTTATGCTAACGTCATGGATAGACTGCGTATATGCTTGATTTTCATGGAATTGAAACAGGAGCATGTCCGTCGCCTGCCTCGATTCCGAAACGGAAGCCGCCGCGTCAACGAAGAGCTTTGAGAATAGTGTTTGCGTATATTCCAGGATGTGCGTTTTGACCCTGATTTCCGTATTGCCTCGTCCGGTATAATAATCCCGGGCGTTAACGCCGAGAGAATACAATTCGTAGTGCGGACTTATATTTTTGTCAATCGAGCTGTTGAGATGGCTGTATCGGACGTTGCCGTCGGGAACGTTGACGTCTGCCACAAAAAGCCCGTTCGTGCGGTCGTTTAAACGCGTGTAATCATACAAGCCGAGCCCGGTCGTACGCAAGGCATTGACCGAATCTAGTTGGGCGTTCGGATTGTTATACGATGCGGTCAATTCCTGGGAGCTTCTGTTGCGATTTTCAAGATCGACGAGACCAAATAAACCGATGCGGTCGCCCCAGAAGCGCAACCCGACGTCAACAACAAATTTATTGTCTTTGTAGGTGTCTTTGAGACCGTTGTGCATCCCTTGAACGAGGGCGTTCGCATTAAAGCCCGGCTTCGCTTTTTTTAGTTTAAAATTTACCGTTCCGCCAAGCACATCCGCGTCCTGATCCGGCGTTCCGGCTTTGGTCACCTCAATGCCTTCGAGCATGTACTGAGAAACCATGCTGAGGTCGGTGCTGCGGTCAGAAGAATCCGTAGCCGCTAGACGCACGCCGTCCACGGTTACTGCATTGTATTTCGGAGACAAGCCCCTGATCACCACCTTGTTGCCTTCGCCGCCTTCGCGCTGGACGGTAACGCCCGGAATTCTTGCCACGGATTCAGCGGCGTTCGCATCAGGCAGTTCTTCAATTCTGTCTGAAGAAACGATATTCACCAATGATTTGGACGCAAGTTGTCTGTTAATCGCGTCCATCTGGCCTTTTGCCTGCGCGGTAACAACAACTTCCTCCCCTGCTACAGTGGTATAGCTCAGCTTAAACTCCCTAACCAAATCGGCGTCTCCCGTAACCACCACCGTATCCGTTGACGTTTTGTAACCAATATAATCCGCTCTGATGACGTAGGTCCCGGGTTTTACGTTGGGGATGACATAGCGCCCTTTATTATTTGCAGCGGAGCCGAGACTTGTGCCAACAAGGAATACATTGGCTCCAACCAGAGGTTCGCCGTTGGCTTTGTCCAGCACAGAACCGGATATTTTCACGGACTGCCCATAAACGAATGTCGCGCTGAGTAAAAGCGCCAACAACGTGAAATGTCGGATAGATTGGCTGTTCATAGGATTAATTTTTCGGGTTGGGAGATTCAGGTTTTGATTCCAAGAGCTTTCAGTTCTTCTCGCTTCTGTATCAACTCCTGGTTACGGTCGCATTTGGTCGTCATAAACATTTCACTGCCGAACTTTGTCAGGCAATATTGTTGTACGCCGTGCCATTTTTTTAGTAAGGATTTCATCTCTTTAGCAGCGTCGGCGTCTTTTTGATATTCTTCAATATTAGCGTACTGCTTTCGAAGAACTATGGCGTCGTCCAATGCGCCAATGGCGGATTCGAAGCAATCACAGACTGACTTGAGCTCCGAAAAGCCGTCATCCTGGCCTTTGGCGACAACGTGACTCGGCTCGGCGGCAGGTTCTGACTCAGACGATTCTGAGCATTGAAAAAGGAAAAGGCAGGAAAGAATAATTCCACAGTAGACTAAATTTTTCAATTCACTCTCTCAGTGTTTTAAGGCTGTGTCAAAACACAAAATCTTCAAAGTGCCGCACAACATATGTCGTAGGGGTTCAAAATCTTGAACCCCTACATGTAGCATGCTTTTCAGTCAGAAACCATGTTGTTGGACAGCCCCGACTTAAGAACCCAAGTGTGTGCAAGCAATATTGTAAAGAAAACTATCGGAAGTATTTTCTTGTTTCCAATCCGGCCAAATGGCATCCGCTTGTAAGGCTACGCGCTTTGCACATGGTTGTAGAGACGCGATGCATCGCGTCTCTACGATAATATGACACTATTTCATTAAAGTCATCTTCTTAGTCGCGGTTCTGCTCTCGTTGCTAAGCGTGTAGACGTAGACGCCTGAAGGAACTGCATTGCCAAGATTGTCTCTGCCGTCCCATGTATAATTATGAGAACCGGCAAGCAAGGATTCTTCGACGAGAACCCTGACCGTCTGGCCAAGAATGTTGTGGATCGTCAGGCGAACCTCGGAGCTTTGGTCGATTGTGAAGGAAATCTCCGTAGACGGGTTAAACGGGTTCGGATAATTCTGCTCAAGGGTGAACTCGCTCGGCAGAATGTTGTTGTCGCCTACGCTTGTCGTCGTCGGCATCCACCTTGGATCGCCGACGGGACCGCCTGTCATACTCGCGGTTGCGGCAGGCGAATTGGCTGCATAGCTCAGGTCTTCGTGGATAGGCCATTCTACGTTTGTCGGGTTGTTGTCATGTTCGTACTGCCACCACTCGTCGGTGTAGGTCTGCATGTCGTTGTCGTCTCTGAAGTCCCAGATGCGTGGAATGATAGAATTGATGTATTCAGTAGATAGATTCAAAGTAGCGGTTGTTTGAACGTTGCTGAATTCTCTAATTGTCGGATCGCCTTCCATGATCGCCTTTGTTGTATCGCCGATCCACTTGTATTGATCTGCGAGTGCGAACATGGTGTCATAAACTGTAGAGTCCTGCCCCATAGAACCTTCGACAGTCCACTGCCACGGCGGAGTTTGCCAGAAGTTTAAAACCGCTTGATCACTCGCCCAAGCATTGTTGTTGTAGGTGATGTTTCTGTTCTCATGATCCCAGCCTCTTCCGGCTGCTACGGTTGCGCTGTCCGCCTCGCCCTGCGAAAGAACGGCCATTACGCCCTGTCCGCTTTCAACGCCGCCCCAGAGGCCGACGTAATTGGATGACTGTCCGTAAATCTTGGTATTATAGAACAGGTTGTTGGAAAAAGTCATGTTATTTTGGCCGCGATAAAAACAGACGCCCATGACAATATTTGCAAAAGTATTGTGATCCACCAGGCCGTACTTGACCTGATCATAAATCACCATCGCCTCGCCGAACTGATTCATGATGCTGCTGTTGGTTACCACAAGCGAATCGATGGTTCCCATCCAGGAGCCGCCGCCCCAGGCAAAACCGTTAAAAAAAACGCCGCCAGGGTAAGACGGGCAAGCTTTCACGATGCTGTTATTGAAATAGAAGTCTGAGTTGACGCCAAAAGTCGCAAAAGTCATCTGGTAGTCTGACCAGACATTGTTTTCGACGACAACTTTCTGATCTGCGCCCCGGGGGACTGCGATAGCCCAAAGGTGCGTACTCTGATCGGCAAATGCGCCGTTGAAGAGCAGATTTTCCAAATCAAGGGAAGCGTTATCGCCAAACAATTGGAAGTTTGACGGCGGCCAATCGACAAAAGCCGATAATCCGTCACTCCCGGGCAAAGGCTGCACGGTGGCGGGAAATTCTCCGTCGGCAGGTTCTTGCCCGCGAACTGTGAAGCTGCTGTTCACGGCAATTGAATGAATTTGCAAGTAGACGCGATTTGCTTCGAGCACATAGACGTCGTGCGCTTGCGTGCCGTCAGCCAGGGTATCGGCGGTAATCGTATTCTCAAATTCGCCGGGCGTGCCAGTCCAGGTAATTAAAAGCTCGCTTTGCGCCAAAAGTGCGGTTGGAAGAGCCGCCATCAAAACTAATGCGCATTTGAAGAATGATAACGATTTTGACATGGTAATCTCCTGAGTGTTAAGTAAAAAATGAACATGAGCTAATGACTTTTTTAGGTGAGTTTACCGATTTTTTGAGGGCTGGCCCTTGCTCTGCAAGCGCCGGCTGGGATTTCAGCGACAACGCCATAGCCTTCCAAGCTGCAGGCTGAAAACATGATTGCGCGTTCAAGACAAGCTCCGCCCTTGCTCGTACGGCGAACTGAGGCGGCGTTCCGGCTGACTTCAGATGCGTCCGCCGGATACGTGGCTAATGGAGCCGTTCCAATCAACAAGGTTTGTCTTTGCATATTCGCGCCCTGTTTGTTGCGGTAGCAGTATAACTGCCAGATATGGAATAAAACGTTCTTGTTTTATCGAGAATTTGAGAAGATCATAAATGCAGGTAATAAGCGAGTTACAAGTTTTAGATCGTTCTGCATGTAAATGTTGGCGTCGTACGCTCAAAAGTGCTTCGAATATCTGGAGTGCCGAGGCGAATGAAGCTCTGTTCGTCTCTTCAGGTTTTACGAGCGTTTGCGGTCTGGGACCAACTAATTGCTGCGAGAATCAAGATGAAGTAAAGAGCATTTTCGCTTAGTTTCTTGTTTAAGACAACAAACTAAACAATTGTAAGTGCAGAATGAGAGATTGTCAAGAACATTTCATACGAATTTGTAAAAGTGGTGAATTTGTCGCTTTTCCCCCAGGCCCGAAGCCTTGTATTTATTGCTTTTGGACTTGTTGCAATGTCTTTAGCAGTACGCGCTCCATCACTTCATAGCCGGCGGGGTTGGGGTGGACTAAATCTTCGGCCGTGGTGAACTCAGGCACTTTCAAGCCGCCTTCCTGGTCAACCATAGCTGAATAATAATCAACGTAAGGGAATCCTTTGACTTGAGCGAACTCTTTGATGCGCCGGTTCAGCTCAACAACCTTTGGTGCGGGCTCCAAGCCTCTGCTCCAGGGGAAGTCGATGGCGGGCAAAACTGAACAAACAACGACTTTTATACCGTGATAATCCGCCAATTCAGCCATTGTCTTGATGTTGGCGATGATGTCCGGTATGGCGACGGGGCCGCTGTTTCGGGCAATGTCATTGATGCCGGCGAGAATCACAACGATCCTTGGCTTCAGCTCAATAACGTCAGCGCGAAAACGCAGCAACATTTGGTGCGTCACTTGACCGCCTATTCCGCGACAGACGACTTGACCGTCTGCAAAAAAGGCCGGACGATGAATTTTCCACCCTTCAGTAATTGAATCCCCCATCAAAACAATCCGATTTTCGTTTTTTGAATTTGTGCTAAGTGTCACGTTTTCTTCCTCATACCTTGCAAGGTTAATGTACTGGATAATACTGAACGGTTGCTGCCCGAACAGCGGCGAACTCATAACAAAAAGCAGGAAAACCGCATAAACTGGTCTCGTCATCATCGCTTTCTCCGTCTTGTTTATACGAAAATTGTCGGTTTGTTTGCAGCTTGGCGATAGTTAGGCGCTGAGATGTAGAAACTATGGCGGTTCTCAGAGATTTGGTCCGATGAGTTTTCTGCGCTGCTCAATTTCAGGCCAAGATTGTTTAATGCTAATCACCGAAGCGTGAGGGGCAGAGCTTTTGGGCAAGCTCTCATTCGAAGTACGAACTAATGGAGTTTGAAATAACGCTCGGCATTTGAAATATGTCATTCAGGATAATGGCTGCCGCGCCGATGCTTACGGAGTAACGGCCGTGGAATCCGGATTCAACAAGCAGGTTCGAGCTGGTTGCATGGTGCACGTCTAGTTCTATGGCGGATTTGATTGGCTCGGTGATCAAATCGTTTAATTCCGCAACTTCACCTTGAATAATCAGCTTTTCAGGGTTGATGAGGCTTATGGCGCAAGACATCTTGCGCCCGATTTGATACCCCAGCTTTCTAAAATAATCTATTGCGAACTTGTCCTTTTTCTTGGCTGCGTCAACCAAAAAACGAATATTCAGTTTTTCCAACGCATTCACGTAATTTTTGAGAATATGGCCTTCGGCGAGGCGATTTCTGTGTGATCGCAATTCCATATCAAGGGGGATAAGGCGTACGTTCGTTTCCCCTGCGGCGAAATTGGCCCCTTTGAAAATTTCATTCTTCAAGACAATCCCGACGCCGAGCCCTCCAATTCCGCGATCCAGGTACACGACGGCAATGATAAAATTCTCGACGCCTCTGCCTCTCCCAAGCCACTTTTCTCCCATAGCCGCAGCATTGGCATTGTTCTCAATAAAGACGGGGAAATCGTAATGTTCTTCCAGCATCGCTCGCAACGGGACGCCTGAATGCGATAATGAGTCGCTCATTTCAATCCTGCCCTTGTCGGAATCGACGATGCCTGCTATGCCGACGCCCAGGCCGAGAATCTTGGATAAATCAACGCCTTTCGCTTTCGAAAGGTCGCTCACTGCGTGCATTGCCAGGTCAGATAAATCGTTTGGTATAAGCATTGGCCGATTGCTGTAGACATTCTTCTGGACCATGTTCCCTTCTAAATCCAGCAGAACTCCCACAGCATGATCAGTGCCGAGCTCAACTCCTACAGTATAGCCGACCTTGCTGTTCAGGCTCCACAAGAACGGGCGTTTACCGCCTTTATTTGTAGATTCCCCCTTCCCCCGGTTTAAAATCAGAGATTTTGATTCGAGTAATTTCAACAGCTTGGCGATTGTCGACGGGCGCATGCCCGTAGCTTTTGCAAGATCAGCGCCAGAGATAAGCTTGTTTTCTCTAATCAGGTTTAGGACAACCCGCTCATTGATGTTTTTGATGAGACGAATGTCGCCGGTTTGCATGGCTCCGGTGTGTTGGATTGACTGCTGATTCATCTGAAATATTTCTGGATATTTTGTTGTGATCGGTCCCAGGCGCTGTTTAAGGCCTGTAATTCACTTTGCAATTTCATAGCCTGGCACTTGCGAACTGCTACTTTTAGCCGACGAGAAGTCCCATTTTATCATTCTGAAGGAATCTTTGTTAGCGTCCGGCGATCTTTCGCACTCAAAGTTCAGGAGTTAGATCAAGAAAGACGCCTCCAGTATGACAATTCTGGATTTTTTCACCAGTTTCAGAAGTCTGGACAAAAAGCGTCAGGTAATGAATCTGTAATTGAAGTTTGTTTCTCTTGGAAAGAAACTTTGACAAGAACATGCCTTGACGAAAGAAAGTCAATAGAAAAAAGATCAATCTCAGGAATCGAGATCAAGCGGAGGTTGAATTCAGATCGCCAAATTGTTTCAGAACAATTCGAGCTGTTGCGGTTGATCGAGTTCAGCGCGGGCTGGCCAGCGTGGCATTTCGGAGGCTTGCTCGCTGGCGTTTTTAATCATTGAGTGGAAGTAATCGGCGAGGCGCGGGGCGTAGAAATCGTTCGGCGCATGCATGAAAATGTAAGGCTTTTTCCCCTCGTACATCCATTTGGCAACGGTTTGCGCCCACTGGGAGAGTACGTTTTTATTTTGCTCGATAACCGGATTACCGACAAATCGAACAAACGGCAAGTCTGCGACCGTATCAAATCGAACCGGAACTTTCGGTTTTTTTCTTTGCGCTTCACGTGTTGAAACGTCTCCGGGCGCAGCTTTTACGGCATGAAGCGCTCGCGTATCGAAAACAACGCGACCAATGTTGTTATTGCGCAGTATTTCGTTTAGCCTGCGCTCATTCTCGTCACTCTGGAAGAAATCCCGATGACGCACTTCAACGGCATAGCGGAAATTCGCCGGTAGTTTTTGCAGATAATTTTCCAACAACGGGAGTTCAAAGCGGCCGAACGACGGCGGAAGTTGGATGAAAAACGGGCCGAGCCTTTGCGCTAAGGGTTCAAGTCGCACAAGAAAGATCCGGGTAGCCGTTCCGGCGTTTTGCAGCCTAAGCGTGTGTGTGATTTCTTGGGGAAATTTGAAGCAAAAACGGAAATCTTCCGGCGTTTCTTCACGCCATTTTTGTATCGTCGATGCTGGCGGGAGAGCGTAGAATGTGGTGTTGCCTTCAACAGTGTTAAAAACCGAAGCGTATTGCCGCAGAAATTCTTTTGGCTTCGCGGAACTCGAAAAAAGCTCGCCGACCCATTCCTTGTTGCTCCAGATTGGGCAGCCTAGATAATAACCAAAACGATCCACGAGGTTTCTCCACAACGAGATTGTCGGCTATGATGCGCTTTTGAGTATTTTTCGCGCTTTTTTTCGGTGCTCGCCAGCCCTGTCTTTCAGCGACTTGGGAATTTCGATCGCAAGCGCTTTTTGCGCGTGTTCTTTGGCAACGGTTAAATCTTCCATTTTTTGGCAGATTTCTGCAAGTCTGGCGTGACAAATGAGTTCATTCAGGTAGGATCGCTTTTGTTCCTTTTTGTAGGTGTTCAGGATGTGGGCATACGCTTGCTGCGCCATTGGGAAATCGCCTTTTTTAAAGGCGGCGTCAGCTTTTGCCCAAAGGAAAAAGCGGCTGTTTGGGTATTCGGCCAATGCTTCATCGGCCAGCATTATGGCTTCACTAAAGTCTTTTGAATCGATCAAAATCCATAGTAAGCTATTTATCGCAGGGGCGCGGCTGAAAGCGCCTTTTGTTACGGCGGTTCTGATCATTTCAACGCCGATATCTCGCTCATCTTTCACAAACGGCGTCCAGGATAGATAGCGGCTGTACTTGCTTTTGTAATATTTATAAGCGCCGACGCCGAGATAGACGTCGTAATTGGTCGAGTCAATAGCGAAAGCTTTCTGTAAAAGATCGACGCTTTTGAGACCTTCACGAAATGCTTGATAAAGCTTTTGATCCCGGCCGTTGACGTAGGCTTCGTAGCCCGTCGCGCTGCCCATGAAAAAGTAGAGCCAACTGTTTTTGGGGTCTTCTTTCAAAGCGCCTTTGCAAAGGCTTTTGACGCGAGAAGTTAATTCAAAGAACTCATCTTTTTGATCGTACAACTCAAAATCGAGCATCTGTGAGTACAGCGTGGCAGCCTCGAAAAGATAACCGATAGGGTGTTCAGGATATTGTGATTGGAGATTTTTGCACACGTTGCGGGCTTCGTCATAGGCTTGCATCACGGTCAAGTCGATCACATTTTGTATTTGAGAGACCGACGAATCCGGCAGGTTTGTAGAATTCGGGGATGAAGCATTGAGAGTTGCAGCAATAAAAATGGTGATGAAGCCGCCCCAGAGAGATTTTTTGAGAATTTTACATTGTGCCATACTGCCGATCGCCTGCGTCGCCCAATCCCGGGAGAATATATCCGTTTTCATTTAACTGTCGATCAAGCGCCGCCAAATGTATCGGTGTTTCGGGGTATTTGGCGTGAACGTTTTTTACGCCTTCCGGGGCCGCAATCAGGCTGGCGACGCGAATATTGTCCGTACATCCCTGCTCTTTCAGGAACTCAATGCCCGCCAAAATACTTCCTCCGGTGGCAAGCATCGGATCAGTAAGGACGACAACGGAGTTGCCGAGATTTTTGGGGAGATTCTTGTAATACCAAACCGGCTTTAACGTCATTTCATCCCGATACATTCCAAGATGACCAATGTTCGATTTGGGAAAATATTGAATTAATCCGTCAACATATCCCAGCGCCGCTCTCAAAATAGCGACAAAGACAATTGTTTGGTTAAAAAACGGCGCATCAATTACTTCTAACGGCGTTTCAATTGTCCTGCTTTGACTCTGGAGGCTTCCCGCAAGCTCATAGCCGAGCAATGCGCCGGATTCTTTCATCAAAAGCCGGAAAACTTCGACCGGCGTATCCTTGTCTCGCATCATTGTGAGCCGATGCTGAAGCAAGGGGTTTTTAGATATAAAAACATTCTTCAAAACGTATTCTCCTTCAAGACGAAGGGAATCTAAGAGTTCTTCCTAAAAAAGCAAGATGAAACACCGTAGCCGCTTTCGCTGACAGTTTGTGGAAAAAGGAAAAATATTGACAATATTGATAAATATTGGTATACTTCCCAGCTTTTTTTACCTACGTAACCATCTCTGAAATGCTATCTTGTTTGAGAAGGAGGAATTTTGGCGAGACTGACTGGAGGCCGACGTTCGCGTTCAGAATTATCACTGGAAAAATATCTTCAAGAAATCTCCGAAGTTCCTTTGTTGAACTCCGAGCAAGAAATTGCATTAGCCAAAAGAATTAAGGAAGGCAGCCAGGAAGCGCTGGAAATTCTGACCAAAGCCAATTTGCGTTTTGTTGTCAGTGTTGCCAAGCAATACCAAAATCAAGGCCTTTCTCTAGGCGACTTGATTAACGAAGGCAACCTTGGTCTGATTAAAGCGGCGACGCGTTTCGACGAGACGCGCGGCTTTAAGTTTATTAGCTACGCCGTTTGGTGGATCCGGCAATCGATTTTGCAAGCGCTGGCGGAGCAGTCGCGAGTTGTCCGCTTGCCGCTTAATCGTGTCGGCGCGTTGAACAAGATCGGCAAGGCTTTGAGCGAGCTTGAGCAGGAATTCGAGCGGGAGCCGTCCGAAGAAGAGTTGGCTGACCAACTGGAAATGTCGGCTGCGGAAATTTCAGACGCGCTCAAAATGTCCGGTCGCCATCTATCGCTTGATGCTCCTTTCAATCAAGATGAGGAGAGTCGGCTTCTTGACGTTTTGGAAAGCGAAGAGCAGCCTTCTCCTGACGGATACTTGCTTGATGAGTCTTTAAAGGTTGAAGTTGAACGCGCCCTTTCAACTTTAACAAAAAGAGAAGCGGAAGTCGTCAAGCTTTATTTCGGCTTAGGCCGGGAGCACCCGTTGACGCTTGAAGAAATTGGCGAGTTATTTAACTTGACCAGAGAAAGGGTACGACAAATAAAGGAAAAAGCTATTGCCAGATTAAGGCACGCTTCCCGGAGCAAGTCTTTGCGCCCATACCTCGGCTGAACTCGGAACGTTATTGCTTTTTTTGAGTTTTTCTCGCTTAAGACGCTTGCTCTATAAAACCCCCGGAAGGAATCCTCATTTCCCATTTTCACTAAGGAATGTTTACCTGAATTGCTGTTTTGTTGCGATTTTGGACTAATTCGCTTGGCTGTTTAAATATTCATAATCAAATTTGACTGTAACTTAATATGGTTGCGCAAGAAAAATGCCTGAGGAGGGATGAGAATGCATCAGAAGCGACTTAAGTTGATTTATTTTTCACTTGAGGGCTCAGATAGCAGAGAGTTGAGCATTTCATGGGGCCGTATCGTTTCCATTCTTTCATTCGCTTTTGTTGTTCTCGTTATTCTAGCGGGTTCTTCGGTTGCTCTATTTACGGATTTTTACCACAATTTGAGAGTCGAGCAATTGGAGAATTCGAAACGTACGCTAACCAAAGAATTGAATACGCTAAACGCGAAAGTATTGGTCATTGATCAACAATTGAAGTCCATCGAAAAAGAAAATGATAATCTGCGCATATTCGCTGAATTATCGCCGCTTGATGAAGAGACGAGAATGATGGGCGTAGGCGGGATGGTTGATACTGAATTGATCGAGCTTAAGAATTCGCTTTCCCCCGATATTGCTCCAGACGTTATTTCCGTCCGAGGCACAATTGATGAAATGACAAGAAGAGTTGAGCTTTGGAAAAAAGCGCACTTGCAAGTTGAATCCGCGATTGAAGGCAAAAAGACGTTCTTTAGCAAAATTCCGTCGATCAAACCGGTCGATGAAGGCTGGCTTTCGAGCGCGTTTGGTTACCGAATTGACCCCTTTACGGAAAAATCAAAATTCCACGAAGGCTTGGATTTTGTCGCGGAACTAGGAACAAAAGTAGCGGCCACAGCGGCTGGCACAGTGATAAAAGCCAAAAACCATTACAAACCCGGCTCTAGTTACGGGAAAGAAGTTATTATTGATCACGGTAACGGTCTGAAGACGCGATATGCGCATTTATCCAAAGTGCTGGTCAAGAAAAATCAGAAGATAAAGCGGTGGGACATTATTGGAGAAGTTGGCTCAACAGGACGGTCTTCGGGCCCGCACTTGCACTATGAAATTTTAAAAGGCGACGCGCAAATCAACCCTTACAATTATATCATCAATAATTAGCCGCGGTTAACGAGAGTTTCTGAACCATCCCTGAATTCATTTGATTCCGGGATGGTTCTTCATGATAGTTCCTCAATTTGAAACTTCATTTTTATATCGTACTTTTTGATCATTCGGTAGATTGTCATCCGATTGACCCCCGCTTTCCTCGCCGCTGAAGAAATATTCCCGTTGCAAAGATCGATAAGATCGACCAAGTACTTCCGTTCATATTTTTCTAACCACAAAGCCCTCGCTTCTCTTAGAGTCATATCTGCGGCGTCGAATGGCGCTCCTGTAACGACCTGAGCGGAATTGTTGCCAAGATGTTCCGGTAAGTCATCGGTCGTAATCCTTTCGCCGACGGACAGGCTCACCATGCGTTCCACGACATTCTGTAATTCCCGGATATTTCCAGGCCAATCGTATTGGCACAATGCGCGCAAAGCGTCATCGTCTATTTTCTTGACGCCCCGGGCGTTTTTATGATTAAACTTTTTCAAGAAATGATGCAAAAGGAGAGGAACGTCTTCGCTTCTTTCGCGCAAGGGCGGCAAATGAATTGGAACGACGTTGAGGCGATAATACAAATCTTCTCGAAGCACGCCTTCTTTGACGGCCTGCATAGGAATCCGGTTTGTTGCGGCAACGACGCGAATGTCAACTTCGATCAGATCCTTCCCCCCGATGTGTCGAAACTGACGTTCTTGCAAGACGCGCAACAGTTTCGCCTGTAGTTCCGGGTTTAGTTCGCCGATTTCGTCCAGGAAAAATGTGCCGTTATTCGCGATTTCCATCAGCCCTTTTTTGGCGGCGTTGGCTCCGGTAAAAGCGCCTTTTTCGTAGCCGAATAGTTCGCTTTCCAACAGGTTCGCGGGCAGCGCAACGCAGTCAACAGCGACAAAATTTTGCCGCGAACGGTTGCTGCAATCGTGAATCGCTTTGGCAACAAGTTCCTTACCTGTACCGCTTTCGCCCGTAATTAAAACACTAGCCTCCGTATCCGCGACTCGTTTGATTCGCTCCTTAATTCTTCTTATCCCGTCCGAAGTGCCGATAATCGCTTGCAAGCCGTCTTCTTGCTCCAACTGTGAGCGAAGCTTGCGATTTTCCTCCAAGATTTTTTGGGCCTGTTCCAGCCGTTTGGTTTGGCTGGCAACTTTTTGAGCCTGAATTTTATTTGTCACCAAAACATTTTCGATGACATTGACGAGTTCGCGATTGCCGAAAGGCTTGTTAAGAAACAAGGATAAGCCCATCTCCAAAAACCTGGCGCGCATTGGATTTTCATCTGCAAACGCCGTCATCATTATCACAGGCACGTCTTTGAAAGCCCGATAATCTTGGGATTCCTTGAGTTTTTGTAGCACGCCGTAGCCGTCCATGCCAGGCATCATGTAATCCAAAAGGATTAAATCTATGGGGTATTGCTTGAGCATTTCCAAACCCCTGCCCCCTTCAGCGGAAGAATAAAAACCGTAACCGGCGGAGGTCAGGATTTTCTTACAAATGAGGTGCATGTTTGCATCATCATCGATCAGCAAAACATTACGTTTTAATTCCGAAGCGACCTCTGTGGCGGGCGTTGAATTCGAATCAGGCGTCACCCAATTCTCCTTTTTAAATCGTAGTTCAAAGTTGCAGCGCGAATAAGGTTATCAGCCAATATATAACGCTCTAACCTGCTCAATGCGGAATCAATATGTCGAGCAGTTTATACAAGTTCTGCGATTCTTTTGTGAAAAAACAGAGACGTTTAGGTTCAGATGAATTGACTTTCGTCGTATTTGGAATAGCTTTGTTTAAAATATGCGACAATGCTTCGTTTCATGCCGGGGAAATTTCCGGGGGTAATTATGAAAGTCTTTTTATCTTTCTTCCTGACTTGTTTCATTTCGAATTTTGTACAAGCGCAGATCGTGTTGACGGAAGTTATGTTCGACCCAACCGGACCGGAAGCCAGCGACGAATTTATCGAAATATTGAATATCGGTGATTCGCCAATTGATCTGAATGGGTTTGCCGTCGGGGATGGAGATCGCGTCGAATCAATCATTTTTCCAAATGACGACACGGTTTTGGCGCCAAATCAATACGCCGTTATTTTCGATTCTGATTACTTCACCAGCGATCGCAATTACGACGAATTGATTCCTGCCGCAGCTCTTGTTCTATCGGTGGATGATAAAACGCTCGGTTCAGCCGGCCTTTCCAATAGTCGCGCCGAGACCGTCATTTTGCTTGATGTTCAAGGCGATACCTTGGGGAGCTATGTTTATTCGTTGGGAAATCCTGCTGGATTTTCGGATGAAAAAATTGAGCCCGAAGACGGCGACGATTTGAGCAATTGGGCGGACAGCATATCTCAACTCGGAACGCCGGGGGCAAAGAACAGCGTCTCGCCAAAACAATTTGATCTTGCCGTCGCGCTTTCGGAATCCGGCATAACGCCGCCAATTCCGAGAAGCGGCCAAAATGTCGAACTGCGATTTGTCGTCGAAAACAGGGGAGAGGCCGATGCCGCTCAATCAATATTTTCGTTAACCGCAGGTGATACTCAGCGTGTTTTTACGGAAACTATATCGCCGCTTTCCGTGCAAGGCCGTTTTGAATTGGCGACTTTTTGGACCCCAGAGCGCCCAGGCGTACATGAGTTTCAAGCGAAAATTTCCTTGCCTGGGGACGAAGACAAATCGAATGATGCTTTGGAATTTGCCGTTCCAGTTGCGTGGCCTGAGCAAAGCCTGTTGATCAATGAAATTATGTACAATCCTGGGACTGGCGAACCGGAGTGGGTGGAGGTTTTGAACCCCGGAGCAGAAGCAATCATCTTGAATGAATGGAGAGTTCAAGACGCTTCGGGGAAAACAGGGATTGTTCGAGTTGATGATTCGTTGGCTATCGCGCCCGGCGGTTACGCGGTTTTCACGAGTGATTTGCTCGTTCGCGAGTTGTACAGTATCGCCGTCGAAATCCCGGTTGTACCGTTGGTTGGATTTCCAACTTTGAATAACACGAACGACGAAATCTTGCTCAAGGATTTCACCGGCTCGCAAATCGATTCAACCTTGTACCCACAAATCGGAACGGCGGAGAAAGGCGTTTCTCTGGAGCGAATTTGGGACACGGAGTCGTCGTTAAGCCCGACCAATTGGGCGGCTTCGAACGATCCTGCGGGCGCTACACCGGGACGGATGAACAGCGTATCGCCGGTAAGTTTTGATCTTGGAATTGATGCGCTGAGCTTGACTTTTGCGCCTGAACGCCCGATTCGCGGAGATGAGCTTTTTTTGACATTTAACATCGAAAATAGAGGCCGTGAAAATGCCTCGCTCGAAGCTGTCCGCTTGTTTCATGATTTAGATTTCGATCAAAGATTTTCCAATGAAGAAAGAGTCGCCGAATGGCCCGTTGCCGAAATTTTATTACCTCAATCGAAGCAAGTTGAGTCGCTTTCTTGGATGCTGGAGCAATCGGGTCTCAATCGTTTTCAACTTGAAATTGAAGCCGGTAGTGACCAGCGATTGGCCGACAATGTTCACGCATTCGAAATACCGGTTGGCTTCCTTGAAAACGATTTGATCATCAATGAAATTATGGCCAGCCCCGCCGAAAATGAGCCAGAGTGGATTGAGATCATCAATTGCTCGCAACAAAGTTTTGATTTGCTTGGCTGGCGAATCGGTGACGGCGTTTCTGTATCGGAGCCTGTGCTTGATCGAGTTATCGTTGAACCCGGGGCTTTGATTACTTTGGCGCAGAGCGAATTAACACAAGTCAGCGATGAAATTGTCCTTTCCAAATTCCCGAGCTTGAACAACAGCGGCGAAGTTGTTCGTCTGCTCGACCTGCAAAATAATGTGATCGACAGTGTTGCATATTCTGAAACGACGACCGGCGTTTCGATCGAGAGAATCAACCCAAAACTTCCGTCGGACGATTCGGCGAATTGGCGGATGAGCGTGGCCCCGACCGGCTCAACGCCTGGCGAGCAAAACAGCATTTTTGTAGATGTTCTTCCAGTGAAAAGCGCACTCACTGCGTCGCCGAACCCTTTTTCGCCGGACAACGACGGAATCGAAGACGTTACGGTGATTAGTTTTGAGCTGCCCTTGGTCGAGAGTCAGGTTAATTTGCGGATTTTTGATCTTTACGGGCGGGAAGTGCGGAGATTGTTGAATAATGCCCCAGCCGCCGCTACCCGGCAAGTTGTGTGGGACGGCCGAACGGACGACGGCGGAATTCTTAAGATGGGGATCTATGTTGTTTTGCTCGAAGCGATTAATGCGGGACAAGGCCGTTTGGAGAAAGCGAAGACGACTGTAGTCGTTGCTAAAAAGCTGTAATTTTTTAAGATAGCTCTAATTATTTTCATTGATTTTTGCTGTGCAATCTCTTAGATTGGCCGCCTGAGAAAAGATATGAATGACATTAGAGAAAATTTGTTTCGCGTTCGCGAACGTATTGAAAAAGCTTGCGCTCGTTCAGGCCGCGCCCCGGATGACGTCACGTTGATTGGCGTCACCAAAACAAAGCCGGCCGAATTCGTAGAAGAAGCAATCGCCGCAGGTATTCGTGATATTGGGGAAAACAAAGTTATGGAAGCGGTTGCAAAGAAGGCCCAAGTTTCAGGCAAAGCGACGTGGCACCTGATCGGCCACTTACAACGAAACAAAGTACGCAAAGCGCTTCAAAACTTTGATCTCATTCACTCTGTTGATTCGCTGCGCCTGGCGGAAAAAATAGATCAGGAAAGCGGTAAGCTTGGCAAAACGACAAGCGTGCTGCTGCAGGTTAACACGTCGCGCGAAACGAGCAAATTCGGCGTTCAGCTCGAAGACGCCTCGACTTTTGCCGAACAGGTTGCAAGTTCTTACTCGAATATTGTTGTCAAAGGCTTGATGACGATAGGCCCGCTTTCACCAGATCAAAAACTGATTCGCGCAAGCTTTCGCGCCTTGTACGCTCTTTTTGATGAGCTTGGCAGAAGAGATTTTCCAAGAATGGAAATGAAGTATTTGTCGATGGGCATGACGAATGATTTTGAGATTGCGATTGAAGAAAACGCAAACATGCTGCGCCTCGGTCGCGTGATTTTTGGGGATCGAGCGGTGTAGTAAACCATTTTCAACGCCAGGAGGTCAATTGGAAGTCATTAACCTTATCCTTGAATTATATATTTTTGCAATTATCGCCGTGGTGATTATTTCTTGGGTAAATCCAGGTCTAAACAATCAATTCACCAATTTTTTATATAAGATCACCGAACCGCCTCTTGAAATGCTGCGACGCGTTATTCCGCCCTTGGGAGGCCTTGATCTTTCTCCGATGGTTTTGATTTTTATTATCATTCTCATTCAAAGATTGATTCTGCGCGTTTAAGCGCGCATCCAGTGCAGACCCCGAATCTGAATTGATCAACCAGGCCGTAGCGCTGTTGTGCAAAGTTATGCCGAGCAAGATAAGACCTCAACGGACACGAAATAATCTGCGAATTTTGCGATCTTTCGTACTTTAATGTATTTGTAGCAATATTTATTGCAGGAGTGAATTGTGAAGCTAACGCCTTTGGATATCAAAAAGCAGGAATTCAAGCGCATTCTGCGAGGTTACGATCCGATTGAGATCGACGCCTTTCTTGAAATGGTCGCGGATGAGTTTGAAGTTGCGTTGCGAGACAAAAACCGACTCGCTGAAGAAAATCTGAGGCTAAAAACACAGCTTCAGGATTACCACAAAGTTGAGAAGACGCTGAAGGACACGCTTGTGACGGCGCAAGAAAACATCTCCGCCTCGCGTCAAAGCTCCAAGCGGGAAGCGGACATCATTCTGCGAGAAGCCGAACTGAAAGCGGAAAAAGTTCTTGAGAACGCACGCGCACGCTTGGAAAAGCTGAGAAATGACATCATGATCATCAAGGCGCAAAAAGAGAGCTTCGCCCGCCGTCTGCGTCATTTGCTAGAAAGTCAAGTTGAGCTTATCAACGTTCTTGAAATGGACGACGCCGGTTTCGACGAGCAGCAACCCGTGCGTTACTCGCGCCCTGCACTGCCGCGAAAAGCTATTTCCGGGCCGAATGGAAATATGCGTCGAAAAGTCGACATTCCGACGGAAGCTGCGCCGATTCAGGCGAACTCTCGCCCGCCTGCGCATACCGGTGATTTTCCAGGAGGAAACGGATTTCGGGATCGCACCGAGGGCAATGGACGGGTCAGGCAAGAGCAAAGAAGGCAGAGAACAAAAGATCAGTTTATTACATAGCCCCATCCTTTGCATCTTTACTCCGTTTCCGCACAAATTCTCTCTAATACACACGAACAGATTCAACGACCAACAACATCTTTGAGGACTGCATCATGGGAAAAAAGCGTTTGGTTCAATACCTGGTTTTTGGGATTTTCTGCGGACATTTGGGCTGTGCGTCAAAAGCGCCGTTGATGGACAGATCTGAAAGGCCTATTACAAAACAAGAAGTTCGGGCGCACAAAAACAGCAAGAATTTTGTTATTTATGCTTTAGGCGGCGGCGCACTGAGTTTTGGAGGAAGCTTTTTTCTCGGCTCAATGCTTGACCGCGCTGTTGAGAGTGAGAATCGTTCCGCTGTTTGGATTACGAGCGGAGCTGGCACGCTGGCCGGGCTGCTTTTTTTCTCTCATCTTGGGAGGACGCAGGATCATAACAACGCAATCGCGAAAATCAGCGATAGCAGAAAAAACGGTGTCTTGACGGAAATTGACGGCGAGCAAGAGAAACGAAAGCAAATCGAGGACGAGACGCAAAAAATACTTGAAGATCGGAAGCGCCAGGAAGAGGAACGAAAAAAACTTCTCGATGCGTTAAAAAAGAAAGATAAGAAAAAGAATTGAACAGCGCTTGTTAAGATACAATCTATAAATTCCCTGATTGATCACCCGGCGGAAATCTTCTTGGCTTTGGGAAAAGACTCCCAAGACCTGAGATGATAAAGTTTTTACAGAAAACTTACTGTGTGGCAATTGGGGATTTGTGCATAAGATTTTTCTCAATATGACGCTTCGACGGCAAGAAACCCCGTCGTCGTTGACTTTATGAGCGAGAATCTTCAGCGAGCGCGTAGAAAAGGAGAGCGAGGATGGGTGAACTGTTACAACAAATTGAAGATGCGTACGCCTGCCTGAAACCACAAATTTCGGCGCAGCCCGAAATAGGCGTTATTCTCGGGACTGGTTTGGGGGCGCTGGCCGAAGAAATCGAAAAAGACGCCGTTATTTCCTACGAAGACATTCCCCACTTTCCGCTTTCCACGGTTGAGAGTCACGCAGGTCGGCTGATTTTTGGTTCGATTCATGGCCGCCGAATTGTTGCCATGCAGGGTCGCTTTCACTATTACGAAGGCTACACCATGCAACAGATTACTTTTCCTGTTCGCGTAATGAAACGACTTGGATGTGAGACGCTAATCGTTTCCAACGCATGCGGCGGGATGAACCCAACATACACGCCCGGAGATGTCATGGTCATCGCCGATCATATCAATTTGCTTGGCGACAATCCGTTGATCGGGCCGAATGAAGATTCGTTGGGGCCGCGTTTCCCGGATATGAGCGAACCGTATTCTTTTGACTTGCTCAAGCTGGCGGAGAAAATCGCCCTTGAAGAGAAAATCAAGATTCAGAAAGGCGTTTATGTCGCCGTTGCTGGGCCGAATCTCGAAACGCGCGCGGAATATCGATTCTTGCGTACTATAGGCGCTGACGTTGTGGGAATGTCAACGGTTCCGGAAGTGATCGCCGCGGTTCATGCCTCGATGAAAGTGCTTGGCTTTTCAGTAGTTACGGATGCTTGTTTTCCGGATGCGCTTCAGCCAGTTAATATTCAAGAAATTCTGCGAACCGCCGCTGAAGCGGAACCTAAACTTACAACGCTAATCAAAAAAGTCGTCGAAAAAATATAATTTTAGAAACAACGCGAGATGTACAAGGAACTCGGAAATAAACCCAGCATCCCTGCTCTGGAAGAAGAAATTCTGGAGTTTTGGGAAAAGCAGAATATTTTTGTTAAGTCGATTGAAACGCGCGATCGCGATAAGCCTTTTGTCTTTTATGAAGGCCCGCCCACCGCAAACGGACGTCCCGGAATCCATCATGTGCTTGCGCGCACTGTGAAAGACTTGGTCTGTCGTTATAAGACGATGAACGGGTATCGTGTGGAGCGAAAAGCGGGGTGGGACACGCATGGCCTGCCGGTCGAGATCGAAGTTGAGAAAATGCTCAACATCGAAAGCAAAGATCAAATCGTTGAATACGGCGTGGAGAAATTCAACGAAAAATGTCGTGAATCGGTGTGGAAATATAAATCCGAGTGGGACGAGTTAACGCGCCGCATCGGTTATTGGGTTGATTTGAGTGATCCTTACATTACCTATGAAGACAATTATATTGAATCTGTCTGGTGGATTCTTTCCGAGCTTTGGCGCAAAAATCTGATTTACCTCGGTCATAAAATCTTGCCTTACTGCCCTCGCTGCGAAACGCCGCTTTCCAGCCATGAGGTTGCGCAAGGCTACAAAGACGTTTCCGATCCGTCGATCTACGTAAAAATGCCGCTGCTCAACGATCCAGACACTTCTTTCCTTGTCTGGACGACAACGCCATGGACGCTTATTTCGAACGTTGCACTGGCCCTTAGCCCGGAGCTAGACTACGTACTCGTTGAGCATGAAGGCGAGAAGCTCATTTTGGCGAAAGACCGTCTCAGCGTTTTGGAAGGCGAATACAAAATTCGCCAAACGTACAAGGGCGCAGAGTTGGCGCGGCAGAAATACAAACGACTTTTTGACTATCTCCCGGTAGACAAAAATGCGTTTTACACAATTACGGCCGATTTCGTTACGGCGGATGACGGATCGGGCATTGTTCATCTTGCGCCGGCGTTTGGTGAAGATGATAATCAAGCCGGACAAAAACACGATTTGCCATTCCTGCAGCCAATTGACAAAAGCGGGAATTTCGATGAGCGCATTACCGATTATGCGGGGTTATTTTTTAAGAAGGCTGACCCGAAAATCACCAACCGGCTGAAAGAAGACGGCAAGCTTTACAAGAGCGAAACGCACAAGCACGCTTACCCGCACTGCTGGCGTTGTGATTCGCCGTTGATCTACTACGCCTACGAATCGTGGTACATTCGGACGACCAAGATCAAAGATCGGCTGATGCACCACAATGATTCCGTCTCGTGGTTTCCCAAAGAAGTCGGGGAAGGGCGGTTCGGCGAGTGGTTGAAAAATAACGTCGATTGGTCGCTCTCCAGGGATCGTTTCTGGGGCACGCCGCTGCCGATCTGGCAATGCGAGTCTTGCGACGAGACGATCTGCGTAGGCAGCCGTGAAGAGTTGAAAAAGAAAGCGGGCGTTGAAGTCATCAAGGACTTACACAAGCCTCACGTCGATGACTTGACGATTTCTTGCGAAAAATGTAAAGGCGTGATGCGCCGCGTTCCGGAAGTGATCGACGTCTGGTTCGACTCAGGCAGTATGCCGATTGCGCAGTGGCATTATCCTTTTGAAAACAAGGAATTATTTGAGAAGAAATTCCCCGCCGATTTTATCAGTGAAGGCGTTGACCAAACGCGCGGCTGGTTTTACTCATTGCTGGCCATTGCCGTTCTGCTTTTTGACAAGCCGTGCTACAAATCATGCCTTTCCACTGACATGATTCTCGACAAAAAAGGGCAAAAAATGTCCAAGTCGAAGGGCAACACCGTTGATCCGTTTAGTATTACCGAAAAATACGGCGCGGATCCTGCGAGGTGGTATCTGATGGCCGTCAGTCCGCCCTGGCTGCCGACGCGGTTCGACGAGGCCGGGGTAGGAGAGACCGTGCGCAAGTTTTTCAACACGCTGCTCAATACCTATGGCTTTTTCGCCATGTACGCTAATATTGACAAGTTTTCCTACAATCCCGACAAGCGTATTGCCATTGATAAACGGGCGGAAATTGATCAGTGGATTATTTCAACTTTGAACAAGCTCGTTGCGCAGGTTGACGATCTTTGGAAACGATATGAAATCACAAAAATCGCACGTGCAATCTCGAACTTTGTCATTGATGACGTTTCCAATTGGTATGTTCGCCGCAATAGAAGGCGATTTTGGAAGGCTGAACTTGGCGAAGACAAAATTGCGGCGTATCAAACGCTTTACGAAGCTTTACACACGGTTTCGCGCCTGATCGCGCCCCTTGCGCCGTTTATGAGCGAAGAGGTCTTTCGCAATCTTTCATCGGGAGGAGAAAGCGTTGCCGAGAGCGTACACCTCGATTTCTACCCTGACCCAAAAGAAAGCAGTTTTGCCTATCGGAATGAGACTTTGGAAAAACGCATGGCGCTGTTGCGCTCCGTTGTCAATGTCGGACGCGCGTTGCGAAATGATGCGAACACCAGAGTCCGCCAGCCGCTGCCAAGACTGGTCGTTGTTCCAGGCTCCGATTCCGAAAAAGAGCAAATTGCTCAAATGTCGGATTTGGTTAGGGAAGAACTCAATGTGAAAGCAGTAGAATTCGCCAATAGCGCCGATGAATTGATGATGCGCAAAGCCGCCCCTGATTTTAAGAAACTTGGGCCTAAGTTCGGCAAAACGGTTAAGCCGGTGGCGGAATGGATCAGGAACTTGAGCTCCGACGATGTTGCCAGATTACAGAATGAAGGCGTTTTGCAACATGACCTAAACGGAGAAAAGGTTGAAATTTTGCCGAGTGACGTTCAGATTTCAGTTGACGGCAAAAATGGCCTGATCGCATCGATGGACGGGCAGGTCCCCGTCGCTTTGGATACGACGCTTAACGATGACTTGCGCAAAGAGGGTTTGGCTCGGGAAATCGTCAATCGTATTCAAAACATGCGGAAAGATGCGGGATTCGATATTGTCGACAGGATCAAGGTTGGCGTTCAAGCTTCTGAAAATGTACGAGAAGCAATTCTTATGTTAGAGAGCTATATCAAAAATGAGACGCTTGCCGAACAAATCGTTTTTGACCTTTCAAGGCAGGACGCTGTGAAGGAATGGAATGTAAACGATGAAGTTTTAAGTATTGCGATTCAGAAGTTAAATCAGTAATATTTGATGCTGGCGATGCCGGCAATCTGTTCAACCCGCCCTTGTTGAGAATTCTATTTGAGGTGAAGGCCTTTAATCATTTGACCAAGGAGGCGCTTGTATGACGGATAAGGAGTTGGGGCGTTTTAAGGACATAATTATGAACAAGAGGGACGCCCTCTTGCGCGAACTCGGGTATCTGAAAGAAACGAATATGAGCTCAACGCCGACCGAAGCGGCGGGCGAGCATTCTGCGTATACCCATCACATGGCCGATGTCGGGACTGATAACATGGAGCGTGAAAAAGCTTTCATGTACGCAAATCGCGAAAGCAGATTGCTTTATTATCTCGATCAGGCTCTGGACAGAATTCAGGACAAATCATACGGCGTCTGCCGTGAATGTGAACAACCAATTGACCCTCGGCGTCTGGAAGCCGTACCGCACGCAACGCTTTGCATCAGTTGCAAGTCGAACCGAGAAAACGGCGCTTACCGGCCACCGAGAAAATAAATTCAATTTATCGGGATCGTCGACTTGCGCATACTTATCGTCTCAGCCATCGTTCTGCTTCTCGACCAAATTACGAAACTTTCGATTAAGGCTTCATTTCGGCTGTTCGAAAGTGTTAGCGTATTTGGCGATTTTTTTAGGCTTACCTACATTGAAAACCCGGGCATGGCGTTCGGTATTAAATTCGCCGGCCCGTGGTTCTTTATCACCTTCTCAATCGTTGCGAGCATTGCAATCAGTGTCTATTTATACAAACTGAGAGATGCAGCATTCTTACCCCGATTTACGTTTGCACTTATTTTAGGCGGTGCATTGGGAAATCTGATTGATCGTATCGCGTATGGTCGTGTTATCGATTTCCTTGATTTTGGTCTGAGCGGTTCGCGATTTCCTGTTTTTAATGTCGCCGATATTGCTGTGTCGGTCGGCATGACTCTACTCATTTTTATGATTATTTTCGAAAAAGACGAAAAGCAAAAAGACGATTCCGTGCTCGAAATGAAGCGCGGCAATCCTGCTGACAGCGAAGAGCGCGACATCTGGCAAGCCTCCTGATTCTCCCGATCAGTACCTCACTGACAAAATTTTGCTCTCAATGGAAAATCCCGAATCGCAACAGTTTGAGTTTGCCGTTCCGCAAAATCAAAAACTGGAACGCCTCGACAAGTACTTGGTCGCCCGGTTCCCGCAAAAAAGCCGCGCCTATCTTCAGAGTCTTATCAATTCCGACGACGTCCAAATTAACGGGCGATCCGCCAAGGCCAGCCACAAAGTTTCTCCCGGTGAAAAAATTACCCTTGTCCTGCGTGAAAGACCGCCGATTGAAGCGCAGCCGGAGAAAATCCCGCTAGATATTATTTTTGAAGACGAAGATATTCTTGTTGTTAATAAAGCGGCGGGAATGGTCGTCCATCCGGCATACATGAACACGACCGGAACGTTGGTCAATGCACTGCTATACCATTGCCAAAACGCGTTGTCGCAAAGCAACGGGCCGCATCGTCCGGGGATCGTTCACAGGTTAGACAAAGACACTTCCGGGCTCCTTGTCGTAGCCAAAAATGATGAAGCCCATGCTGCATTGGCTGAACAATTCAAACAAAAAACGGCCTTCCGGCGTTACCAAGCCGTCGTCTGGGGCGACATTGCGGAGGATAGCGGTACAATTTCAACTTTTCTCAAGCGCAACCCCGGAGACCGTCGCAAAATGATGATTACCGATGACGAAGAAGGCAAATGGGCGGTAACGCATTTTGAAGTTTCTCAAAAGTTCAGGATGACCACGCATCTTTTTCTGAATTTGGAAACCGGACGGACGCATCAAATCCGGGTGCATTTGGCTCATATTGGGCTCCCAGTATTGGGCGATCCCGCTTACGGCGGACGAAAAAGCGGTTTAACCGGACTCAATAAAAGCGCAACATTGGCTGGCATGGAGTATTTAAAAATGATGCCGAGGCAGGCGCTGCACGCGTTTGAATTGAAACTGATTCATCCAAAGCAAAAGGTCGAGCTCAGTTTTCAAGCGCCGTTGCCGGAAGACTTTGAAAAACTGCTCGCGTTTTTACAGGCTGAAAAAAATCAATTCTGAACATTTCTTTCTTGCCATTGGTCTTGGCTGATGCTTATTATCCGTTTCATTTTTTTTAACCGTTTAACTAACGAATGGATTATCGAGGAGGAAGCATGAAGACGCTTTCAAAAACACTGTTTTATTTCTTCATTACTGTTGCGGCGTTTTCTCTCGCCGCTTGCGGCGGTTCTGAAGAAGGCGCATCGAACAGCGGCGATTCAGGGGAAACCCAGATTTCAGCCGAAAAACCTGCTGAAAACCCGAATCGTGGAACAGCAAGCGCAGACTTTGGCGGTAAAAGCGTAAGTGTCGACTATGGTCGCCCGGAACTCAAAGGACGTGATATGCTTGGCCAAGCTTCGGATGGCATGGTCTGGCGCATGGGGATGAATGAAGCGACCGTCTTGGAAACAGCGGCAAACTTAACGTTTGGCGAAACAGCCGTTGCTGCAGGGCGCTATACTTTGTGGATGCAAAAAACGGCTGACGGCTGGGATTTATTGGTGAATTCCAATGCAGCCGAAGGCATGTGGGGCGCACCGGCGCCGAGTGACGGCGTGGTGGCAAGCACCTCCTTCGCAATCAGCGCAAGTGAAACCTCCGTCGAAAAATTCACGATGGAAGTTGCAGCTAGTGATGACTCAAACGGCAGCATCACGGTTTCCTGGGATAAAATGGTCTTGACGGCCAGCTTTGGCGTTAGCGCCGAGTAATTATGGGAGCGGGGCGCGCTAATCATGCAGCGCCCCAAAATTTCGACCATCTTCTGTCGCCCCTTCTGTTCAACCTCTCCGATAAACAACACTTCCATCACCGTTCTGAATGAATCGCCAACATAACCTGAGTAGTTCAGGTTAAATGCTGAAACGCATTCGGCGCTTCGCTTTTTGAAAATGCCTGCAAATTCTTTAGAATCCTCGAGCTGAATAAGAATTAATGTAACTGTTCGATTGACCAACGCTTGGCTGGAGTTAGGCCTTCCAAAAACATAATGTTTTGAGGCGTCCCACAAGATGTCGTAGGGGCTCAAAATCTTGAGCCCCTACACGCAGTATGCTTCTCAATCAGAAAACATGTTTTGGGACAGCCTCTCGAGAGTGAAAAACCGGTGAAAAGGATGTTGAAGCGTTTGCCCGGAGTTGTTTCCTTACAAAGACCGTCAATGTGGTTGAGAAGCTGAGTGGTTACGAATTGATCCCGAGAATTGTGGAGGAAGTGGCGATGCTATCGAAAAAGATGATTTTTATTTTCTTGTTGATTTTACCTTGGTCGAACGGACAAAGCCAAACGCTGGCAGTTGACGACCCGGTACTAAAAAATATTTGGTCCGAGGCGATGGACAATTCTATGCTCGAACCTTTAGCGCACGAACTGCTCGACGTGATCGGGCCGCGGCTTGTTGGAACGCCGCAAATGAAAAAAGCGCATGATTGGGCTGTCGCGAAATACACAGACTGGGACGTCACGGCGGAAAGCGAGCAGTTTGGCAAATGGCGCGGTTGGGAGCGCGGCGTTACGCACATTGACTTGTTGGAACCGCGCGTACGGACGCTTTCCGGCATGATGCTCGCCTGGAGCCCGCCGACAAAGAAAAAAGGCCTGACCGCTGAAGTTATTATCATGACGGACGCGGCCGATTCAACAAGTTTCCAAGAGTGGCTGCCAAATGTCAAAGGCAAATTTGTACTCGTTTCCATGCCCCAGCCGACGGGCCGTCCTAATTCCAATTGGGAAGAGTTTGGCCTGGAGAAATCGTTTGAAAAAATGCAAGAAGCCCGGAAAGCGTTGCAGGACAATTGGGCGGAACGCTTGAAGAAAACCGGCTTTAACCGCCGGACGATTCAAGCCGTCCTGGAAGAAGCGGGCGCAGCCGGAATCATCAGCTCTCTCTGGGCGCGCGGTTGGGGAGCCAATCGCATTTTTGGCGCTTCCACCAAAAAAATCCCGGTTATCGATCTGAGCCTGGAAGATTACGGCCTGGTCTACCGGCTGGCGGAAAACGGTCACAACCCTAAAATTCGTCTGGTCGCGGAATCAAAATTTCTTGGCGAAGTCCCGACCTTCAATACGTTGGCGCGTATTCCAGGAACTGAGAAGCCCGATGAATACGTCATGCTCTCGGCGCACTTCGATTCGTGGGACGGCGCTTCCGGTGCTACCGACAACGGCACGGGTACGCTGACCATGATGGAGGCCATGCGCGTGCTCAAAAAAGCCTACCCGAATCCGAAGCGCACGATTCTCGTCGGACATTGGGGCAGCGAAGAACAGGGCTTAAACGGTTCGCGCGCATTCGTGAAAGATCATCCTGAAGTTGTCGATAACTTGCAGGCGCTGTTTAATCAAGACAACGGCACGGGCCGGGTGGTGAGAATGACCGGCTCTGGATTCATTAATGCCGGCGAATTTTTTGGCCGTTGGTTGGCGCGCGTACCGCGAGAAGTTTCGCAGCACGTCGAACTGACGCTTCCGGGGATGCCTTCCGGCGGCGGCAGTGATCACGCGGCGTTTGTGGCGGCTGGAGCGCCTGCCTTTTTTATTGGCTCTTTAAATTGGGGCTACTTTTCCTACACTTGGCACACCAATCTCGATACCTACGACAAAGTCGTTTTTGACGATGTGAGAAACAACGTGGTGCTCGCCGCTTCGCTTGCGTACTTGGCCTCGGAAGAACCGGAAAGATTCTCCCGCGAACGCCGCGAAATGCCCATCGACGAAAAAACCGGCAAGCCGCGTCCATGGCCTGCGATGAAGGACGGAAATCGTGCGGGGGGTTTGGAGAAAACAGAGAAGTAAATTAAAAAACCATAGAGATTTTCAGAAATAAAAATGTTGCAAACCAGGGGTGTAAAATGGCTGAGAAACGAAGTAAGGGCTCAAGCATCAGAAAAACGCTGTTCAAAGATCGCTATTTTTCAGGCACGCATAATTACTTTTTTGAATTGAAAGTGGCTAACAACGGCTCGAAGTACATTGTTATTGATCAAAGAAGAAAAGTGGGGGATCGCTTTGAAGGCGTCAAAATGCGGATTTTTGAGGATGAAATGCTTGAGTTTCAGCGTGTCCTTGGCAAGATGATTAACGCCTCAATAAAATATCAGGAACCGCTTGCTTTTTCATTTCGGGAAGAAGAGCGTGCTTAAGAGCAAAGCCATAAGTCCGCACCAACTCGGGTACTCGAAAAGGAACTATATCCATCATTTTATGAAAATTTAAGAGATACGAATGATTGGAGAGAGTTTGAACGATACGTCTACTACATGCTAAAATCTGTAGGAATTCAAAAGGCCTACAAATTTTTAGGTGAACGGCAGGCTGGGAAAGCGGACGGCTTTTTTAAATTTGGCAACTTGGCTGTGCTTTATGATTGTACGACCAGTACCAAAAATATCGAGAAGAACAAAAAAGATCAAATCATCAATTACTGCAACCGACTCAAGCAGGGCAGTATTGAATTGTCGGACAATGCCGTTGAGGAATTTCACAATTACAATAAGCAGGTGTGGATAATTACCCGTGGCATATCTCGAATGATCAAACTGGTCAACGATATTGCAGTAAAAGAAATCTGCATCGAAGACTTGATGGCGCTTTATCAAGATCGATTGATGCGCCCCGTGAAGGAGGAACAGATAGAATTTAAATTACGAAATCTTGGCGTTTAGTCGTTTTCGGGGGAATTTAACGAGTATTGTAGGCAGGATATTTTTATCAAACTCAGCAAGCGTCCGTTCGACGGAGTGGCTGGTATCAAGCTTAACGAAGCCGTAATCCTGGGCAATCTTGTGGTAGGCGTCACGGGCTCGGGTGAGCTCGGCTTCGTTGAGTTGCGGTTTGCGTGCAAAAATCGTTTCCGGCTCGGCGTCGAGCAGAATGCCCACGTCTGGGCGGGGGTAACGGTCGCACATCGCTTCGCGTAATTCGACTTGGTAGTCCATCGGGCGGTTCTTGTAGCCGGTGAGAATGTCGTAAATGTAGCGGTCGCTCAAAACCACCCGTCCTTGCCGCAGCATCGGCATAACGCGAATGAACCAACGCGCCTGCATTTCAACATGCAGCAATGCGTAATAAAGCAAGCTGCGAAACTGAAATTTCAGCCAAGCCGCGCCTTTCAACGGGCCGGGCTTTTGATCGGTTTTGCCTTGATCATAAGCTTTGTAATCGTCGCGATAGGGGGACGGACGGAACGGCTTGAAAATCTTGCGCAGCTTTAAGACGCTGTCTCCCCACGGCCCCATGTAGGCCACCTTGCCGCCTAACCCAGCTTGTTTCAATCTTTCCTGAATCGCCTTGATCGTCGTGCTTTTTCCAGCGCCGTCCGGGCCGATAAACGCGATGACGACGCCGCGCTTTTTGCCGAAAAACTTTAACTTTCGTCGCGTCGACTCCAACATTTTCGCGTTGCTGCGATTGCTCTCGCGTTGCAACAGAGCCTCACGCGCGCGTTTTTCGCTCGCAGCTACTATTCTTTCATCGTCGATGGCTGATTCAAGATTTTGTGTCAGCGTGACAAATTCCTGCCACAGACCATATTCCCGCAGATGTTTTTCGATGTATGCCTTGTCCTGAGCTTTGGCTAACAGTGATTTTAAAAGCGGAGCGTGTTTTTCCTGAATTTTTTTCTTGGCGAGCACATTGTGAAAAAGCAGGCTCATCAAGTAATCTTCCGGCGAAAGTTGAAAGAAGCCGTTCACTTCGCGGCGGTTTTGAAGCAGGCGATTAACGTCGAGAAATTCGATCCCGCGACAAACGACTTTTTCATGCACGTCGAGCAAGCGGATCACGCCGTCGTCGTTGCGCAGCCAGAGCGACTTCGACGGGTTGAGAAAGTCGTCCTTGATTTGAATGAAGCCGTTTTCTGCTGCAACTTTGGCGAATCCCGCTCGATTTTTTGCGTCGGTGAGCAAATCGAGATCTTTGATCGGCTGGTCGCTGGTTACGTCATCGCGAAGGCAAGCGTATGGGATGTTTTGAGCGCTCAAGGCGTCCAAAAAGGTGCAGTAAATCTGATTTTCCGGGTTCACGATTCGCTCAAGATTCTTTCAAATATTTTTAGGGGTTCCGTAAAATTCCGCCTGACGAACGATTTGTCTAAATTTTTGAGCGTACCGAAATGCCCGGCCGCCCGGTGCATCCAATAGACGATGATGAGCGGGCCGAGAAAGGACTTGTCCAGCTTGAAGCTTTCCTCGTACATGTTCACGATCGAAGGAAAATATTCCGGGATTAATTTTTTCTCGAAGATCATCGTGTGAAGCAATTTCACCGGGGACTTTGAATAGGAAATTCTATGAGAACGCACAAAATAGTGCATGACGTCGAGAATCGGGAAGGCCATCTCGCGGGCCATGTCCCAATCGATGACGCCTTTAAGCGTCAGAGTCGGTTCGTCAAAAATGATGTTCTTGTCTGAGAAATCGCCGTGGATGATGGAGAGGTTAAAGGCTTGATTGAGAAAACGCTCTTTGAGATATTCTTCAATTCTCTCACGCATCGTTTCATGCTCGCCTTCAAAGCCGAGAAAATCAAAAGCGTCTTTCAGGGGTTCCGAGATAAATTTATCAAAAGTCGGTTCGTCGAAGAAGTAGCTGCGCGATAATGATTCTTGCACGCTGCTCCAAAACGAAAAAATTTCATGCGCGAGACGATCATTTTCCGATTTTGGCGCTTTGAGAATATCGCCGGATTTGCCGCTGAGTATGCCTTCGACAAAGTAGGCCTGATTTTCAAAACTGCCTTCCGCCAACGGCTCCGGAAAAAAGCCGCGCCGACTGTAACCGACATGCTCGGTTGTGGCGAGCATTTTGAGCAGGCGATAGTTCTTCGCCATTTTGATCGTTGTCGTCGCGTTTAAGGGCAGTTTTAACAAAGCGTTGCGCGTATCGCCGCGCTGATCAAACTTTGCGAAAACCAACACCTTCCCGCCCGGCGAAATCATATATTTCGAGACTTTGCCGTCCATCAAATCGGTGCGCGGCAAATGGTGCAGCAGGCGCTGCAGAAAACTCATGCCCGCCGAACCTCGCGAAGCCCCGATAACAACGTCTTCCGAAACAAATTTGCGCCAGGTGGGGCCGAGATGGCCGTTGACGGCTTGATTACGCGGGCCGGTCAAAGTCCGCACCACTTCCGCGTTAATGACGGTGGGGGCGACGGCAATTTGTGAAAACGGCTTGCAATCGATGGTCTCCAGATAACTCTTCGCCTGCTTCGACAACATTGGCTGCTTTTCGCCAAATTGAAATCGTACGCCTTCCAAAGCGTTGCGGCGTTTGCGATCATGAGGAGATTTGGTTTTCCACCAAAGCGTTTTGGCCGCACGCTTGGCAAAAGAGACGCTGCGTTCGTTGGTGGTCACCATCCAAACTTCCGATTTTCTCCCAATGAGCCTGGACACGTCGTGTTTGCTGGGAAAGGCGGGGGCGTCGCCCAGGTTTGTGGTTGTGAAAATGATGACGTCAAATTGCGTGGCGAGATTGGAAACGTCTTCAACGCAGGTGTAGTTGCTAATCTGTTTGCTGACGGCAACGGTGCGCAAAAGCTCTTGTTCTTTTTCACGCAACCCGTGGACGATGACATGACTGCAATTGCGGGCGATGGCAAGGGGGAGGGTGGTGAAGCCGTTGGCAAAAATCAACGCCTGCCTGTCGATCCCCAATCCCATAAAAAATTTCCAGGCGGCGGTCAGTTCATACTGCACGTCGCGTATCAGGCGTTTTACCTCTTCCGGCGCGACTTTGCTCGTGTCAGGCAGAAAGTTTTCGGTAATAACGCTGGCTTCCGAAGAATACTTCATTGTTGCAAAATCAAAGATGTAAAACCTGCGTACTTATTTGTATCTATCGCAAAAGTCCCCGGCTTGTCACTCTGAAAAGCCGATGGTCGGCGAAACAATCGGGAGCCTAAAAACTCTTTAGCGTCTTGCCGGCAATAACCGACTATCATTGCGAAGCGTCAAAGAGAAACGGCGCTTTTTACAAATTCACCGCGCCCCCGCATTGTAGTACGCTTTCATTTTCAAAATTGTACGCTCCAGGCTGATTTGGGGCAAGTAGCCAATGAGCGATTGAATTTTCTTGATGTTCGGAACGCGACGACGCATGTCTTCAAAACCTGCTTCGTAGGCGTCCTCGTAAGGGATTTTCTCAATTCGCGACGCACTCTCCGTAATCGCGATGACCCGCTCCGCCAATTGTTGTATCGACGTCTCTTCCGTTGTGCCGATATTAAAAATTTCGCCCGGCGCTTCAGGGTGTTCCGTGAGCGAAATGAGCGCGCCGACAACGTCGCTTACATCGGTAAAACAGCGACTTTGAGCGCCGTCGCCGAAGAGCGTTAATGGTTTTCCGGCCAGAGCCTGTTCAATAAATCGCGGCAAAACCATGCCGTATCGCCCGGATTGGCGGGGGCCTACCGTGTTAAACAGACGGACGATAATAACCGGCAGTTCTTTCTCTTTAAAATAAGCCAGAGCCAAAAATTCGTCTGCGGCTTTCGAGCACGCGTAGCTCCAACGGCTTTTTGACGTCGGCCCCAGCAGACAGTCGTCGTCTTCGCTGAACGGCGTTTTGGAATTTTTGCCGTAAACTTCGGAAGAGCTTGTAAAAAGAACTTTTTTCTTGTAGCGATTCGCCATGCGCAGCACGATTTCCGTGCCCAGAATACAGCGCTCGATCACTTCGACCGGCTTTTTGACAATCAAATCGACGCCGACCGCCGAAGCGAGGTGGAAAACGACGTCACATTCCGCGACCAGGCGATCCATCAGGGCTTCGTTCATGATCGATTCAATTACAAACGAAAAATCGTCGCGCTCAATAAGATGTTGGAAATTTCTTTTCCTGCCGGTGGAAAGATCGTCAATAATGCTGACCGCCCAACCTTGCGCCAGAAGAGCGTCTGCCAGATGCGAGCCGATAAACCCGGCGCCGCCGGTGATGAGCGCTTTCATAAGTGTACGTGCGACATTGCCGTTCGCGCACGCTCAGTTCTCCTCTTCGGATTCTTCGAGTACGACCATCAAGGAGTCGGCCCAGGCGGCAACCGCTTCAATTTGCTCATCTGAAAGTTCAGCGTCGCTGTGCATGTAAAGATATTTCGGCAGCGGCATTTCCTTCGACTCGACTTTTTCGATCACGCCGTCGAGTTTGTGGATTTTCCGCTTCGTTGGGTAGGTTCCCCATTCCGAAAAATTCAAGTCGCTGCGACCGTCCAAAACGTCTACTTCAACCAGCCAGGAAACGGGCGCGATGTTCGAGTACCAGGGCCAGACCGTTTTGTTCGAGTGACAATCGTAACACGACCGTTCCAGGATCGGCGCAATGTCAGCGCGTACTTGAAGCGGGCCGTTTTCCGGCGGATTCTCTTTCTCAACCGGCACAAACTGCAAACCGATAAAAATGACCAACAGTCCCCCGACCGCATACATCAAAATCTTTTTCACCATCCACTTCCTTTCGCAACGGGTAAAACTAAACGAATTGACGAAGTATTGATTCTCAACACCGGAAAAGGGTTGGAATTTTAGCAAAATGGAATACTGGATTGTTGGATTAATGGAATTATGATCCATCACTCCATCACTCCATCACTCCATCACTCCATCACTCCATCACTCCATCA
>CAXHAT010000043.1:0-45282 GCA_964014485.1 uncultured Deferribacteres bacterium
GACCATGAAAGCTGCAAGCAATTGAATTTATTCGACTTATAACCGGACACTACTGTTCTTACACATGAACTCTCGACCAAACGGGGCAACAAAATGGGAAAAAACAACCCGATTTTCACAACCGTTGCTATCTGCCTTCTGACCATCGTCCTTTCAACAGTAAATGCGCTGGCGCAATTCAACGAAGTCGCCAAAATCCTGGCCAGCGACAAACAAGCCGGTGACGGTTTCGGCTGGTCGGTCTCGATCAGCGGCGACCGCGCCATTGTTGGAACGCCGTGGGAAGATACCGGCGGTGTTTCCGCTGGCACCGCCTACATTTTTGAGCGCAACGGTGCCGGGGGCTGGAGTGAGGCAGTAAAAATTCAGGCCGGCGACAAACAAGCCGGCGACCTTTTCGGCTATTCGGTCTCAATCGACGGCGACCGCGCCATTGTCGGGGCGCATCAGACAGATACCGGCGGCGGCGCCTATATTTTTGAGCGCAGCGGTACCGGGGCCTGGAGCGAGGTCGCCAAAATTCAGGCGAGCGATAACCAAACCGGTGACTTTTTCGGCCAATCGGTCGCGATTAGCGGCGACCGCGCCATTGTCGGGGAGTATGGGGAAGACATCGGCGCTTTTAACGCCGGTGCCGCCTACATTTTTGAGCGCGATGGCAGCGGCATATGGAGCGAAACCGCCAAAATTCAGGCCAGCGATAAACAAGCCAGTGACCTGTTCGGCGTTTCGGTCTCGATCAGCGGCGACCACGCCATTATCGGGGCATATCGGGAAGATACCGGCGGTAGTAACGTCGGTGCCGCCTACATTTTCGAGCGCAATACAAACGGCGTCTGGAGCGAAACCGCCAAAATTCAGGCGAGCAACAAACAAGCGGATATGAAATTCGGCATTTCGGTCGCGATCAACGGCGGCCACGCCATTGTCGGGGCGGATCAGGAAGATGCCGGCGGGATTTCCGTCGGCGCCGCTTACATTTTTGAGCGCAACACGGACGGCTTCTGGAGTGAAGTCGCCAAAATTCAGGCTGGCGACAAAGAAGACGGTGACTTGTTCGGCAATTCGGTCTCGATCAGCGGCGACCGCGCCATTGTCGGGATGCGTGGCAATCACCCCGGCGCCGCCTACATTTTCGAGCGCAATACAAACGGCGTCTGGAGCGAAACCGCCAAAATTCAGGCGAGCAACAAACAAGTGGCTATGAAATTCGGCTATTCGGTCGCGATCAGCGGCGGCCAGGCTATTGTCGGGGCGTATCAGGAAGAGACCGGCGGTACTAGCGCCGGGACTGCCTATATTTTTGAATATTCCAATTTCAATCAACCACCGATCGCGGACGCCGGTGCGGACCAGGAAATCTGTTCGGGATCATCGACAAACATCGGCGGCAGCCCGACCGGCTCCGGCGGCGATGGCGAGCCTTATACTTTCAGTTGGTCGCCGGCAACCGGCTTGAGCAGCGCGACCGCGGCCAATCCAACCGCTGCGCCCGCGGTGACAACCACATACACCGTGACAGTCACTGATGAAAACGGCGGCGAAGCAACGGACGATGTCACTGTCACCGTGCTGTCAAACGCTGACGCCGCAGAAGCGCAGTTCATCGAGGTTGCCAAAATCCAGGCCAGCGATATAGGAACCGGTGACGATTTCGGCTATTCGGTCTCGATCAGCGGGGACCGCGCCATTGTCGGGGCGTATGGGGAAGACACCGGCGGTTCCAGCGCCGGCGCCGCCTACATTTTTGAGCGAAATGGCGCCGGGGGCTGGAGCGAAGTCACCAAAATCCAGGCCAGGGATAAAGAAGCATATGACTATTTCGGCTATTCGGTCTCGATCAGCGGCGACCGCGCCATTGTCGGGGCGCATTGGAATGATACCGGCACGGCCTACATTTTTGAACGCAGCGCCGCCGGGGTCTGGAGCGAGGTCGCCAAAATTCAGGCGAGCGATAAAGAATACGGAGACAAGTTCGGCAATTCGGTCTCGATCAGCGGCGACCGCGCCATCGTCGGGGCGAATCGGGAAGATACCAACGCTGGCGCGGCCTATATTTTTGAGCGCAGCGGCGCCGGGATCTGGAGCGAGATCGTCAAAATCCAAGCCAGCGATAAAGAAGCCGGTGACTACTTCGGTTGGTCGGTCTCGATCAGCGGCGACCGCGCCATCGTCGGGGCGTATAGAGAAGGCACCGGCGGTAATCACACCGGCACCGCCTACATTTTTGAGCGCAGCGCTGCCGGGTTCTGGAGCGAGGCCGCCAAAATTCAGGCCAGCGATAAAGAAGCTCGTGATGAGTTCGGCTTTTCGGTCTCAATCAGCGGCGACCGCGCCATTGTCGGGGCGTATGATGAAGACACGGGCGGTCGCGGCGCCGGCGCAGCCTATATTTTTGAACGCAGTCCCGACGGGTCGGGATGGAGCGAGACCGTCAAAATCCAGGCCAGCGATAAAGAACGCAGTGACGAGTTCGGCAGTTCGGTCTCGATCAGCGGCGACCGCGCCATTGTCGGGGCGTATAAAGAAGACACCGGCGTTAATAACGCCGGCGCGGCCTATATTGTCGAGCGCTGCAACGCCGGAGGCTGGAGCGAGATCGCCAAAATCCAGGCCAGCGATAAAGGAGACGGTGGCGGGTTCGGCTGGTCGGTTTCGATCAGCGGGGACCGCATCATTGTCGGGACGGACGTGAAAAAACCCGCCTACATTTTTGAACCCGTCACGAATCAGCCGCCGGTGGCGCACGCCGGCGCTGATCAGGAGATTTGTACATCGGCAAGCTTAGCAAGCGTGACCCTCGACGGCTCCGGCTCCAATGATCCCGAAGATGACGCTTTGACCTACACCTGGAAGAAAGGCGCGACGACCATTGCCACAGGCGGGAACCCGACTGTTTCTCTAGGCGTCGGCTCGCACACGATTGAGATCACCGTGGAGGACGGCAACGGCGGGAGCGACACGGATGAAGTCGTCATCGACGTTTTCGCCAGCCCAAGCGCAGTCGCCGGAGCGGACGCGGAAATTTTCGAGGGCGCGACCGTTGTCATCGGCGGCGCGCCAACGGCTTCCGGCGGAACCGGCGCGCTCGCAACATCCTGGTCTCCGGCTGACGGACTCGACGATGCTTCCGCCGCCAACCCGACCGCTGAACCGGCCGTTACCACAACTTACACCGTAACTGTAACCGATGAAAACGGCTGTGAAGCAACGGACGACGTCACCGTCACCGTGCTGTCAAATGCTGAGGTTGCCAACAATCAGGCCGCGGAAGTACAAACGCTGCTCGATGATCCCGCCACGCCGGAGGAAGCCATCGAACATCTTGAAGATGCGCAGACAGCATTGGAAGAAGCGGCCGCCGCTGCCGGCGGCAATGATGAAGAAGCGCTCTCAGCGTTGAAAAAAACGTCCGCCGCTGCTGAAGCCGGTGATACGGAAGGCTTTTTCGACGCGATTCGCGACGCCGCCGATGCTCTGGAAGAAGCGCGCGATGAAAACGCCGACACCGACGCCATCGCGCAAGTGCTCTCCGACCTCGCCCGCCACATCGCGAGCGAAAAAAGAGACGAAATCTACGCTTGCGAACCCAACCCGACCGGCAAGATGGCCGATGACGTTGAAGACGGCGACAAGGACCTGGCTGCCGGGGATGAAGAATCCGGCGAGGCCTACTTTGGCGATGCGATCAAGGATTACAAAAAAGCCTGGGAAAGTTATTGCGAGGCGCTGGAACGGTGTGTTTCTCCGAAGGCAGTTTTCAGTGATCAGTCTTCCGTATCCAGTGATCAGGTTTTGCCGGAGCGTTTTGCGCTGCATCAGAATTATCCGAATCCGTTCAATCCTTCAACGACGATTCGGTTTGATTTGGTCGAAGCCGGGCATGTTGAATTGAAGATTTATAACAGCGCGGGGCAGCTTGTCCATACGCTGGTTTCCGGCGATTATGCTCCGGGCGCGCACAAAGCGGTTTGGGATGCGCGTGATGATTCCGGACGCGGCGTTGCCAGCGGCGTCTATCTGGCCAAGCTGCAAGCCGGCGGGGCGGTGATCCGGAAAAAGCTGGTTTTAATGCGATAAGGGTAACTATTCGGGCCGGTTCGCCGCCGCGGGTTGAACCCCGCGGCTAATCTGAAAAACCCACTTAAAAGCGGCTCAACTTTCAGCCTGCTTCAGCAGGGTTTATTCAAATTAGCCTGACGGTTCAACGTCAGGCGGAGCGCCGCGAAGCAGCATGGAAGTTACTTGTTGATCAAGACCGCGGGCGCGGTTGGAAAGCTTCTGAGTAACTGATGTTACGCGAGGCAAACGTAACGCAAGCATCCTTGCTTGCCCGGAATTAACCCGGAGCGCAAACGTGTCGCTTCTTGCTTCGACTGACTCGCAAACAAGGATGTTTGCGTTACGTTCCGACGCTCGTGCGGTTAGTCTCGCTGAATAGTATTCCAACGTTAAGTCCGCGGGATCACGTAAGAGAAGTGTCGTTCTCGTTCCAATGCTTCGCGTTGGAATGCAGCCCCGGCGCTTTGCGCCGACTCATTCAGGTTCAAAATTGTGCGGACGGAACCGGCGCGAAGCGCCGAAAGCTGCATGACCACGCGAAGCATGGTCACGAGAATGTTGGACTTAACGTTGTAATAATAGTTACGTTGTGAAATCAAACATAGAACATCAATGACATTTTAAAAAAGGGGTCTGTCATGATCAAAAATTCCGTTGCTACACACACAAAGAATTATTTTGAAAAAGGCTCAAAGCTGTTTGCCGCGCTTGTGTTTTTGGGCATGAGCTTCGCTCTGACCACGTCCGCGGAGGCCACGCACTTTCGCGCCGGGCGCGTCACGTGGATGAAAGTGGCGGATAAAACGGTTGAGTTCACCGTGACGACGGCCTGGCGGGTGAATCCGCACGTGCAGTTGTTTTTCGGCGACGGCGGTTCGGTCACACGCAATTCATCGGGCATGACGCAGATTTTTTCCGGGACGGATCTCAATGGCGAGAGCTTCGCGATCTGGGAATTCAAAGTGCAGCACACCTATGCTTCGGACGGGCCGTTCACGGCGCATTTCAGTCACTGTTGCAGAATCAGCTCTTTGATCAATGCCGGGGGCGATTATTTCAGGGTGGAAACCGTTGTGGATCTGAGAAACGGCAACACCGGTTCGCCGGTCAGCTCTCTGCCGGCAATTTTGCAAATGTCTCAGGGGACGGTGAATTCCATTCCACTTCCGGTTGTCGATCCCGACGGCGATCCGGTGACGTGCCGCATGGCGACGCTGGCCGAGTCGGAAATTCCGGCCGTCGCCGCTGCCGGCGGACACAACCTTTCGATCTCAAATGATTGCGTTCTGACCTGGAACACCGCCGGGACGGTCGCGAACCAAAAATACGCCGCGCAGATCATTATCGAACAAGACACGCCCGGTAATGAAACGCAAATCGCGCTGGATTTCATCATAGAAATCGTCGGCGGCTCCGTCAATCAAGCGCCGACATGCAGCGGCCCGTCCGGAACGCAAATCCTGACGGTTGGGCAAACGTATACGACAACATTGACCGGGGTTGATCCGGACAACGACGATCTGACCGTTTCGGCGTTAGGGCTGCCCGCTGGAGCGACGTTGACCCCGGCGGCGGGAACCACCGCTGCGTCGCCTTTTGCCGTCACGTTTAGCTGGACGCCTGCCGCCGCGGACATCGGCGTCTATGCCGCGAATATTATTTTTACGGACACGGGCGGCCTGCAGGGGTTGTGCAATCTGGCCCTTTCCGTCGTCAATCCTCCCGTTGCTGACGCCGGAGAAGATCAGGAAATTTGTTCAGGACTTTCCACGACGATCGGCGGAAGTTCGACGGCTTCAGGCGGAAATGGCGGCCCCTACGATATAAGCTGGTCGCCAGGGACGGGCCTGAGTAATGCCGCCGCAGCAAATCCAACCGCGGCGCCCGCAATGACGACCATCTACACGGTGACCGTCACCGAAACCGGCACGGGTTTATCCGCCACCGATGACGTCGTGGTAACTGTTTTGCCGTCCCCAACCGCCGACGCCGGTTCGGACGCCGTGATTTTCGCGGGCGGGGAAACGACAATCGGCGGCGCGCCAACGGGTTCGGACGGAACCGGCGCTTTGAGCTATTCCTGGCTGCCGGTAGACGGCCTGGACGATCCCTCCGCCGCAAATCCGACCGCTGAAATTTACGCGTCGACGACCTACACCGTTACGGTCACCGACGAAAACGGCTGTGAAGCCACCGATGAAGTCACGGTGACGGCCTTGTCGAAAGAAGACGTTCTTTCCGAGCAATGCGCCGCCGTGCAAGCGCTCATCGACGATCCGGCAACTCCGGAAGAGGCTCTCGATCCGCTGGAAGAAGCCAAAGAAGCTTTGCGGGAAGCGCTGGAATTTGCCGATGAGAATGAAACCAAAGACATGCTCGACGCGATGCGCGACGCCGCCGACGCTTTGGAAGAAGCGCGCGAAGAAATGGACGGCACGGACGAAATCGCCGGCGCTCTGGCCGATTGCGCCCGCCACACCGCGACGGAAAAACGGGAAGAAGCGCTGGAATGCGATCCTTCTCCGTCCGGCAAAATGGCCGACGACATGGAAGACGGCGACAATGATCTTGCCGACGGCGACGTTGAATACAATGATCCCGACGGCGGCTACTTCGGCGACGCGATCAAGGATTATCGCAAGGCGTGGGAAGACTATTGCAATGCGCTGGAGCGGTGTGTTTCTCCGAAGGCAGTTTTCAGTGATCAGTATTCAGTGTCCAGTGATCAGGTTTTACCGGAGCGTTTTGCGCTGCATCAGAATTATCCGAATCCGTTCAATCCGAGCACGACGATTCAATTCGATCTGGTTGAAGCCGGGCATGTTGAATTGAAGATTTTCAACAGTGCGGGGCGGCTGGTGCGGACGCTGGTTTCCGGCAAATACGCGCCTGGCGCGCACAAAGTCGTTTGGGATGCGAAAGACGACGCCGGATTTTCTATCGCGAGCGGCTTGTATTTGTATACGATTAAATCCGGGCAAAGCTTTAGCGCGCAGCGCAAACTGTTGTTAATGAAATGATTTTCGAGAAATAACCTTTAGGTCAAGCGAATCATGAGTCTGGAAACAAACTCCTGATTCGCTGTGACGTACGGACTGGGTACGCCGCCTTCTCAAGTCGCCTTCCAGAATCACCATCCAACATTGCATCGAGCTGAACAGACGCAATTGCCTTGCTTTGTTCGTCTACGGACATTCGTTGTAATAATAACGGATAGCTTCAAAATCTCCCGCCGCTTCAATTCCAGCTAAAACCATAAAAAACAGCTCTGGCATAACTGTTGACTCTTGCACTGCGGGGGGATTCCGCGAAACCGTTCGCGGATGATCGATGACTTCAAAAACGACATCAAACGAAGGTGCGAGTCATGTTTAGAAATTATCTCAAAATCGCCGTCCGCAATCTGCTGAAATTCAAGGCGTACGCCGTCATCAATATCGTCGGTTTGGCGGTGGGCATCGCGGCATGCTTGCTCATTCTGCTTTACGTGCAGGACGAACTGAGTTATGACAAATTTCACCAGAACGCCGACCGCATCTATCGCGTGATTAGCGAGGAGAGTGAAAACGGCGTGTCCGCCAAGGTCGCCACTACCTATGCGCCGCTCACGCCGATTATGCTTTCCACAAATCCTGAAATCGAAAACGTCGTTCGTCTTTTCCCCCACAGCGTCATGGTCAAATACACCGAGGACGTCAAATTTCAGGAAGACAAGTTCTTCTTCTGCGACTCGTCGTTTTTTGACGTTTTCTCATTCAAATTACTGCAAGGCGATCCCAAAACCGCCTTGACCGTCCCGAACGGCGTGGTCGTCACCGAAGAAACGGCGCAACGCTACTTTGGCAAGGAAAATCCCATCGGCAAGACTCTGCGCATAGAAAATCAATTGGACGTGACCGTCACCGGCGTGCTTGAAAACGTGCCGCACAATTCCCACATTTCTTTCGATTTTCTCGCGTCGATGAACGGCGTGAACACGATCATCGGAAATTGGGTCATGATCCGCGGTTGGCACTGGCCGCCGATGTACACCTACGCCATGCTGCCGGAAAACTTCGACGCTTCGATTATCGCCGAACGCCTGCCCGAAATGGCGCGCACGAAATTCCCCGAATCCACGCGCGATTGGATGACCCCGGAATTGCAGCCGCTCACAGACATTCACCTTTATTCCACCTTGCAAGCTGAAGTTCAACCGACGGGAAACATCACTTACATCTATCTTTTTGCGATGGTGGCGGCGTTTATTCTTCTCATCGCCTGCATCAATTTCATGAACCTTGCGACGGCGCGTTCGGCCAATCGCGCGAAAGAAGTCGGTTTGCGCAAAGTCGTGGGAGCCGAGCGTGCGCAGCTTATTAAACAATTTCTCGGCGAATCGTTGGTTTACGCCGTTGTCGCCATGATTTTGGCGATTGCCATCGTCGAATTCTTCCTGCCGACGTTCAATTCGCTGATCGGTAAAGACATGGACGTAGCTTACACGGAAAACATCATGGTCTGGGTCGGCTTGATCGGAACGACGCTCATCGTTGGCCTTCTCGCGGGCAGCTACCCGGCGTTTTTTCTGGCGCGCTTCCGCCCGATTCAGGTTTTGCAGGGGAAAATTTCATTCGGCGGCGCCGCACGAGGTCCAAAGCAATTGCGTTCCGCGCTCGTCGTGCTGCAGTTTGTCATTTCTATCGCGTTGATCATCGTCACAGCCGGGATTCACAAGCAATTGAACTTTATCCAAAACAATCGATTAGGTTTCGAGAAAGAGTACGTCGTCGTCATTCCGATTCGCGACGACGCTCTGCAAAACAATTATGTGACGCTCAAAAATCGCGTGCTCGCCAACGCCGGTGTCATCAGCGCGACGGCGATTTCGAATTTCCCCTGGGAGTCGGGCTACTACGGCTTCCCAATCAAAGCCGAAGGCATGGCGCAGGATGACAATACAAACATGGCGACCTTGCTCGTCGATCCGGATTTTGACAAAACTTTTGGCATTGAAATCGTCGAAGGACGCGGCTTTTCGCGCGACCGCATTTCCGATGCGGGCGAGGCGTTTATTTTGAACCAGGCGGCGATTAAAAAGTTTGGCTGGGAATCAGCAATCAACAAGCGTTTTGAGGTTGACAAAGTCGCTTCCGGGCAAGCGCGCACAGGCAGAGTCGTTGGCGTGATGCAGGACTTCCACCTGCGCTCTTTGCACCACGAAATCGAACCATTGGTGGCTATGGTGACGCCCGTTTCCTATTTTCTCGACAATCTCGCCGTGCGCATTTCAGGGCGGGACGTAAGAACTGAAGTTGCGGCATTGCAACAGACCTGGGCGGAGCTGGCGCCGCATCGTCCGTTCGAATACTTCTTTCTCGACGACGCCTTCGATCAACTCTACCGAAAAGAGCAAAAGCTCGGCGGCATTTTTAATTGGTTCGCCGGTCTGACAATTTTCGTCGGCTGTCTCGGCTTGTTTGGGCTAGCGTCGTTCACGGCGGAACAACGCACGAAAGAGATTGGCATCCGCAAAACCCTCGGCGCCACCGTTTCCGGAATCGTTCTGCTTCTCTCAAAGGAGTTCACCAAGCTCGTCGCCGTCGCCTTCATACTTGCTGCGCCGGTGGCCTACTATTTCGTGCAACAGTGGCTGCAAGATTTCGCCTATAAAACCTCGCCCAACTTCTGGACGTTTCTCATGTCGGCAGTCATCGTCTTGGGCGTAGCGCTGCTCACCGTCAGCTATCAATCCATCAAAGCCGCGCTGACGAATCCTGTGAAAAGTTTACAGTGCGAATGAGGTCAGGAAATAATTTCGGAAAGTTTTCGCCGAACTTTAGCTAATAAATCGCCGGGTTTTATGATCATCAAACCCAGGTCAGACGGAGGGCAAAAAATCTTTCGTATTGAAAGTGACGATGAACTCTGCTCGGATTTCAGCGGCGGCTGCAAGAATCAACACGTCTTTTTCATGCGCCATTTTGCTGAATAGTTCTCGTTTCTGTTCAGGGGGATCATCAATAAGCGTTAGTGAGCTTTCGATTATTTTTTCAAAGGACGGCATGGTGTGCGGGAGCTTGAACTGAAGGTTTTTGCGGCACTCTCCAGTTGCTTTTTGAGAAATAAATCCTTGAATAAGCCCAAGTTCTGAGAGTGGCAGCAAAACAAAAGCGGCTCCGGTTTTTGACGCCGAACCTGCAATTATGGCATCCGCATCAAAAAATACTTTGATGAAAGGAATTTTCGATTCCATAAATTTTTAAACGCCGCTATTATTTTTGATCGCGTAAATCATGAACGGCTTCGATCAGTTCCGCGAGCGAGACGTTATTTTCTTCCCGTAATGCTTCAATTTGAGCGGCAAGTTTTTGCAAAACAGAAATTTTGGGACTTAGGAAAATGCCTTCTTCGAGATCGACAAGCGTCATTGGGTCGTCTTCGTCGAGTTGATAACGGTTGCGGATTTCCACCGGCAACGTCAACAAGCCTCTTTTGCGGAGTTGAATTGTTTTTGTCATAACTTTTCCGACTTTCGAAAAAATGCTTCAAATAAAACTAAAAGTCACTAAAGCGAATTTTAAAACAAAGCTTATCACGCTCTTTTTTCTGCTCGTCCATTGTTCGCATGGTATTTCCATACAACAATCGTTGCCGGATTTCGCCTACAATATCTCACCCAATGCCTACACATTTCTTTTGTCCGCCGCGACTATGCTCGGCGTGTCGCTTCTGACCGTTAGTTATCAATCCACCAAAGCCGCACTGACAAATCCAGTGCAGAGTTTGCAGTGTGAGTAAATTTCGGAGTCAAAAAACAGGACGATTGCGTTTTTCCGCCTATTTCGTTATATTGACGCTTGAAAAACGGAAAAATAAAGCAGTAACGATGCGTGATTAAGTTCGTAAGAGACGAAGAATCAAGAGCTATAGCGCATCCTGATTATTGACTCAATCTGCAACTTCGGGGTCTACTTTATTATTTTCATTTTCATAATGACCTTCTTTGGACGACCCTTTCAACAAGTAGATTATATTTATGGAAAAGGGGGTTGGTAAAAATCGAATATTTACAAGGAAAAGGCGTTTTTCATGCAATGATCCATTTACTTACATTTGGAGGATTAAATGAAAATAAAGGATACTTTTTTGGTTGGTTGTGTTATTGCTGTTTTTCTTGGTCTTGCTGGAGAAAGTTGTAATAAAGATGCACAAAAAACACTTACTCCTGAAGAATACAAAAAAGAAGATATTGAAAAAAAACTGGCCGCTTTGACGATTGCCCTTGAAGCGAATTTAAAGTTCAGAGAATTTGGCATATCATGTGGATATTTTCGAGAGCTAAAAAGCAAAGTAATTATTATTCCTTTAAAGAAAGAAGTCATTCACGCTGCGGTTGAATACAAGGCCGCCTTAGAAGGATTGTCAGATGAGCATAAGGAACAATTGCTGCGAAAGAACTATCAGGAGCTTATCAATGCGAGTACATCGACTTTTATTTTCCTAATTGCAAATAATGACTTAAAGAATGATGAAATAGTCTATTTTAAGACTATAAATGATGGACTAACTTTAAAAACAGAAAACGGCAAAGAGTATAAACTTAAAAAGTTCACACAAAATTTTTCAACCTACCTTAACCCTGGGTGGAATCGAGGTTATTTGCATTTTGATAATTTCAGAAATGAGCTCAAAGGCGTTACGCGGACGTACTCTGTTCATTTTGATGGCTTTACTTTAGCTTGCGGCGATAAAACTCAAACAATTACCGCATGGGCTTTTGAATTCGAAGAATCTGAAATCGACTATTTGACTCTTTTAGAAGATGGTTTGAAAATCGATGAGATAAGAGATCAATACGTTGAAACCAGCTACGCATCCATCGGAATAAATAGCGCTGAAATATTGGATATAATTAAGTTTATAATTAAAGTATTACCCAAGTGACCTACACGCTTAACCATAAATCAGACATCAATTTTGCACAATCAGTTGAATCATTTTCGTCATATCTTTTGGCTTTTTGAAAGCCAAAAAGCTTAAGATTAGCTTTTAAAAACGACAGCCCCAATTTTTAAATCTCGGCGTTCGAAACCGAACGCCGGTTGTCCTGCCAGCGAATACCCTCCTCATTTTGGTCTTCCATTTTCGTTTCAAACTCTGCATGAAAACAGATTGGTACAAATGTTGGTCTTTGACATCGGCTCAATGTACCAAACGAGAGTTCTCAAAACCTGCCGAGGCGGATCATGTTCAAAAACGACTTTAAAATCGCGTGGCGCACGCTTGTCAGACAGCCTGCTTATTCAATCATCAATATCAGCGGGCTGGCGATCGGCATGGCGTGCTGCATTTTGATCCTGCTCTTTGTGTACGACGAGTCGAGCTACGATCGTTTTCATGCCAAGGCGGAGCGTATCTACCGCGTGGTGACCGACGTAAATCTCGGCGGCGGCCCGCGCGCCTTTGCCATGGCCCCGTCCGGACTGGGGCGAACCGTCGCGGCGGAATTGCCCGAGGTAGAATCTTTTACACGCATGGCGGACATGCAGTTCGTTCAGGGCGAAACGTTGGTCAAAATCGGCGATCAACGATTAAATGAAAGCGGCGTGCTGGTCGCCGATTCCACATTTTTTGAAATGTTTTCCTATGAATTTCTGAGCGGCGACGCCGAAACCGCGCTCGATGCGCCCGGCTCCGTCGTCATCACCCAAGAAACCGCCCGGCGATTGTTTGGCGACGAAGGTGCGATCGGCAAAACAGTCGAATTGGCGTTGCAAGGCGAGTTTCATGTCACTGGCGTGGTGAAAGACCCGCCGCGCAATTCGCATTTCACCTTCAACTACATTTTTTCAACGACGCGCCTGCAAGGCATTGCGCAAGAAAATCTCAATACCTGGCGCGGATTCGCCGGATACACTTATCTCTTGCTCGCGGAAAACGCCGATGTTGAAGCGATAATTCCCAAACTCAACGAGGCGGTAAGCAACAACATGACGCTGCCGCCGGGCGCGAGCTTCAATCTCTCCCTGCAAAAGCTCACCGACATTCATTTGCATTCCCACCGCGAATTTGAGATCGCGGCGAACGGCGAAACGAGCACGCTGTACATTTTTTCGGCCATCGCGGCGTTTGTGCTGATCATCGCCTGCATCAATTTTATCTCGCTGGCAACAGCCAAATCAAGCAGGCGCGCTCGCGAAATCGGTCTGCGAAAAGTTTTTGGCGCGTATCGCGGTGAATTGGTCAGGAAGTTCCTCAACGAATCGATTCTCCTGAGCTTGTTTGCATTATTGTTCGCCGTCTTTCTCGTCGAAATCAGCCTGCCGGTTTTCAATGCGTTCATGGGAAAAAGCATCACTTTTATGTCGCAAATTATGGCGGATCCGGTTTTCGTGCTTGTCGTCTTGTTCGGCGTGGTCGCTTTTGTCGGATTTGTTGCGGGCGGCTATCCGGCGTTTTGGCTGTCGGCGTTTCAGCCCATCGTCGCGCTAACGGGACGCTTGACGCGCGGACAAAAATCAGCGACGACGCGCAAAACCTTGGCTGTCGTACAATTCGCAATCTCCATTTTTCTCATTGCCGGGGTCATCACCGTCATCCAGCAATTGCGGTTCATGAAAAACCAGCCGCTTGGTTTTGAGAAAGAGCAGATGCTCGTTCTCGAAATGCAAAAGCACATTCCCGTGCAGAAATACGCCACGATCACCAATGAATTGACGCGAATTTCCGGCGTTGAAGCCGCAACGTTAACTTCAAGCATTCCGGGACGCGGCGGCGTGATCCGGCGCTATCTCGCGGAAGGGCAGTCGGATGGCGAGAGCCACGCGTTCGATACCATTTTGTCTGATTTCAACTTTGCCTCGACTTTTGATCTGGCTTTGGCTGCCGGACGCGATCTTTCAGCGATAATGGCGACCGATTCCAGCGACGGTTATTTGATTAATGAAACGGCGGCGCAAAAATTTGGCTGGGCGGCCGAGGAAGCCGTCGGCAAGCAATTTACGATTTCCGTTCGCTCGGAAATGGGGACAGGGCGCGTGGTCGGCGTATTGGAAGATTTTCATTATACCTCGCTCAAGCAGGCCGTCGAGCCTGTGGTGGTCAAGTTCGACGAACAGGCGGGTTTTTCCGGCGGCTATTTGTCCCTTCGGCTCAATACGACCAATTTAAAAACAACGCTTGCCGAACTCGAAGAAGTCTGGCGAACACTCGAACCGGAGCAAACATTCGATTACTTTTTTCTGCGCGACGATTTCGAACGACAGTACCGCGCCGAGGAACGATTGAGCGCGATGGTTTCAGTCAGCGCCGGACTGGCGATTTTCGTCGCGTGCCTGGGCCTGTTCGCCTTTGCGGCGTATAGCGCGGAACAACGCACGAAAGAAATCGGGGTGCGCAAAGTGCTCGGCGCCTCAGTCGCCAGCGTCGCCAATTTGCTCACTAAAGATTTTGTCAAGCTCGTGTTATTTGCAAATTTGATCGCATGGCCGGCGGCGTGGCTCGCCATCGAAAACTGGCTGCAAGGTTTTGCTTATCGCGTCGACATCGGATTTTGGGTGTTCTTTCTGGCGGGCGGATTGACTTTGGTCATCGCGATTTCAGCGATTGCCGCGCTTACAATCCGCGCTGCGTTGGCGAACCCGGTGGAAGCATTACGCTATGAATAAAAATTCCATCAGCAAAAAACAGGATCGCATTCCTATTTTTTAGGCTGTTTGTTAGGAACGCATTACTATTTCAGCATAATTTTGGATTATCTATCAACGCAGAGACTCGGAGTTCGCAGAGCTTCGCGGAGTTTTACTTAGGTTGAGTATTCGATTTATTTACCTCAGCGCTTCTCAGCGTCCTTTGCGTCTCTGCGTTTTAAAAAATCTTGTCAAAAACCTGTGCTCGAATGCGTTTCGAGCATGGCGGGGAATCGATTGTCAATAACCAGCGAGGGAGAGAAATGTTTAAGAACTATCTCAAAATCACGTTTCGGACTTTGGCCAAGTATCGCGGTTTTTCATTGATCAACGTTATCGGGCTGGCGTTGAGTATGGCCGTCTGTCTGATCATCATTCTGTTCATACGCGAAGAGACGAGCTTTGATGATTTTCATCAAAACAAAGACCGCATTTATCGCGTGAATTCGAACGTGAAATACCGGAACGGCGTCGACGCTCTCGCTGCCTCCCCCGCGCCTATGGCCGCCGCGCTCAGGAACGATTACGCCGGAGTGGAAAACGCCGTTAGCCTGACGCGATTCGAATCCGTGGCGATTCACGATGAGAACAACCTTGCCATTGGCGGCGTCGTTGCGGAGCCAAATTTCTTCGACGTTTTTGATTTTAGGCTCCAGGCGGGAAATGCGGAAAATGCGCTGCTCGAACCCAACACAGCAGTGCTCAACGATGAGGCGGCGAAAAGGCTTTTCGGCGAGGAAAATCCGGTTGGAGCAACCGTCGTTCTCGACGGCCTTGGCAGTGTGAAAATTACCGGCGTCTTGGCCGAACCCGGCGGCAGATCGCATTTCGACCGTTATCTGGGAATTGTCGTCTCCTATGAATCACTGCGAGCACTCGGCGATCCGCGCAACAATCCGAACGATTGGCGCGGCAGCATCGAACGCTTTTACACTTACATTTTGCTCAAGGAAGGAACCCGGCGCGCGGAAATCGAGGCCGCCTTTCCGCAAATCGTCGACAAATACTTCCCGGAAGCCGAACCGGGCGACGTCGGCTTCTTCCTGCAAGCGCTCACTGGTATTCGACAGGGGCCAAGCCTATCCAACAAACTCGAGCGTCAAACGCCGCCTGCGCTGCTCAACATTCTCTCCGCGTTGGCCGTCATTCTCGTCATCGCCGCGTGCTTCAATTATATGAATCTTTCAGTGGCCCGGTCGCTGAAGCGGACGCGCGAGGTCGGCATTCGCAAGGTTGCGGGCGCTTTTCGCCGCCAAATCATCCTGCAGTTTATCGGCGAGGCGGTTGTCGTCTCCTGGATTGCGCTGATTATCGCGCTCATATTTCTGGAAATGTGGTTTATCCCGGCGTTCAATGACATGTGGCTGGTGCAAGTCTATCTCGATACCAACATCTCGCTCGACGTCTTTACCAACGCCTCCACTTTGCTCGTTTCCCTTGCCTTCTCCACGACTGTGGGATTGCTGGCCGGGCTGTATCCTGCTGTTATTTTTTCTTCCTACCGACCCTCCGCCGCACTAAAAGGCGCAACCGGTGTAAAAGGCTTTTTCGGCATGACGCTGCGCAAATCGCTGATTGTCATCCAATTCGCATTGTCGATCATTTTCATCATTTCGACGCTGACGATTTACCAGCAATCCGAGCACATGTTGGCGGCGGACTATGGCTTTGACAAAGAGCACGTTCTGAATGTTGCGCTGCAAGATCAATCCTATGACGTTTTGCGGCACGAATGGATGAGCAACCCGAAAATCGAGAACGTGTCTGCCGTCTCACTGATTCCCGGCACCGGCGACCGCGAACGAACTTACCTCAAACTCGACGGCCAGGACGAGCCGGTGTTGATGACGTTCCTGTCCACGGACGAAAACTTCATCGCCAATCTCGACGTTCCACTTGTGGCCGGCAGAAACTTCTCCAGAGCATCAGCGGACGCGCCGGGCTCTTCCTTGATTTTGAACAAGAAGGCGGTCGAGCAATTACAACTCGGATCTCCCCAGGAAGCGCTTGGCAGGATTTTGACGAACAAAGAGAACAAATCGCTCACCGTCGTTGGGGTGATCGAGAATTTCTACAACATGCAATTGGGCGTCACCGGCGCGTTGGTCTTGATCAATGATCCGGCGCGCTTCAACTACGCCAATATTCGGATCGCGCCCGACAACATGCTCGGCACGGTGACTTTTATCGAGGAAACCTGGCAAAAAGTCGTTCCCAACCGCCCCATTCAGCACAGGTTCTTCGACCAGCAAATTACGGCGCAATTCGCTGAATTTCGCGACTACATCAAGGTGATTGCGACGGGAGCTGGGTTCATCGTGCTCATTGCTTGTCTCGGCCTGCTCGGCATGGCGACTTACAACGCCGAAACGCGCCTGAAGGAAGTCGGCGTGCGCAAAGTGCTTGGCGCCAGCGTCTCAAATTTGTTGTTCCTGTTGTCACGGGACTTTCTCAAGCTCATCGTCATCGCCGCCTTTGTTGCAATTCCGTCGGCGTGGTATTTGAGCGACATGCTTTTGCAGAACTTCAACTACCGCATCGATTTGGGCGCGAGCGTGTTTATTCTTGGCGTTGGCGCGACGCTGGTTTTGGCCTTCATCACCGTCGCGTCGCAATCCGTCAAAGCGGCCGTCTCGAATCCGGTTGAGACGTTGCGATATGAGTAACCGCGGTTATTCTTTTTTTTGACTGGACGAACGGGATTGATTGACAATGATTTTGAGGTGAGACGTTGCGAAGCCGAGATTCTCCTTGATCACAGAAATCATGAGCGTCTTGAGAAGGCAATCCAGTCGATCCTGTTAATCCTGTCAGAAATGAACGCCAAGCGAGAAGCGGATCTCCGATGAACAAGAATGCGCTATAGAATTTGCAGGTTTTTGAAGTAATTTCGATAGAACCCCATGTCCCTTGTCAGCAGAGCGTCTGCTTCTTTCATGGCGTGAGCGGCGATAACAAAATCATTGAGGATGCGGCGTGGTTTGGTGAGCGCTTCCCCGCAGGCTGAACAGACATCTTTCGATTTTTGTCCACAGTTCGAGCAATAAATGTTGTCCAAGTCGGACTTGCTTGCTAATCGAACACGCTGGTTTCGCCAAGCTTGCCAAAGCTCGCTGGCATGGTATAAGACTTCCCGGCCACATGGAACGACTTCGATATCCGTATCAAGCAGGAATGCATCCAGGTCTGCCCGCCGCCTGAATTGCGCGCCAAGCTCCGCATAGACGATTTCACAGATGACAAGCCGACCGCCGGTCAAAGCGTTTTCGAGTTTATCGAGAGATTCTTTCAGAAAAGATTGGTTCGGAATCAGGACGTCCAGTAGAATATTTGTATCAACCGCGGTCGTCATTCAGATGTCTCCACGAAGTTCTCTGACGATGTCATCACTCTTTTCACCGTCCAATTCTTTCAAAAAACCGATATACTTGCGCAGTTGGCCTTTCTTTTCCTTTTTCTCTAAAATCGCTTTCTCATCGATGAGCTTAAAAACAACTTCATCCCCTTGTTTCAATTCAAGAGCGTCCCTGATGGATTTCGGGATGGTCACTTGTCCTTTTTGCGTGATTGCGGGCATAAATCACCTCAAACATAAGAGTAATACCGCCTGGTAATACCTTAGAATAGAAAATGAATTGTAACGATACAAGCACTTTTCTTAATTGATGTTACACGCCGATCCAAGAATATAGCGTTTAGATAAAAACGTCCCTTTTACGTCATTCCCGCGCAGGCGGGAATCCAGGAAAATGGCGCCGAACCACTGGATCCCGCCTGCGCGGGAATGACCAAAACAAGCGTTTCGGAGGGGCGAATAGGTCCAGTTTCAACCGCGTGATTGGTTTGGGTAAAAAGCAATGCATTGATTCTGTTGGTAGTGGATACATCAGCTCTGAAAAATTTTCTTTGGCAAACCATGAAACCGCAAGCACAGATTTTGACACGACAACGTTTCTTCATTTTTAGCGTTCTGATTAGCCTTTCGGCGGTTTATAACGCCCAGGCTCAGCCATCTAATCGCCTCTCCGGATTCTACGGCGGCGCGGAAATCGGAACCATCAGCTACAACACGCACATCATCTTTGACGGCGTTGACGACCCCGCAGGCCGCGGCGACTTTGGATATGGTTTCATCGTTGGCTACAATCATATTGCCAAAAACGCAATGGTTGGCGTGGAACTGCTCTATCATTTGGCGGCGGTCCCCGATCCTTATACATTTGATCCCGCCCTTGTCGGATTCTCAAAAATGGATCTGCGGCAAGCGCCCAACGCCGGGCTTGATTTTCGCGCCGGCTATCTCGCCACCAAGAATCTTTTGCTTTACGGCGCCGCCGCCGCACATTTTGGAACCTTCCGACTCGGCCTAGGCGTCGAGTATGCAATCCTGACCAAACTCAGCGTTCGATGCGCGTTCAGGTCGTTATCCGGTCATAAACTCAGCGCATCCGATTTCGGCACGATTCCCCAAGAGGCTTCCCTCAGACGATTTGACGTCGATCCCGCCCAACTACAATTTTTTAGCGGTTTGTTATTTCGATTCTAAGTCCTTGAATCAGAATTGAAGTACGGGAGACATCTTTACGTCTCATTGAAATTACACCCTGAAAGTTGCGACAGAATGCTCATGGAACTTGAAATCACACAACCCGCTCTTTTACATTTTCCCTTGACATTTCGTCGCTCGGGCAATATCATTCAATCATTCTGGAAATAAGATAATGTGATTGATCCGCGAGGGTAACGAGTGCCGACCATTCCGCCTAGAAAAACTGCTTTTCCGAAACTGCTCGATCAGGCTTAGATTATTTCGCAGAGAATGAAGGAATAAAAAAAGAGTTTGAGAATTGTTTTATAGTGAAGCTGTTGAACAGTAACTACAAGATGGAATCAGTTGGCATTTACAACCCAAGAGCTTTTCATTTCAGCAACGACACTGATTATCATCCGGCCTAAATATTCTTTATTTTTTAGAGGAAAGCAGATGTTCGGCTTCTTGATAGGATGTATAATTGGGATAGTCATAGTACGAGCATTTTTTTTAGATGAGATTGAAGTAATAGGCTTTGATCTATTTTGGGAAAGTGCGAAAGAAGGAAAACTCTCTTTTGATCGAGAAACAATCCTTAACTCTTCAAGCTTTATGAAGTGTTGTATAGGGTTTATAATTGGCGGTCTAATTGGCCGTGCTGCTCAAAACAGTATATCCGAGGATGACGAATAATAAAACACCAATATTTCTCTTGAGGATAGAAATGACCCGGTATTTATAGACATTGCTCTATGATGGTTTCCTCTATCTTTAACCAGCTTTGCAGTAGGCAATCTGATGAAATGAAAACGCCGAAATCACTCTTTGCCCATTAGCGCCCAAATAGGGGAGTGGTCGAGAAATGTTTTGACCGGCATTAGAAAGGTTAGCGGTTCGAATTAGCAGAATTCTCATATTTTACAATTGGACTTCACTATGAAGTTAAGCGTTACGACTCACGAAAAACAGTCCAAACAGGATCGCGCTTGCTGGTAAATCTTGACGCCGGAAGAACGATTGGATATTGTCGAACAACTCCGGCTTGAAGCAGGAAAATTTTTGTATGAATATCCATCCTGACCTCACAGATTTGTTACATTGTCGTCCCGGTTAAGTTTGTGCGACGCCGCGCGCGCCGGAGTTTAGTGTTAGCGCACTTAAACCGGAATTGTTGTTGTTTATTTACAAAATAAGAGAGAGATTGAACGTCCCTGTTTTTTTGAGCGGCCAGACCCTGGTTATCAGGGAAGGCGGTTCAAAACCGGAGGTTGGTTTGAAGACTTGCACGAATCATTTTGAGGCTGATTATGGTTATAACATTAACATCTGAGCTTGAGCAAGCTCTCAATGAACTCGCCAAAAAACAGGGGATGACCATCGAATCGCTTGCCCTAAAAACACTTCAGGAACATTTACCCATCCAAAATACAAGATCGGCGCAGGAAATTTCCCGGAAAAATCAAAATGCACAAACATTGGCTGACTCATTAGCGGGGTACGTCGGCGTTATCGACAGCGGCGAGATTATCGAAGGCGGCGCTCAAATGTCAAAAAACACCGGCAACAAATTCGCTGACATTTTGCTTGAAAAACGGCTTCGGGGAAAATTATGATATTGACTGACGCCGGGCCTTTAATCGCTCTGCTCGACAAAAGAGACGGCTGTCATCAAATCTGTGTTGATGCGCTGGCGTTACTGCCTGCTGAACCAATGTTGACAACCTGGCCGTGTTTTACTGAAGCAATGCATATTCTGGGGGCAGTGAACGGCTACCGGTATCAATCAAGACTTTGGCGGTTTATAGAAGGCGGGAAGCTCCGCATTCACGACTTGACAGCAGCCGAAATCAAAAAGATGAACGCTTTGATGAAAAAATATCAGGATACGCCAATGGATTTAGCCGACGCTTCACTCATTGTCGCAGCTGATAGTTTGAGTTTCAAACAGATTTTCACAATTGACAGCGATTTCCGTTTTTACCGGCTTTCAGATGATTCAGTACTGGAACTATTGCCGTAATTTCTTGATTGCCACTATTGCGTTATCATCGGCACGTCGCAATCCGTTGAAGCCGCCGTTTCGCATCCTGCAAAAATCTTGCGCTCTGAATCACTAACACCCGGACAAGACTTTCGGCATCAGATTCCGCCGAATTCTGTACTCGATTCCATTCTTAATCTCAAAGAATACGCGATTGATAATGCGCTTCAGGGAGCGGTCGAACCCATGCGTTAAGAAGTAGACCGGGCACCCTTTGGGGTTGGAGAAGTCATCGAACAAGAGATCATCGGACGAGCAGACCTGCTTAAAGTTTTGAATATATTTAAGCGGAATTTTACGCTCCAATTTCGCCTTGATAAAAGCGCAGCACAAGCTTATATCTCTCCTGCATTTTACAACATTCGTTCTAACCACGCCGAACGGTTTGACACTTGCCGCCCCGCCAACTATATTGCCTTAAGTTTATCGGCTCATCACTGATCAAGCAAAGCGGAGGCGTGTGTGAATTTTCTGCAAGGGGTGATTCGATTTCTGGATGCTGTCAGCGAATACAGCGGACGGGCGGTTTCATGGCTCACCGCCGCTATGGTTGCCGTCGTCTGCTTCGATGTGGTGACGCGGTATTTTTTAAAAAGCAGCAGCGTGGCTGTCGCTGAGTTGGAGTGGCATCTGTTCGCGATCATTTTCCTGCTCGGGGCCGCTTATACGCTCAAACACGACCGCCACGTGCGCGTTGACGTGCTCTACACCAGATTCTCGCCAAAGCAAAAAGCGTGGGTCGATCTCCTCGGCTGCTTGATTTTTCTCATTCCGTTTTGTCTGCTCGTTTTCTGGTTTTCACAGACTTTTGTCAGCAATGCTTTCACGATTCGGGAGACCTCCCCCGATCCCGGCGGTTTGCCTGCGCGTTATATTTTGAAAGCGTGCATCCCGCTTGGCTTCTTTTTGGTTTTTCTCCAGGGCCTGTCCGGCGCGCTCAAAAGTATTCACACGATCCGCACAGGCGGGGCGGCAACGCAGGAGGCGACGCAAAATGTCTGACCCAATACTCGCGCTGATTCTCTTCGGACTGGTTTTCGTCTTTTTGTTGGCGGGCTTCCCGGTGGCTTTTACCATCGGCGGCTTGTCCCTTCTTTTCGGCCTGATCACGCTTGGCCCGACGTTTATCAACATCATTCCGCTACGCATTTGGGGGATCATGGACAATTACGTTTTGATCGCCGTGCCGTTGTTCGTTTTCATGGGCGTAATGCTGGAGAAGTCAGGGCTGGCGGAGGAGCTTTTGGAGACGATGGCGCTGCTTTTTGGACGCATTCGCGGCGGGCTTGCCGCTTCGGTCATTGTGGTCGGGGCGTTGTTGGCGGCATCCACCGGCATCGTCGGCGCGACGGTCGTGACGATGGGACTTCTGAGCCTTCCCACCATGCTGCGGCGCGGCTACCGTCCCGAGATCGCGACAGGCACCATCGCGGCGTCAGGCACGCTGGGACAGATCATTCCGCCAAGCATTGTGCTCATTTTGTTGGGGCACGTGATGAACGTGCCGATTGGCGAAATGTTTTTGGGCGCGGTAATTCCGGGATTCGTTCTGGTGGGGCTTTATCTGGTCTGGGTTCTTGTGAGCGCGCTGGTCAAGCCTGATTCCGCCCCGGCCATGCCGGTTGAGGAACTGAAAAAGTTCACCGGTTCCGTCGCCGTCAAGCGTGTTTTTAAAGCGTTTATTCCGCCGTTTTTTTTGATTCTCGCCGTGCTCGGCTCCATTTTCGCTGGAATCGCCTCGCCCACGGAGGCCGCAGCGGTTGGCGCTTTGGGCGCTACGCTTTTGACGGTGGTGCAAGGAAAGTTCAATCTCAAAACGCTCACCGCCGTTATGCGAGAGACCACTTTTTTGACCAGCATGGTTTTTATCATCCTGGTCGGCGCGACGGTTTTTACGCTGGTGTTCCGGCAGTTACAAGGCGACGACTACATTTCCAATCTGATTATCGGCGCGAATCTCTCCCCGAACGTTTTTTTGGCGCTGGTGATGATCGTGATTTTCCTGATGGGCTTTTTCATCGACTTCATCGAAATCACTTTCATCGTTGTTCCGATCATCACGCCGATTTTTGAGCATTTAGGGGTGAGCTTGTTGTGGGTGGGCATTCTGGTGGCGATGAATCTGCAAACGTCGTTTCTTACGCCGCCGTTCGGTTTCTCCCTGTTCTATCTCAAGGGCGTCGCTCCCCCCGAAGTCAGCACAAGCCACATTTACAGCGGCATTATTCCGTTCATCGTCATCCAGATTATCGCCCTGGCGCTGGTGATTTTTTTCCCGGAAACGGCGACGTGGCTGCCAAACAAATTTTTGGGCGGGTGATTGGGCACTTATAATATTAATTCTCTATGATTCTCCATCTCCTTCTCTGTATTATCATTCTGAAAGAATCTTTGTTATCCTGAGCTCGCGATGACAAAGATTCTTTCAGAATGACATGTGAGGGGGCCGTTTATTTTCCATCCTGAAGAATTTGGATCTCAACCTTCCGAAATTCTAACGGGTGACTCTCCGCCTGCAGAGCGATCCAGCCTTCGCTCACCATTTTGGGCGCGCCGTTTTGCAGCAACCTTTGCGCGTCGGGATCGTTTTCGTCCAACTGCGATTGTTCGTATTCGAGCACGGTTTCGCCGTTGATCATGTGCCGAATCAGTCCATTGCCGCGCACTTCAACCTCTGATGTCACCCACCCATCGCCGTGAAAAGTCGGCGAACTTGAGTTGATGCAATGCTGTTTCACCAATTCGCCGTTCATTACCACGTGCGTGCCCGGCGTGCAAAGATTGCCGGTCGCGCGTTCATCAGTTCCATTGCCGCCCAGGAATTGCGCTTCAATGGAAACGGGGAATTCCTGCTCGCGCGTCATGCTCTCAGGCGCCTGACAGTGCAACATCACGCCGCTGTTGCGAAACGCCCAGCCCGGCCCTTCCGGGGATTGTTCGCCTAAAAAACGATACTCGATGCGCAAGCGATAGTGCGAAAATTTGTCCTTGTAAAACAGGTGCCCGAATTGCCCTTCAAACTTGTCGTATTGGTCGTAGGAAACTTTGATCACGCCGCCCTCAACGCGAAAAGTCTCGTTAAAATTTACACCCAAATCATACCCGGAGAATTTGGGCGTCCAGCCGTCGAAATCTTTGCCGTTGAAAAGACTAATCCATTCGTTTTCCGTAGTCGGCGCGGGATTGTCATTTTCATTGTTTGTGCATGAAGAAACCAACAAACTGAAAGCAATCGCAGAAAAAAGAGTCGCACGCATTTTGAGCCGCCTAATTGAAAAGTTAGTTTGTCTATTTTTGACTGGATCGACAGGATTAACGGGATAAAAAAACGAGAAGACAATCCGGTCGATCCCGTTAATCCCGTCAAAAACTCCCCTTTCCAATCGTCAGAAGGGTTCATTTTTGAGCTTCCGCAACAATGATTTCCCGCAAAAGGTCGGTTCCGGCTTGCCCGAGATTCAGCGCGCCGCGATTGTAATTGCGAAAAAGAATCACGCCGATTGTGCTGGCCGGATCAAAGGCGTGGTAAACATTGTAGCCCGCCACACTGCCGCCGTGCCCGACGATTTTCAGCCCGTTTTCGCTCATTCGGATGGAAAAGCCCAAGCCATAGCCGCGCGTCGAATCTTCCGGCGTTTGAATCTTCATTATTTCCGCCAGACTGCCGTCGAGCATGAGACGATGCGGATAAGCTTTACATAGGCTGGAAATCCAGTTTGCCAAATCGCCGACGGTGGTGTAAACGCCGCCGTTCGGCACTTTGTAGCCGCGCCCGGCGTGTTCTTTTGCGGGCAAGGCCGTATCCACGCTGTCGCCGCGATTGGCGTAGCCCACGGCGAGTCGATCTTGCAATTCTTCCGGCAAAATGAATGCGCTGCTCGTCATTTCCAGCGGATCGAACGTTTGTTCCTGCACCAAGTCCATGAACGGTTTATCAGCCGCGCGCGCGATGGCAAGACCAAGTATGCCGTAGCCGATGTTGCTGTACTGGTATTTTTCGCCGGGAGCGTTTGGGAAGGAAGTGGCGGGAATCGAAGCAAGAATCTTGTTTTCCCATTCCGAAATCGGGCCGGCGGCGGCATTAAAAAGCAAAGGTTCGCGAATGAGCCCCGCCGTGTGTGAAGCCAATTGCCGGAAAGTGACCGGCGGATGCTTGTCGTAGCCGTGCAGATTTTTGATCTCCGGAAAATAGTTTTCCACAGGATCGTCGAGCGCAAAAACGCCTTGATCAACCAATTGCATCATCGCGACCGCGGTGACGGATTTTGAAATGGAGCCAATGCGATAAATCGTGTTTTCGTTTGCCGGAATTTTCTGCGCTTTGTCCGCCCAACCAAAGGATTGGCTCAGGGCAACCCGTCCGTTTTTGACAATCGCGACCGTCATCCCGCCAACGTCGTCCGCCGCGACGGCGCTATCGAATTTTGCGAAATGTAGCGTCGCAATTTGAGCCGCCGTTGGACTGAGCGCACTTTCACGCTCGGCTTTTGGAGCACAGGCTGAAAGCAGGCCAAAAACGAGCGCCGCCGACAGCAGTCGTTCGAGAGCGTTTCGAACCGCCGTTCTCATTAAGTTCATTTCTTCACCGTCTTGTCTCAAATTGTAAGAATATCATTGAAAATAGGCCGGGCTGTGTTTCAAACAAGAAAAACCGGCTAAGTCTGGCGGCAATTTTGGTCATGAAAGTCTCGCCTTTCACGAGCGTTAAATTTAATTCTGAGCATTTCGCAAGCGCATGCGATAAACCATGACTTTGGGCCTATCCCCAAACGTCGGAGTCAAACGCTGCAGCGTTTGAAAACTTGTTGCTGCCGCGGGGCTATCCAAAAACATGGCTTTTGAATGAATGACATTCCACATGTAGGGGTTCAAAATCTTGAACCTCTACGACATGTTGTGTAGCGCTTTGAAAATCTTATGTTTTAAGACAGTCCGATTCCGTAAATCAGCGCAGCAAAGTTCAAGTTCTCAGGGCGGCGGACAGGCTCTTATTTTGAAAAGTTGGAAAAATGAGTAACGATTTACCGTATTTTGAAATCCCCGATTATCCGGAGTCCTGGGCGGCTCCAAATATTGTGGCGCGCTTTGTTGACGGTTTTGGTTTTCGTTTTTATTGGGCAACGGCAGACTTGGCCCCGGATGATTTTCAATTCAAACCGTCTGAAAATGCGCGAAGTATAGACGAAACGCTGCGGCATATTCACAGCCTGACCGCCATGATTGAACACATACTTGCAGGCAAAAGCTATGTACTGCGCCAGCCCCCGGCGGAAGGAACCGCGGCGGAGATTCGAGCAAAAACGCTCCATGCCATTCAACGCATTAGCGACAAGCTTAAAAACGACGCTTCGATCAATTTTGAAGAGACGCCGATTAAATTTCAAACCAGCAAAAAAGACCTCGAGTATCCGTTTTGGCATGTGCTGAACGGCTTGCTCGCGGACGCAGTTTACCACGTCGGCCAGATTGTGAGCTTTCGGCGCACGCTGGGCAAACCGATGGAAGAAGGCGTCAATGTATTTTTGGGAAAGAATCTGAAGTAAATCACTGTTGCAAGACGGCAAACCTCATTTTCAATTGGCGGCAAACCGCGAGAACAAAGCCGGCTTTTTCGATGTTCAAATCACATAAGTTCATTTGCTTCCTGCTCATCTCGCTTGCATTGCAAGGTTTTTGGCTCGCTGAAAATCGAGCGGCGCAAAAAAATATTCGCTTCAAGCATCTCACCATCGACGACGGCCTGTCGAACAATCAAGTTTATGTTTTCCTGCAAGATCGGCACGGCTTTATCTGGATGGGCACGCAGGACGGCTTGAACCGTTACGACGGTCAAGGTTTTCGCATTTATCAGAACGATCCCGCCGATTCAACCTCGCTCAGTCGCAACTGGATCATGGATTTGGCTGAAGATGATGACGGTAAAATTTGGATCGCGACGCAGGGGGGCGGCCTGAATGTTTTTGATCCTGTCACAGAGAAATTTAAAGCTTATCGATTCGACGCCAACGATCCAACCAGCCTTGGTCATGACCGTATCATTGAGCTTTATTTTGACAGCGACAATACGCTTTGGATAGGAACGGCGGGAGGCGGGATAAATCGTTTTGACCGCGAAACCGGGAGTTTTGTACGCTATCTGCACGATCCTGAGATAGAAGGCGGACTGCCGCACAATACCGTCCGCCGGATTATTGAAGACCCGTCCGACCCGGATATTTTGTGGGCGGCGACTTTTGACGGACTTAGTTTCTTCAACAAAAAAGACCCGGTCTTGCGATTCAAAACGTATCGTATTGAAGACAATGCATCTGGCTCGGCTAATGATAAGGAATTCCATGCCGCTTATTTTGATAACGAGAAGACATTTTGGATTGGGACGGCAAATAACGGGCTTTATCAATTCGATACGAAAATAGAAAAGTTTAGTGTTTTTCACGGGGCCAATGAAGGTTTTCAACAAACCTACCTTTATGATATTCTGCAAGACAGCGCCGGGGATTTGTGGGCGGCGACGATAGGGAACGGATTGTTTCGATTTAAGGAAGGAATGCCCCAACCTGAGATTTATCAACACGATCCCGCGGATGGGAATACGCTTTCAACCAATTCCATTAATACAGTTTTTGAAGATCGATCCGGCCTGATTTGGGTGGGAACATCCGGCGGCGGCGTGGACATTTATGACCGGCGCAGTGAAAAAGTCGCTTTGTATCGCCACGATCCGGACGCACCCAAAAGTTTGAGCAGCGACATTGTTTATGATATTGATGAAGATGACGAACGCAATCTCTGGATAGGCGGCGAGGGCGGTCTCAATAAATTTGATCGCGCAACAGGGGGGTTTGAGCAGGTCTTAATGACCGCGAGCACGCCCGACGGCGCCAGTCCGCAAACGGTGTATGCACTGATGATCGATCGCCGAGATAATGTCTGGGTGAGCGGGGCTTTGGCGCTTGATCGTTTGAATATTTTGACAGGCGAATATATTTCCTACCGCAACTTTCCTGAAAATCCGCACAGTATGGCGGAGACGGTTTATTTGCCGACCGTAGAAGATCAGAATGACGCGATTTGGGTCGGCACCTGGGGCGACGGCGTTTACAGACTCGACGCCGATCAGCGCGACTTGCCGCCGCGTGCAGCGAAATTTCGCCAGTACAAACACGATCCCGCTGATCCGAACAGTTTGAGCGCGGATCGCATTCAGCCCATGCTTGTGGATCGCGTCGGGAATCTTTGGATCGGTACGGCGGACGGGGGGCTCAACAAATACAATCCTGAATCGGATAATTTCACGCGCTATGCGTCCGACTCGAAAAAGCCGAGCGGATTGAGCGGTAATTATGTACGCTGTCTCCTCGAAGATCGCAACGGCTTTCTGTGGATCGGCACCTATGGCGGCGGCTTGAATCGTTTCGATCCGCGAACTGAGGAATTCCTCCATTTTCGTAAAAAGGACGGCTTCCCTGATGACGTCATCATGAGCATTTTGGAAGATGACGCAGGATTGCTCTGGGTTTGCACGAGCAAAACGATCACGCGATTCGACCCGAATTCCGGCCACCTGCGCGTTTATGATCAAAATGACGGCGTGCAAACCGGCGAGTTCAATTCCGCCCACTTCAAAAGCCCGCGAACGGGCGAGTTTTTTTTTGGCGGGAAAAAAGGTTTTAACGCATTTTTCCCCCAAGCGCTGCGAGCGATTGACGCCAAAGCGCCGCCAGTTGCGATCACGAATTTTGAAAAGTATAACGTGCAAAATGACGCCGGTTCCGCCATCCCCGTGAAGGGAATCGCTGAGCTCGATCAGGTCAAACTTTCCTACCAGGACAATATATTCTCCGTTAATTATGCAGCGCTTAGTTTCCGGAATCCTTCGCAGCACAAGTTCATGTACAAATTGGAAGGCTTCAACGAAAACTGGATTTCGCAAGGGGCGCAAAACAGCGCAACGTTTACCAACCTTGATCCCGGCGATTATGTTTTTCGCGTGAAGGGCGCGGATGAGGAAAACGTTTGGGGGGAAGAAGGCGATGCGTTGAAAATCATTGTTTCCCCGCCGCCGTGGCGAACCTGGTGGGCCTACTCAATTTATTCGTTAACCGTTTTACTGGCGCTTTACGGCCTGCGGCGCTACGAAACCAACCGCATGGCGTTGAAGAATCGCTTGCAAATCGAACATGTGGAAGCGGAAAAACTCAAGGAGTTGGATCATCTCAAGTCCCGCTTTTTCGCTAACATTTCGCATGAATTCCGCACGCCGTTGACGCTAATTTTGGCCCCGCTGGAAGAAAAGCTCGCTCGTGCTCGGAGCAAACAGGATCGACAGCTTTTTACAACGATGACGCGCAATGCCAAACGTTTGCTGCGGCTCATCAACCAATTGCTCGACCTTTCGCGTATCGAGTCAGGGAAAATGCAGCTTGCCGCGCGACGCACTGACTTGAGCGAATTCCTGCAACTCGCGATTTCCTATTTTGCTTCGGCGGCGGAGCAGCGTTCCATCGCGCTGACCTTTCACCCTCCGGAAGAAAAAATCAAAGTTTACCTCGATCTCGAAAAAATGGAGCAGGTGCTTTATAATTTGATTTCAAACGCTTTTAAATTCACGCCGGATCACGGCAAAATTCATTTGAGTTTGGAATCGACCGACGACTTTGCCGAAATCAAACTGCGCGACACGGGCGAGGGCGTCAACGCCAAAGAATTGCCGCACATCTTCGATCGATTTTATCAAGCCAAGCATGGCAAAAAAGCCAAGAGCGGGACGGGAATCGGGCTGGCGTTGGCGCGGGAGTTCGTGAGTTTGCACGGCGGTGAATTACAAGCGGAAAGTGCGCCGGGCTTCGGCTCAACTTTCAAGATTCGCCTTTTGCTTGGAAATGCGCACCTTGCGCCCGAACAAATCATCGCCGACGACGCACAAACCGACGATATTTTTGCAGATATCGAGCTATCGGAATTAAACGCTTCAGCGATTGATGTGAACGACGGGGCGACGATGAATCGTGGCGCTTCATCCCGAGACGCTGTCCTGAATCAAGCGAGTGGGGAAAACGGTTCCACCAAAATTCTGCTCGTTGACGATAATGACGAATTGCGATCTTACCTCAAATTGCAGCTCAGTGAGAGTTACGCCATCGAGGAAGCGGAAAACGGCGTCATCGGTTTGCGTCGCGCTCAAAAATCGCAGCCTGACCTGATTATTTCCGACGTGATGATGCCGGAGATGGACGGCTACGCGCTCTGTCGCGCAGTTAAGGAAGACGACAAACTTAGCCACATCCCGGTGATATTGCTCACGGCCAAAGCTTCTGACGAGAGCAAGCTAGAAGGCTTGGAAACCGGCGCGGATGATTATATTTTCAAACCGTTCAGCGCGGAAACTTTGCGCGTACGGGTGCGGAACCTCATCGCTTCGCGCCGGGAAATGCGTCGGCGTTTCAGCGAACAGGTGACTCTGGGGCCGTCGGAAATTGCTGTCGACTCCGCCGACGCGGCATTCTTGCAAAAAGTGCAGGAGATCATCGAAAAACATCTTGGCGACGGCAACTTTGGCGTGGAAAGGCTCGCCGAAGAAATGGCCTTGAGCCGACGGCAACTGCATCGCCGGGTGCAATCGATCACGCAAACGTCGTCCCTGGAATTTATTCGCACCATGCGCCTGCAGCGCGCCGCGCAATTGTTGGAGCAAAAAGCGGGCACAGTTTCCGAAATCGCCTATCAAGTCGGGTTCCAGGACGTCAATTATTTTTCGCGTTTGTTCAAAAAAGCCTATGGCAAAACGCCGTCGGAATATTCATAAATCATCCCAAGTTGTGACCTATTTAAAAAGGAGTGCAAGGCTTGCCTTGCTATTCCGTCGCAGGCTTTCTCGGAACCGTCCGCTTTTTACTGAAATTTGCCGTGTTATCCATTTGAGCGGGATGAATGGCAAAGCAAGCTTCGCACTCCGAGCGCTTTCCGTTTTTAAAATGCGCGTCAAACGGCGTTTTTACCGGAAGGTCACAACTTGGGTTAAATTAAACGGACGGGTTCATCGTTTACACACGGCTCTCGTCTCAAAATAACAGTCACGTGAAATCAACTTCTGTTCATTTTTCATTCTCCCAAAAACTCGGAGTGCAAAACTTCAGTTTTGCAAGTTACTTCTCGATCAAGGCCGCAGACACGTTTGCAAAGTTGAATAATTCACATTACCGAATCTCTTTCATCGCCTAACCAGGACAGGATTATGTTTCGTTCAAAATTCACTAGCGTCGTTTTCGCGCTTTTGCCAATTTCATTTTTATTCGCCCAAAACAATTTGCCGGAAGATCAATTCTCGAGGTCGGTTCTCGAAGCGGATTTGCGTTTCCTCGCCGCTGACGAATTGATGGGGCGAGCAACCGGAACGCCCGGAATAGACGCCGCCGCGCGCTACATCGCCGAGCAATTTCGCGCAGCCGGCGCACAACCCGCGCCCGGTTTCGACGACTTTTTGCATCCGATTGAATTCGAAAGAGTGCAATCTGGCAAAACGGGTAAAATCATGCTTTGGGAAAACGAATTGGCGCAAGGCCAGGCGTTTTTTGTTTTAGAAGGCGGTGCTCTGAGCATTGAAACGGAAGCCGTTTTTGTCAACCAGGGCTGGCGCGATGAGGAGAAAAACGTCAACGATTACAACGGGCTTGATCTCGCCGGAAAAATCGCCGTCTGCCAAACGGGCTTTCCGGGCGCTACGCCAATACAAGCCTTACGCGCCGGAGCTCAAAAACGTGAATTCGCGCGAGAAGCCGGCGCCGTCGCTCTGATCGAAATTAACACCGGAACCCCGCCCTGGCAATTGATCTCCCGCTTTCTGGGCAGCTCGCGCATTCAGCTTAAGCAAGATGATGATTCCGAAAAAGCGCCGTTTTTTCACGTGATCGCTGATGGAAAGGATGAACTTCTGACGAAAGCCCAGGAAGATGGTTCGTCCATACCAGCAAAGATTGAAAGCCCCGGCATGAAGAAGGAAACCGTCGTTTCAAGCAATGTCGTCGGTTGGATTGAAGGGAGCGATGAAAAATTAAAAGAAGAATTCGTCGTTCTTTCCGCTCACTACGATCACGTCGGCGCAGGCTTGCACATGCGCGGCGCCACCCCTGCAGACAGCATTTTTAACGGCGCGCGCGACAACGGGATCGGAACGGCGGCAATCATGAGCGCGGCCAGAGCTTTCGGCGAAAAGCCTCCCGCACGATCCGTGATTTTTTTGGCGTGTACAGCGGAAGAAGTGGGATTGCTTGGCAGTCGCTATTATGTCGAGAATCCTCCTTTCCCGCTTGAGAAAACGATTTTCAATTTTAACACAGACGGCGCAGGATATTCGGACACCACCATCGTGACCGTGATCGGTTTGGAACGCACTTCCGCGGAACAGGTAATTCACGACGGCGCCGGGCGCTACGATCTGATCGCCATTCAAGACCCGATGCCCGCCCAGAATCTCTTTGACCGCTCGGACAACGTCAACTTTGCGCGCCAGGGAATCCCGGCGCCGAACTTTAGCCCCGGCATACGATCTTTCGGCGGAGAGATCGGCAAACGCTACCACCAACCGGCTGATGAAATCGACGCCGATTTTAACTTCTCGTACGTCTTGAGATTCTGCCAAGCTTACACAAATGCGGCGCGCCGAATCGCCAATTTGCCCGAGCAGCCGAAGTGGCAAGCAGGCGATAAATACGAAGAAGCCTGGAAAATTTTGTTTGAAGATAAGTGACGAAATAAAATCGCTTTTGGCCATTCGTTGTTAGCTGACAGTCAAAAGCGATTTTGAATCTGGAATGAGCTCAAAGGCGAAAAGCGTTGTCAGGTTATCGGCTGGTCGTCCTTTGCCTTGCGGGAACTGCTTTTTTTGCACCGGCGTCTTTGCGCAGCGGGTTTGTTTTGAGAACAAGCACTTCCTTGCCGTCACTGACGCCGTCGCCGTCTGAATCTTTCTTGTTGGGGTTGGTGCGATACTTCCAAATCTCAGCGCCGTCAGGCAGTCCGTCGCGGTCGGAGTCTCTGTTGTTGGGGTCAGTTTTGTAGTGGTACATCTCATGAAAATCGCTGACCCTGTCGTTGTCGGAATCGTCTTCTTTTGAATACATAATCTGCCCGCCGCTCTTGCCGCGAGAAGCGAATCCGTCGGCGCTTCGTTTACGTTTTCGGGTACGCGATTGTAGTATGATTTTAGCGCCGATTTTCAATTCGAGTATGCCCGAATTGCGGTCGCCGTTATGCGTGCCAAGCGCGGTGAGACCGCTTGTCTCCATGCCGTCGGTGAACATTCTTATCCAACGCGCGGAAGTTGTCAGCGCGAATTTTGGGCTGGTAAAATAGTCGACTCCAGCGCCGAAACCCACCGCCGGACTCACGCTGCTGCGGACGCTGGTTCCATTTGCGAAAGTCGTGCTGGAACCGGTGCGCAAATCGCGCGCGTCCCAATAGATCACCCCCGCCATGCCCTCAACGAACGGCATGATCAGCCATTCATAATCCCTCAAATAATAAATTCCGTGAACCAGGGCCGGTACGAGATTGGTCTTGAACGGAAAAGCGGAAGTCGAAGCAAAGGAGCTCGCTCCGTCCCTGCGGGCTCGAACCCAACCAAAACCGGTTTCAAAAGCAATCGAAAAACGATCCGATGCGCCGTAGTAAACCATGATTCCCGCCCAGGGATCGACTGTTGAATGATCGACGCTGTCTCCGATCATTTTGACCCAACTGCCAAAAATTTGAACAGCGACGGCGTTTTCATTTGTGAGGCGATCAGACAAATTGGGATGGACAAAACCCGGCGGGAGTTGCGCAAAAACAGGCGCGGCCAATAACACTGAAGATATGACGCTTCGAAATAATGCTTTCATAATTTCCGTCCTTCAAATACTGCGTGGCGTCGTGCATAATTCACTAATATGTATGCGCATTCGGGCGCGGCTAGCTGTAAAAAGAATGTAAAATTTATGCTTAACCCGCAGATTTCGACGGTATGAGAAGTATTGTCGCATTGAAAAAACCTTCTTCACATTAAGAAAATCTCTTCACAGCACTCACTATGCTCCTCGCATTTTTCCTACTTAATGCGCTAAACGCAAACGCCGGAGTTTTCGATTTGGCCTTGCAATCCGGCGCATTTGCAAAGATCATTTTAGGCGTTTTACTCGTTCTTTCGATTATTTCGTGGGCGCTGGCCGGCGGAAAAATTATTCAAATTAAAGCGGTTCATCGCGGTTATTTCAATTTCATGAACATGCTTCAGCAATCGCCCGACCCGCGCGGTTTTCATCACGCGCTTCTGGCTAGTGAGAAAACTGCATTTTCTCGGCTTTTCGAAGAAGGTTACTTCACTTTTCGCAAGGCTTTCAAAAGAGAAATTGCAGGGAAGGACACATTTTCCCAGAATTTTGACGGCCCGGGCGCAACGTCGCAGGGAACGGTGCAGTTCGAAAAAGAAGTGGGTTTAAGGCTGGAAACGTTAGCCAACGCAGAAATCGTCGAACTGGAACAAAGCCTGGCGCACCTGGGCACGATTGTTACCGTCAGCCCGTTTATTGGACTTTTAGGAACGGTTTGGGGCGTTTTGCAAGCGTTTTTGCAAATTGGCGCTTTTGGCAGTGCCGAGCTTTCCGTCGTCGCTCCCGGCATCGCCGAGGCGCTGATTACGACGGTCGCGGGACTTCTCGTCGCCATTCCGGCGGCGGTTTGCAATAATTTGTTGGCGCTGCGCTTACAGCCTGTGCGTGAAAATATTGAGCGGGCCGTGACGGAATTGAAGATTTATTTTTTAGCGAGCTGGCGTTATGAAAAAGCCAACATCTAAAGTCATCTCCGAAATCAATTTGACGTCATTGGTTGACGTGACGCTGGTTTTGTTGATTGTTTTTATGATTACCGCGCCGCTGATGCGCAGCGGCAAACGGTTAGATTTACCGCAGGCCGAACAGCGCTCATCACTGCCTCAAAAATCAATCGTCCTTTCCCTCACTTCAAGCAGAGATTTGTTTTTGGATGGAGAGATGATCACTCGCGACAGCCTCGAGTCCAAATTATCAAAATTGCAAACCGGTTCAAGCGTCCCGGTCATGATTGAAGGCGACCACAAAGTGCCGTACGGAGAAATCGTTTCCGTCATGGACGCAGTGCAAAAAGCCGGCATTGAAAACGTATCACTGGTGTTGGATGCGGTTCAATCCAAGAAATGAACGCGCCCACTTGAAGAAGGCTTTCGCGTACTCGCTTGCTCTGCACATAGCGTTAACCGCCGTATTTTGGGCGGGAGCGTATTTTTTCGAAGATAGCCCCGTTATCAAGCGCACCCGCACCATTCACGCCGCGTTGGTGCGCGAAAAAATTGCGCCGCCGAATCGCGCCGTCCAGCATGTTCCGGCGAAACCCGCGCCACAACCTAAAGCCTCCAGCAAAATCTCCGCACACAACCAAAAGCATCTTTCATCGCAGCCCGAAAAAAACCGCGTTTTTGACGACAATGCTGCTGAAAAAAGCGTTGTCGCGCCGTCCGGCCCGTCCTTGAAAATCGATGCGCCGGACTTTCCCTATCCCGAATATTTAGCTTTGATCCAATACCGCATCGAGCAAAATTGGCGTCCGCCGCGATCTGAACACGTGCAATCGACGACAATCATCTCGTTCCGCATTTTGAAAAACGGCGAAATAACACAAGTTTTTCTCGGGCGCTCCAGCGGAGTTTTCGCTTTGGATCAAGCCGCTCAACGGGCGGTTTTTAGCGCAAGCCCCCTCCCTCCCCTGCCTGCCGAAACCAGCATCAAATCTCTCGGCGTGCATTTCGAATTTGCATTGACCGGTCAATGACCGAATAGAGTTGACATTCACCTCTCCCGGATTATCTTTCGTCCTGCCTGACAATTTTTTGCCGTATTTAACCCAAATTGGGAATACGCTGCATTTTTAGCGTCATCCAGTCATATCATTCCAACGCGTCATTGAGTTCATCAAAGCCATGAATAGCCGCTCTTTTTTGCGAAAGTACAGAAAAACCCGAGAACAAATTTATTACAAGTGGAGATCAGAGATGCTTAATCAGCAAGAAAAGAATATGGATGCATTATTGTCGGAACTTTACCGAATGGCCAGTAAGATCGATACCCCGGAAACTGAAGATGACGAAGAATTCGTTGTGGAAAACACCCCCGGACAAGGTCAAGGCCCTGATGGTTTGGAGCCGGGTGAAGTTCAGGACTCGCAAGCTGCAGAAGCCATGCAGGGTCAATTCGATGAGCTGCAATCGCAAATTGCGATTTTTCGTAGTAATTATCACCTTGAGCCTGGAGACGAAAACTACAACGACGTTAAAGGGGAAGCGATGCACACCCTTAACGAACTCTTCATGAAAGCCTTCGCTCACGCTCACGAGGTGCGTAAAAGCCGCAGCAAGCTCATCAAGCGCCCGCGCAGCCGCACCCGCCGCGTACCTCGCTTTATGTAAAAATAACCATACAAACGGCTGACAGAAAGTCCGCGTTGGTCTCGAAAGACTGGCGCGGGCTTTTTGTTTTTATAGAATTGCCGTATGAACAAAACGCGCATTTTATACTATATCCCAGCCTTGATCGGCTGTTTATGTTTTGCCTGCGGGGAACCGACCACGACAAATTCCAAAAATGAAAGCCAGCTTGAGGTCGCCCTGCGTTTCGTAGACGAAGGTCATGCGTTCTATGATGACGACGAATGGTCGGACGCATTGCGATCTTACGATCTGGCGGACAGCGTTTTCCATTCGGCGAATTTGCAGAATACAATTTATTACGTCGATCTTCTTCTCGACCAAGGGGATTTGCTCGAAGGACTCGAGCAGGGCTCGCTTGCCTTAAAAAACTTTCAATCCGCTCGCGACCTGGCGCAAGAACTTGACGAACCCAAGGAATTTGAACGTGCGCTTGTACGCATCGGCGCACAGCACATGACGCGCAAAGCATATCCCAAAGCGCGGGCGGCCTTCAGACGCTACAACAGCACGCTTGACGAAACCGATAAATATGAATGTAATTCGAAAGCTTACTGGACCTTGATGATTGCCGATTCGTATAACCGGCAAGATTCTACGGAACTGGCTGTGCAATATTATAAACGGGCTTTGGAGCTGGCGGAAAAAGCGGAAAATATCGGCTACAAAATTCAGTGCAGATTAGAACTCATCAGGCTGACTCTCAATGAACGCGACCATGAAGAAGCGCGCAGCGATTTACAGCACATTTACCAACAAGCCGATTCGCTCGGAGCGGAAAACGTCAAATGGCAGACGCTCTTTGAAATCGCCAGAACATTTAAAGCGGAAGGACGGCTGGACAGCGCAATTGCCCATTTAAAGGATGCGGCTGCGATCATTGAAGTTATTCGCAAAGAGTTCGCGGTTGATCACTTGCGCATAGGTTATTTTAATCAAGCCGACGGCGTTTATCGAGAGCTTGTCGAGCTTTATTATCTGGAATATGGCAAGCATAACACGTCCGCCGATCTGGATAGTTTGTTCAAGTATCTACAATTCACCCGAGGCCGTGAAATTGTTCGCAATCGTGTTATAGAAAATGAGCCTTTTCTCCAGGCAAAACGTAAACTTGAGCGTTTGCAGCATGTGGCCAGATCGATAGGGGAAATCACGGATTCTCACACGGCGCAAATCGCTGCCGCCAAAAGGGACTTAATCGGTCGCTTCGTCCACCTTCAGCAAGAGGGCGGCTATGAACAAGAAGAACTTGTGACGCTTGAGCAAGCGAAGAATTACACGAAAGCGGCGAATATTGGGCTTTTATTCTACCATATCTATGGTGAGAAGTCTTTTGTTTTGAGCATTAACGGGGAAAATGTCAAAACGATTCCGTTAGACGTCCGGCCCGCCGAAGTGGCCGCAAACGTCAACGCGCTCATGCGACCGTTTTATAGCGTCGAGACAACGCAGGATGCGAAGAAAGTTGTTTTTCGTCCTAAAAAGGCGCACCAGCTATATCAAAATATCGTCGCACCCGTCACCGCCGAACTCAATCTTTCAAAGAAGCTGCTCATCGTCGGCGATACGCCCATCATCGATTTGAACTTCGATATGTTAATGAGCGATTCGACGGACTCTCCCGCATATTCACCATCGGACAATCCCGAACCTTATATCCACAAACTTCTCGTTAACGACTACGCTTTCGCCTACGCGCAAAATCTTTCGTTCATGAATCACCCGATTGAAGCGCGCTCCTCATCTTCGAATATTCTCGTTGCAGCAAATCCTTTTGAAGCGGAGGACAATTCCGAAGCTCTACGTCGGCAAAATTTGCGTAAGATCACCGGCTACGTTTTTTCGCCGTTGCTCAATGCTGAAAAAGAGGGCGAATTGTTAAAGAAAATCATTGAAAGCGTCAAGTTGCTTAAAAGGGGTCAAGCTTCCGAAGCGGCGGTTTTATCGGAAATTGAAGAATATGACATGCTGCATTTTGCAACGCACGCCTGGTACGATTCGCTCTATGACGCGTTTTCCGGAATCGTCTTGGGCTTCGATTCCACGCAGGCAAACGATGGTTTACTCATGGGCTATGAAATTGCGCAATTGCGCTTGAACTGCGACCTGGTTTCGCTCAGCGCTTGCGAAACCGGCAGAGGAAAAGTCGAGTCCGCCGAAGGGATAATGGGATTGCCTCGCTTATTCATGAACGCGGGAGCAAAATCAGTTGTCATGACAATGTGGAAATTGTACGACGCTTCCGGACCGGCTATTACGCCTGCTTTTTATGATGCAGTCGTCCACGAGAATTTCTCCAAAATAGAAGCCCTTGCCTTAGCGAAACGCGCTTTTATAAAGGATAAGCTTGAAAACGATCCCAAATCTGCACACCCATTTTTCTGGGCGGCGTTTTCTCTCTACGGCGAGCCCGGCAAGGCCGCTTCAACCGGTTCTTCCACCAATGTGATTCCGGTCGCATTCATGATTGCAATTTCTGCACTCCTTCTTGCTTTCTTGCTGCGAAAGTTTCGGCGTCGAACATAACTTCCTTCCATATTTCTCATCGCAGTGCATCAACAAACGCTCTTCGCGTGAACTGCAATCCGCATTTAGCAAGGAACTTTTACTTCAAAAAAGTGTAAACGTTGTGTTCGCGAAAACGCTCTTTCAAAGAACAAGCCGGAAGCAACCGCCCAAGATCAATCAAAACGTTTACCAAGCTTTGAGCTTACTCCCCCATCTGAGGACGCATCTATGCCCGCCGGACTCTCCCTTGCTGACGAAATTTCCGAGTTTGTGCAACGTTATGCGCAAAACGGTAAAGACCTGCCTTACTATATCAATCTCGCATTCAGCATCGACAGGCGATCTGAAGCTTGGCATGCACGTCTGGATAACGGGCAAGCCATGCGCGGCTTTCACCGATCTGCGCCCATCACCATGATGCTCTCCCTTAAGCTGTGGCGAGACCTGATGAAAAAAAACAAGATCGCACTTTGGGACGAAGCCGTTTCCTCCGGCCAAATCAGCATCCACGGCGATGAGACTGCGATTGTCGCGATGCGAGACTTGTTCAACGTCAACGGACGGCCAAACGACGCTTCCCCAGAAAATTAATTCGCGCTTTGGAAAACTCGCTCACCCGAAAAAGGTTTTCGTTGGCTGGCTTTTGGACGACGGAATAAATGCTTGCTTTGGGCTGACCAGAGTTTTACATTTCGCGGCCTATGGAAATCCTAAACAAACTCCCGGCGAAACGTTTCCGGGAAATCGACGACCTTCTTGCCTTTATCAGCATCTACGACGACCAGCGCCGGACAGAATCCTATTTCAAAATGTTAGAAGCCAACGCCGCCAAAATTGAAGGCGCCGTTTGCGTTGAAGCGGGGTGCGGGCTTGGAGTGTTCTCGTCAAAAATGGCGGAATTGGGGGCAAAAAAAGTGTACGCTGTTGAACAAAACCCAATCCTGGCGCGATTAGCAAAGCAGCGGCTAAAGGCCTTTAAAAACGTTGAGGTCGTTCATGCGCCAATCCAGACATTTCTTCCTTCCGAGCCTGTGGATCTCTTACTTCATGAATTTTACGGCCAACTTTTGTATGACGAAGATTTGTATGCGCTCAAGCATTTGCGGTTTTCGCCACGTGAGATTATGCCTGACGGCGGCGCATTACTTTGCGGCGCCGCGGCTTTTGAAGATTACGCGGACGAGCATGTGACCCCGGATGCGATTGCGGCTCTCAAGAACGCGCTTGTGGCGGGGTTATTTGAAAGCGACGAAGATGATTTGCAAACGCCTGTCCTGAAATGGCGCGCCGGCGAGGCGTTCCCCGAAAAACAACAAATCAACATTGAAAAAGTTGCCGGTAACTTGGTCGTTTTTGGCGTGCAAGTCACACACGGCGGTGAGCAAATTTGCCTCGCCGACCAATGTGACAATTGGGCGACTGTCTGGACGCCGAGATGCGGGAACGCATTCGAAATCGGTTTTCAAAATCAGCATGTCGGCGAAGAAGTCACTTTTCGGTGGCTCTAGCTCTGTTCGTATTTCATCATCTTCGCCCTTATGGATACTGTTGGCGAATTCAAAATTCACGGGGAAGGTAGATGATGCGAGGAGATTCTTATTAGCTGCGCGCTTCAGCGCGTAGGAATGAGCGCAAATTCATCCCTCTTTTCCTCCCGCCGAGTTAACTCGGCGGGAGGAAAAGAAGAGCGCCCGACCAAGTCCACGCTCTGAAGCGCGCGGCTAATGAAATGTCCGGGCAGTCAGGACTGAACGATCCGGAATTCGCCAACAGTATATCCTTATGCGCGAGGAAAACTTCGGCGGCAGTCTATATCACAAAGCGTGCTGACGGGCTCTTGCTTAAGCACGAATGATATAAAAATCGATGATAGGTTTCTTTATTGTTGACTCAAATTTCCTGCAAACAAAACAGGAGGATTTTATGCAGTCTTTTTACAAAAACGTGTTGAAGTTCGCAGTTTGTGTTGCCGTGATTGGCGTTTTGGGGACGTCCAACCTTGCCGCGCAAAAGATCAGCGAAATTCGGCCTTACGACGAAATGGTGCTCGACGCGTCAAGCTTTCCAGCTCTGTCCGGCGACTCGGTTGCGGTCGGCGATCTTTGTATGATGGCGTATGACGCGATGAGCGACGCCTGGAGAGTCGTCCCGTTTCAAATCGACCAAAAAGATACGAGCGGCTCATTCTTCGGCGAATTTGACAATTTCCTGGACGACAACGATCAATTGGTTTTCGTCTCCCGCGATTTTGGCGATCAAGCGCCGTTCAACGCCTGGGTGGACGACGCGGAAGCGCGGTCGCACGAGCGTTATGAGTTCGAGTTCGTCGACACGCTCAACCCCGGCGCGACCGGCTATCTTTATCTCTACCGCTCTTCGACTATCGACAAAAGCGGCATGACCAGCTACATGCGCTACGCCCCGGCCCCGACGGGAGAAGCCGTTGTCGCTGACACCGTTGCGGGCTTTAGTTATGTGCAAGGGCATGAGAATTTTGGCGGGCTGCCGAATTATGTCAGCTCAAAATCGACCAACGGCGTTTCAGCGCTTCAAGACGTCAATTTCGTTGACAGGCTCAAAATCCGCGTCAATGCGTCAGTCAGATTGGGGCTCATCACAATACCCTTAAATCTCAAAGAAGACAGTTTCGAAGGCATTGCTTTGCAGGTCAAATCGGGGCCGGTCAGGGTTTTGCGTGAAACGGAAAATCAAGTCACGCTTTTGGGCTCGCCGGTATTTTCAACAAAAATACTTGTCAAATTTTATCCCTTCTCTTCTATTCTCTCCGCTAATCTCGACCTGCCGACGGACATCAATTTTAAACTATTACGCGTGAGTGTGGATTTGAACAATGCGGCCACCGGCGCCACTTTTTATAATCACGCCAATGGCGCAACCACAATTGACGGCGCTTTCGATGACGTTGACCGCTCGATTCTGCTCTCGCCTGAGCTGAACTGGGACGTCTCGTCGGGAAGCTTTGGCGCTTATGTCAAAATCGTGGAGCTGGATGTGAGCCAACTCGTGAACAGTCAAGCGCGGTACTATTATCACGACGACGCCAGCGGAACGGACGACGGTACGGACGACACGGGAGACCTCATGTCATTCGCGGATGCAGGCGTTTTGGTCACCGGCGATCAGATGTCCGGGCTTTTCCCGGTTTTCATCAAAAACTATATTTTCCCTCCAGACGTTTCGACGCAATTTGCGTTTTCGTCCATCGCGGCGGCGGACGACAGCGCCAAAGGGCCATTGCTCGCAGCGCAAGTTTCCAACCCAATCGGCCAGATTTTACGTTTGCAAGGCTTCGACGCTACGGCGCCGGGCGCGATCACGGACTTGGGCGTGTTGAACATGACCGAGACCAACATTTCGCTCGGCTGGACGGCCTCCGGCGATGACGGCGACGGCAATGGCGCAGCAACTTCTTACACGCTCTACTACTCCACCACGCCCGTTGGCGACGATATTCCGGCCTGGATTAGTACTGCGCAAACGGCGACCGACCTGCCTGCTCCCGGGGCGCCGGGCGCTTCCGAAACTTACACTGTTGAGGGACTGAACGCCCAAGATACTTATTATTTTGTTCTCACCACGACGGATGATTTTGGAAACGTGTCCGATTTTTCAAATGTCGCGAGCGGCGTCGCCGTTCCGGTTGAATTGGCGGCGTTTCAAGCGCAGGTGAGTAATAACGAGGTCAATTTAACCTGGCAGACGGCTTCTGAAACAAACAACGCCGGGTTTGCCGTCGAGCGGAAATTAGACGCGAACGGCGCGGAGTGGATCGAAGTCGGCTTCATCGACGGGCGCGGCACTACGGCGCAAGCACAGGCCTACCAGTTCAGCGATGTTGTTAACGAACCCGGTGTTTATCTTTATCGTTTGCGTCAAATCGATTTCGACGGAGCGTTCGAATATTCAGGCGAACTCCGCGTCAGCGTCGCCGTCCCGACGGAATTGCAATTGGCGCAGAACTATCCGAATCCGTTCAAACAAGGCACAGGTTCAACAATCCGCTATTCATTGCCGGATCGACGCAATCTTTCCGTCGCCCTGCGCATCGTCAATGTGCTCGGGCAGCAAATCGGCGCTTTGGTGAACGAGGAGCAGCAAGCCGGATACTACCAGATTACCTGGAACGGTCGCCTCGAAAACGGCTCGCGCGTCCCGCCGGGCATTTACTTTCTCGTGCTTGAAACGATTGATGCGAGAACGGTGCGCAAGCTTTCGATTCTGCCGTAAACGGTAAACATGCCGCTATAACGATTAATCAAAAGGATCTGCAATGGAAGTTTTCGGAATATTGGGATTCACAATTGGCGGCAGCGCCATGACTTTTGCTATAATTGCATGGAGCCAAATAGCCAGCGTTAAAAAAGAACTTGATGAGTTGAAAAAAAGCCTGGAAACGTCAGGCGTTCTCAAAACTCAAAAATGATTCTGAAAAGTCATCGCCCAAATTCACAATGGAACTAGGCGGCGACTTCATTGTTTTACGCCAACCCTGCCGCACCGCGTGTGACGGCAGGGTTTTTATTTGATTTCAAGAGGAAAGCCAATGCCTGTAACAACGCTGGAGTGGGTGAATAACAAAGTTCGGATGATCGACCAGACTTTGCTCCCGAATGAACTCAAACATCTGGAAATCGATGATCTCGAAACATTGGCGGAAGCGATCAAAAGCCTCCGCGTACGCGGCGCGCCCGCGATTGGCCTGACGGCGGCTTTCGGCGTGCTTATTGGGGTGCAAAGCGCTTCAGACGATAAAACCGCGTTTTTTGAGCAATTGCGCGAAGCAACCGAATTCTTGAGAAAAACCCGCCCCACCGCCGTCAACCTTGGCTGGGCTTTGGACCGAATGCTCGCTTGCGCGGAGACGCATCGTGAAAAATCAGTTGGCGAAATTAGACGCGTTCTTGAAAACGAAGCGTTGCGAATGTACGAGGAAGACATTCAGACCAATCGCAAGATCGGCGCAATCGGCGCTGAAGTCGTGCCGGAAAATGCACAAATTATTACCCACTGCAACACGGGCGCTTTGGTGACAGCGGATTACGGCACGGCTCTGGGCGTCATTTTTTCCGCCCATGAAACGGGCAAAAAGCCGCACGTTTGGGTTGATGAAACGCGACCGTTGCTGCAAGGCGCGAGATTGAACATGTGGGAATTGATGAACGAGAACATTCCTGCCACGCTGATTTGCGACAATATGGCCGCCTTTGTGATGCAAAAGCATAAGATTGATTTATGCATCGTCGGCGCGGATCGAATTGCGAGCAACGGGGACACAGCTAATAAAATCGGCACCTATGGTTTGGCGGTTGCGGCCAACCACCACGGCGTACCGTTCTATGTTGCCGCGCCTATCAGCACGATTGATTTCAAAATCACCGACGGCTCAGGAATCCCGATTGAGGAACGCCCTGCACACGAAATCACCGAAGGTTTTGGCAGAAGAACGGCTCCGACAGGCTCTCAGGTCTACTCCCCGGCGTTCGACGTAACGCCAAACGAACTTATCGCGGGAATTATTACCGAGGCCGGAATCATACGTCCGCCGTACGATCATCGCATCCCGCCGTTGGCAAAAAACGCTTGATTTGTTACGGCGTTGCGTCTATATTTGTCGGCTCATTAATAGAATTAATCAAATAATTTTCAATCATTCACGACTGGATGCGCTTGACCGGCCGCCGGTTCTCATTTTACCAACTGGAGAGAGGGAAAATGAAAAACTTACGCTTCTTATTTGCCGTTCTCATCGTCAGCGGAGCGGCGCTCACTTGGGGATGCCAATCCAAGGAAGTTACTTCCGCAAAAGTCTATATCCAGCAAAATGATTGGGATAACGCCATCATCCAGCTCGAATCGTCAATTGAAGCGGGCAAGGGCAATTCCGAAGCTCACTACCTTTTGGGCAGAGCCTACGGGCAGAAAGGACGCATTGAAGATATGGTGGAGTCCTTTGAAG
>CAXHAT010000044.1:0-44440 GCA_964014485.1 uncultured Deferribacteres bacterium
TTCAAATGCGACGATTGACGTGCGGAATGTCGGACAAACCATTAAGTTAGGCGTTTTTTTCAGTACGCTTCTTCTTTTTCGCGCGCAGCGGGCATTTTTCGGGGTCAAAATCGTCGGCGTCAATGCGTTCGAAAATTCCCTCAAGCGCGGCGACTTTGGTGCGGTAAATATTTCGGTGGCCTATCGTCCTGATAAACCCGGTATGCGCCAGGATTTCGCTCACCTGCCGCTTCAAGTCAGAAAAAACCATCTGTACGCCGCTGTCTAAAAGCCTTCGATGGACGTTGCGTAACATCTCCACCCCGGAGGCGTCGATGGCGTTGACGCCGTCCGCAACCACGTGAATAAACTTGAGTTTAGGGCGATTAGCCACGACTTCAAGGATCGTATCTTCAAAATAACTCACGTCCGTGAATTCCAAGGAGCTGTCGAAGCGAAAAATGGCGATGTGTTCGCAGGTCGGCAAGTTGTAGCGCACTGCGTCGCGCAAAGTGCCGTCCCGATGACGGCCAAGAATAACGGCGCGGGGCTTTGTCCATTCCGTCAGGTAAAAAACAACCGACAAGCCCGCCCCGACATAAATTCCGTACTGCAACTGCGGCGCAAGCATGAGCGTGGCGAAAAAAGTGATTATCGCAATCATCGCGTCAAGCTTTTTGGCTTGCCAGGCGAGCAGGATTGGCTTGAAATTAATCAAACCAATCACCGCGTTGATGATAACCACGGCGAGAACCGCCTGAGGCAAGTGATAAAAAATGCGTGTAAAAAAAAGCAGCGTGACCATAACGACAAGTCCGGTAAAAACCGAGGACAAACCGGATTTCGCCCCCATGCTCAGGTTCAACGCCGAGCGTGAAAACGAACCGCCGACCGGGTAGCCGGAAAAAAGCCCGCCGACGATATTCCCCATGCCCGTGCCGATCAACTCCTGGTTGATGCTGAAGCGCTGGCGCGTCTTGGTTGCAATCGCTTTTGCGATAGAGACCGCTTCCATAAACCCGACCAGCACCAGTACAAGCGCGCTGGGAACCAACTGCAACATGACGCCCAAATCGAGCTTGGGGACACGCAATTCAGGCAGCCCGGCTTGAACGTGTCCGACGACTGAACCGCCGCTAGAAATTGTCAGCTCGCCGCCGTTCGCAATTCCAATAAGATACCAGACGCCGCCTTCTTGATCCAAACTCTCCGGGATCTGATCATCACGATAAAAAACGGCGACGTTGTCGCTCACGACTTGTCGAAATTGCTCTTGCCGCAAATCATAAAGCAGGTATTTGTTTTCATTTTCAGCTTTTTCAAGCGTGAAATTCAGGCGCTGAACGTGCTGTTGCTCTAATAGTTTTTCTTCGTCGACATCGATTGACCGCGCGGGCGCTTGCTCCGCCTGATCTTTAAAATGCGTCAATAAGTGGCGTAAAGAATCGATCTGCGTTTGCCTTTCGGCGTATTCGACGATCCGCCGTTTAACCTCCGCGTCTCCAATATTTTCCAAAGCAATCTCGCGGCGATTTTCGAACCCGATCAGCCAGCTAACAATGATGGTGATCGGCATGACCACGAGAACGCCGCGAAACTGCGGCCAGATCTTTTTGAGCGTTAAAATGGTCACAAGCGCGAAAACGCCGATGCACAATGTTGGAAAATGCGTGTTCTCCAAATGATGCAAGAGCTCCCAAATGTCTGACAAAAAATTCGCGCTTCGGATGCGTTGAATGCCGAGGAGTTTATCAAGCTGTGAAAGGCAAATCACAATCGCCGCAGCGTTTGTAAAACCGACGACGACCGGATGGGAAATGAAGTTCACCAGCATCCCCAAGTGGAATGTCCCCAAAGCCACACGAATAATCCCGGCGACGATCGCAATGAGCATTGCAAGCTCAAGATATTCCGGCGAACCCGGCGCTGCTAAAGGAATGAGCGCGCTTGCCGTCAGCAGCGAGGACATGGCGACCGGCCCGGTGCTCAGTTGGTTGGAAGAGCCCCACAATGCGGCGACGATGACCGGCAAAAAAGCGGCGTACAAACCAACATAAGGCGGCAGCCCGGCCAAATTCGCATAAGCCATCGATTGCGGAATGATCACCAGCGCCACGGTCACGCCGGCGATCAAATCCGCGCGGCAATTCTGCAAGCTCAGCGGAAACCAGCGCAGAAAAGGCAGGAAATCTTGAATCTTGACGGGTTCTTTTGCCTTGGGAGCTCCTTTAGGCATTGTAGTTTACGTGGGTTAATTCGGTCTATTTTCAAGTGCAACTTATTCAAAAACAGGTAAAATTAATACAGCTTTCAACGCCAAAGTCAACAGCAAACTAAGAAAATCACAATTGGCGGATTTATGCTGGAATCAAACGTTATCCCCAAAGAAGAACCGGACATTCGCGTTGGAATAGTTCTGCCGGAAGACCGGTTCCGCATTTTTCAATTCGAAGTCCCGAAAAGTTCAACCTACACGCTAGAAAATAGCGCGGGAAATAAAGTCGCGCGCTTCACCAACAAGAAAATCGAAATCCAACTGCGCGACAATCAGATTATCGCTTTGGTCGACAATCGCGAAATAGGAGCGGCTCGGACTTTTACTATTTTCCCGGACGGCGACGCCCCGATTGCGCCCAAGTCCGGACTGTTGTTGCGCAATGTTATCGCCGGACGCGTTTTTCATTGGAAAAAGGAAATCGACGTCTTCGTTCCGGGCGCTTTGACGATTCAAGCTCACGAAGGCGCTTTGATCGTAACAAATACGCTGCGATTTGAAGAATATGTGATGTGCGTTGCCACGTCTGAAATGTCGGCGGCCTGCCCGGAAGCGCTCATCCAGGCGCAAACCGTCGCAGCGCGCTCGTGGATGCTCGCAAACGTTGAGCAGAAACATCGCGCGCTGGGCATGGACGTTTGCAACGACGACTGCTGCCAACGCTACCAAGGTTCAACGTTCCTCACGCAACACGCGATTGACGGCGTGCTGAAAACCCGGGGCGAAGTCCTCATTTTTGACGGCAAAATTTGCGACGCGCGCTATTCAAAAAGTTGCGGCGGCATGATGGAATCGTTCAACGCCGTTTGGGGCGGCGAGGATGCGCCTTACCTGCAAGTCAAGCCGGACATAGAACCTGCAAAAGCTGCAGCGGCAAGAACGGATTTATCCGATGAGCAAAATTTTCGCGCCTGGCTTGCAAATCCGCCGGAAGCGTTTTGCAGTCCGAAAGTCGTACCCGAAAACAACCTGATCAAATACCTGGGCGGCGTTGACGTCGACGGTGAATATTTTCGCTGGCGCTTGCAGATCACGGAACCAGAAGTTCGAGCTGCGGTCAATAAAAAAACCGGAATTCGAGCTCATAAAATCCTGAACCTTGACCCAATTGAAAGAGCTGGGTCTGGTCGTTTGACGCAATTGCGCATCGTTTACAAAGACGAATCCGGCCTAACCAAAGAGCATTTTCTGCAAAGCGAGTACGCCATTCGCGATGCATTGCACAAAGGTTTTCTTTTCAGCTCGGCAATCGCAATTGATGAACTTCCGGCTTCACAAGACGAAGACGAAAAGCGCTTTAAAATTGAAGGCTGCGGCTGGGGACACGGCGTTGGGCTTTGTCAAATCGGCGCTTTGGGCATGGCGTTGGAAGGGCGCGAAACCAAAGAAATATTGCTGCACTACTATCCCGGCGCTCAATTGAAAAAAATCTACTAACTGCCTGACGTTACGCACCGCCCAAAATAGAATTCGGTGCATTTCCTTTTGCACAATTCGAGAGCTGCAGTTGACGCCGAATCCGTCCAAGTCTTGAAGCGTTTATTTCAGCCATTCCCGCGCAGGTGGGGGGGGGATCCAGCAACAGCGCGTAACTTTGAAGACAAGATTTATAATTTCATTGCACTCCGTTTTGGCTGAAAAAGTTTACCTTGACAAACCAGTACTACAGCGCTATTTTGAATGCACCAAATAAGAGAATTTGATTTTCCCGTTTGGGGGAGCGCATGTCTGCCGTTCAATTTCAAAATCCAACCCTGCTGAAACCTAAATTGCTCAATCAGGTACGAGCAAAGACAAAGCATTAGGGCGAACAAGCGGATGGAGTTTATGGCTTATAGTCAGGAAGGGTATGGCGAAACAGAGATTGGTTTGCTGGTGCGTCGAGCAGGCGGCGTTTGGTACAAAAAAGAAAAATTGTGGCGCTTAGATATTGATACGGTAAAAGCGCTAGGCTTGGAAAATCGAATTGTCAAAAATCATGGTCGGATTTAACATAAGAAACAAATCACCATGTTTCCAATAATAGAAACATCGCATGTTTCTATTATTGGAAATTTTTACAATTTATTTCCAATACTGGAAACAATGTTTCTATTATTGGAAACATGAATGTCGCTGTCTTGGCGGCTTAATGATCTATGTTATGCGTTTGAAAATCGAGCGTAAGGAGATAAATGACACACTCCTTTGAATACTTACAGGAATTGCTCAGTGAGACAAAGTGCTTTGTCATGACCAGGATTCGCTGATTTATCTCCAGTGCATGGTTTGATTCAAGGGAATCAGCGATCATAGGTGTGTCAAGTGAAGTATCGCTGTGCTTGATACAGGCCCCAAAGCTAGGATAGCAACCAGGCTTCGAAGTGATCACACAATAATCGATACTCTATGGATAGACGCTATGCAAGATGATCCAAATTACGAATTGGAGTTAGATGCCTACAAGACACTAATTGATTGGCACAAATGGACTTATGATATTTACCAAAAAGAGTATAGATTGATTCTTAGCATTGAAGTAATTCTTCTTGGGGTTGTAGCAAGAGGGATATCATCTGAAAGTCTTTCAGGTTTCGCTAGCATAGCAGTATTGTATACCGGAATAGTATTCGGAATTTTTATTGCAGTGCTTTGGGCTGGTCGACAACGCCGTCAGCTATACCTTTCAAAGGCAAAACTCGAAGAGTTGAAAGTGATTGAAGGAAGATTGCCCGATTCATTTCGCTATTTCCGAGAAATTTTTGAGAACTCAAAAGTGTATTTGAGTTCTCAAAAAAACGTGAAGATACCGTTGATAGGATCCAAAATGCGTATTTTGCCCAACCCCTACGCGAAACAATCTTTTACTCACAATGTAATGATTCAGCAATTCTTCATTTTAGTTTGGCTTGTTCTCGGTGGGGTAATTACTGTAAGAATCAGTGCATAAGTTTCGCATAACAATCACGTCAACCGGACCCCGAAAAGCTGGGCGTGCATTTCAAATTTTGGAGCATGATAAGCCGACAGGAATAAGTCAAAGTTGAGTGCTTCGGGTGTTTCGGGTCCAGTTACGCAGTCCGTTAGCCTCGTGTCGGCAGACGTTTAACAGAGGCGATCAACTATACAGTATGACACAACCACATTGTAGAAGTCGATCTCTCTTTCTTTGAAATCAGGATCAAGAATTTAGAGCACCCCCAATGGTCTCAAGCGTAAAGTCTAATCTCAATGCATCAGGGTAATTGACATGAGCCAATGGAAGAATATCAATCTCAAGCTCCCAAAACTAAGCGATCTACAATTATTTGAGGCTTTCAAGAAGATATTCGACGCTTCAGAGTTTTCTTTTGTAAATGCAAACTTTCAGTTTGCTTCGGGCGGCCCTGCCGTCACTCAGTCTCCGGAAAACCTTGGTCAAAATGAAGAACTCGCCGAAATACTTAAACAAGACGCCGAACTCATTTCGATTTTCACATTTCAATTTGATCACGGATTAAATCTTACCGTACAAAGAGAAGAACAAGGTCACTACGATAGATTCATGTTGAACTTGAATTCGTTCAATAGTGACCCGGCTCTAGGCGAGGACGAGCAGGTACGAATCAACATTCGTGCTCTGCTGGGGCTTAGTCAAACACACTTCAAGCTACTTCACACAAGGAATTCATTAGCGGCATTAATCGGTGATGAAGCGAAAAGTCATTTCGAGGCAAGGGAGGCTGAGTTACTACGACTAGAAAAAATTAGTGAGAAAACCCTAAACTCGATCACGAGCCAAGCCGCAAAGCTTCGGTCGCAACTCGAGTCAGAGTTCAATAAACGTCAAAAAGTGCTTGAAAAAGAACATGAGGCAGCACGGCAATCACTTGAAGACAAACACGAGACAAAAGACCAGGCACTCAATGAACGTGAAGAATTCCTGAATGCTAAGATAAAGGAAATTGACGATCGTGAAAGCAAACATGTACGCCGAACTTTACGCGAAGATCTTAAGAAACAGTTAGAAAAGCGGAGCGAGCGATTTGAACTAACTAAAGGGACTGTCGGTTTGAGAAAGCCAATTTACCGCTTCACGCTGGCTCTTTTGGCGTTTTTCGGGATTGGCCTTGCAGCATTCTCATATTTATCGTTTGAGCAGTTTTCCAAAGAGACGGCTGCATCGACAACCGAAATCATCACCTTGTCTTTGAAACAACTAGCATTCGCATTGGGGTTTGGTAGCACAGCGATATTTTTCATTCGGTGGAATAATCAATGGTTTCGTCAACATGCTAGAGAGGAATTTCGCCTTAAACGTCTTGACTTAGACTTAGATCGTGCAAGCTGGGTCGTAGAGATGGCTCTAGAATGGAGTGATGAAAAAGGAACGGAAATTCCTAAGGAACTTGTTGAGCGGCTGACAGCTAACCTCTTCGTTGATGACGACATCAAAGAGGAAGCTCTTCATCCTGCAGATCAGTTGGCCTCCGCCCTGCTTGGCGCATCCGCCAACGCCAACTTGAAACTCCCTGGCGGCAATGAGCTCACATTTGACCGCAAGAGCATCAAGAAATTGAAACGCGATGAGACTTCAAAAGAATGAGCGGCTAACAGCTGCATTGTATTGACCCAAAACAGCTGTCGCTGTTTAGGGTCTGGCGCCTTCATCTAGCTGTTTTGGGCAACACATGCGCGACCGTTATTCTTCGTCGAGAAGCTCTTCAAACGTCAAATTCTCAACCGGATATTCGCGCCAGTCTTTGTAATCGAAGTGCCACCATTCGTGCTGGTACACTCTATAGCCTTCCGATTCAAACGCTTCACGTAATAAGTCTCTGTGCCAGCGTTGCAATGAAGTCCCGCCCACATAATCCGGAAACGAACGATCCGTCATTTCATCGTAGCCGCCGGGCATTTCAATGACCTCACCGGTTTGCAAATCATACAATGTTAAATCCACCGCGCAGCCGCGATTGTGGCGCGAGCCATTGGCCGGATTGGCGACGAAAATCTTTTTATCCTCCGGCGTGGCGTCGTAAAACATCTTCGTGACGTACCACGGGCGGTAAGCGTCGTGAATCAGCAGGCCGTAGCCGTGCTCGCGCAGTTTTTGGTGCACCCGCAGCAGCGCTTCCGCCGCCGGGCGCTGCAAAAACGCTTTCGGCTGCCGATAAAAAACGGAGCTCATGAAATTATTGGTCGTGGCGTAGCGAATATCAAATTTAATCGTCGGAACAAGCGTGGAAAGATCGACCAAATCGGACTGGCGCGGCTTGTTTTCAGGCGGCGGCGAGGCGGCCAGCGCTTCTTCCCGCAATTCTTCAACCGGACGAACCGGCGTAATGCGAAAAGTCTCGCCCGCCTGCGTTCCAACCGGACGGCGCTTGAAAACCACGCTGTTTTCAAGCTCAAACTGTGTCGCATAGCCGCTGGCGTCGCGAGTGAATTTGATGCTCTCGCCGTGATACAAACCGTAATCCTTCGGGAATTCAAAGGTATTGTCGTCAATCTCCGTCAACGGATATTTCGGGAACCATTCGATGAGACAATAAAGCCGCCCCCGCTCTTCGTAGATTTGAATGACGTTGTGATCCCAGCCGTACTCGCCGATTAAAGTCCGCCAATGTCTTGGCGCAGGCTCAGGTTTCGTCGCTTCAACGCGGTCGTAAATCTTTTCTCCCACCTTCACCTGATCGTCGTTTTCACGACGAACGCCAAGTCCAACAGAAAGCCGGTCGTCTACGACTAAACTGTTTTCCATCGCGCGCAATCGCAGTTCGTAACTGCCGCGATCGAGATAAAGCTCGCCGTATCTTTCGTCGAGCTCAATGCGTTCATCGCCGTTTTTGTAGGTTCCTTCCAGTTCCTTGGCCAGCGCCGGATCGACAGGCTGCGTCGTCTGGTACTCCGGTAATTCCCCGCCAGACTTCGCCGCCGCCATCAAGTCAAGCGCATAGGCGCAAAGTCGCGTCGTAATCGTGTTTGAAAAATCAACCGTCGTCACGGTAGCCGCGCCTATTTTGGCTTCCGGCAGCATTAACAATTGTGTTGCAAAGCCATAAATCGCACCGCCGTGCCCGACGCGCTGCTGGCCGTTTTGCTCGGACAAACTGAATCCAATGCCGAATCCCGTGTTGCCGGACTCGGCGAACTGCGGCGCCCACATTTCCTGCAACGTTTCCGGCTTCAGAATCTGGCCGCCCTCGGTTTTGCCGCCGTTAAAAAGAATGCTCATAAATTTCCCAAGATCGGTCATCGGCGCGTACATGCTGCCCGCTGGCGCCATGCCCAGTTCAAAGGTCGGCGCGACAAAATCAGGACGATCATAACCCCACATGTACGCCGTGGCCAGGTTTTCCCGAATTTCAGGCGTGGGCGCAAAGCCGCTTTGGTGCAGTCCCATCGGCTCCAAAACGGCGGATTGTAAATATTCCGCGAAGGGCTGGCCGCTCAGAACCTCCAGCACATAGCCGACGACCGCAATCCCGGCGTTGGAATATTTAATTTTCGATTCCGGCGCATAGATCAAATCTGAGTTGTTCAGGCTCTCAACGGTGGCAGCGAGCGTCGGTTCGTCGTCTTCAAAATAATTGCCGACGCGCGGCTCGCGAATCAGGCCGGAACGATGGGACATGAGTTGGCGCAAGGTGATCGGCTTGTCGAACGGGTTGCGCGGACGAAATTCAGGCAGGTATTCCGTGATCGGTGCGTCGAGGTCGATTTTGCCCTGCTCGACCAACTGCATGATTCCAATGTCCGTGAACAATTTTGACACCGAGCCAATGCGATAAACCGTGTTCAACGAGGCCTTTTTGCCGGTCTCCGGATTTTCTTCGCCGAAAGCCGCCGCCCAAACGGTCTCCTGGTCGTCGACCAAAACGACGGAAAAAGCGGGCAGGTGCTTGTCGTGCATTTCGTGTTCAATTGCAGCAGTCAGCTTCTCCGCGACTTCAGCGTAATCCTGTCGCGCTTGAAATTCATTCCCGGAATCTGATGCGCATGAAATAAAGTATAGAACGAAAATCAAAAAGATTGCTGCGGCGCTTTTGTATGATCTCATTTTGAAGTTCCTTTAAATTAACGGGTGCATCCGCCAGTTCAGATGAGAAAGGAGTGCAAGGCTTGCCTTGCTTTTTGGCTGCGGATTTCTTCGCAATCGTGCATTTCATTCCATCTCTTGCTTAAATATTCGGTTCTTGTCCGGTTGGGCCGAGTGAGAGGCAAAGCAAGATTTGCACTCCTTTCCGCTTGTTACTGTTTGGCTTGGGCGGGAAGGTAACGAGCCGAAATCTATTTCGACAACTCAATTTTATCCATCGCTTCTTTTGAGTTTCCTATAAATTATCGGGATGCATCCGCCAGTTCATACCGTTTTCCTTGATTCTTTATCCGTTCCGATACGGCTAAATGACCGAATTTAACAGATGATAAATAAAGAAAAATAGTATCAGACGAGAAAGGAGTGCAAGGCTTGCCTTGCTTTCAGCCGCAGGTTTCTTCGCAACCGTGCGCTTCAACTCCGCGCCTTGCTGAAATATTCGGTTCTTGTCCGGTTGGGCCGAGTGAGAGGCAAAGCAAGCTTTGCACTCCTTTTCGCTTGTTATCGCTCGGCTTGGGCGGGAAGGTAACGAGCCGAAATCTATTGTGATAAATCGATTTTATCCATCGCTTCCAGGCGTTCTGCAAGCGTCGGATGCGAGTAATGATAAAAACTGTACCAGGGGTGCGGGGTGAAATTGCTGAGATTGTCTTTGCCTAATTTCAAGAGCGCGCCTCTTAAGCCTTCGGCGGATTGCATAGCTTCGGCGGCGAAACGATCCGCTTCGTACTCATATTTTCGTGAGAGAATGGAACTGAGCGGCGAGAGGAAGAACGTAAACGGTCCGGCGCAAAAGCTGAAAAGCACGACGGCGGCGTGATAGCTGGGCGCTTCAAATCCGAAGGCTTGGAAAAAGGGCGTGAATTCCAGCAAAAGGCTCAAAATAAACAGTCCCGTCAGCATCCCCGCCGAGGTGAGAACAAGCTGTTTTTTGATGTGCTTCTTTTTCTCATGCCCAATTTCATGCGCCAGCACGGAAACGACTTGCTCGCGATCCAGTGCATTGATGAGCGTGTCAAAAAGCACGATGCGCTTCGATTTGCCAAGACCGGTAAAATAGGCGTTGCTGTGCCTGGAGCGCTTGCTGCCGTCCATGACAAATACGCCGTTTACGTCGAACGCGCATTTCTTTGCGACGGCGAGAATGTCCTGTTTTAAATCGCCTTCTTCGAGCGGGGAGAATTTGTTGAAAATCGGGGCGATGACCTTTGGGTAGAGCACCATCATCAGCAACTGGAAAACGGTGATAAAAATGAAGGCGTAAACCCACCAAAATTCGCCGGTTGCGTCCATGAACCAGAACAGCGCGAAGAGCAGCGGCGTGAAGAGAATCGCCGACAAAATCATCCCCTTGATTTGGTCGAGCAAAAACAGCGACCAAGTCATTTTGTTGAAGCCGAATTTCTCTTCGATGAAAAATTGTGAATAGACCGAAAACGGCAGCAAGACGGCGCTGAAGATGAGCGTGACCACAAAAACGAAAATCACGCCGTGCGAATATTTCTCAAAGCCGAATTCGGCGATGCGCTCGTCAATCGCGCCAAATCCGCCGCTCAAAATCAACCACAACAAAAACAGCGAACTTGCGAGAGAAGCGACAACGCCAAATTTTTCTTTGACAATCGAATAGTCCACGGATTTTTGGTAGGTTTCTCGATCAATCACGCCTCGAAAAACCGGCGGGATGCGATCACGATTTGCGCGAACGTTTCTGATGTTCAAGGCAGCGAGAAACGTCTCCCAGCCAAACTCTAACGCGAAAAAAATGAGAAATAATACGAGAATAGATTCCGAGGTCATGTGTTCCGTTTCCGTTATTCTTTGCGCCTGTACACAATTGCATTGCCGCGTTTCCCGGCTCGTTCAAAAAGATTCATTCTGTCCAAACAGTACGCCATTTTTTGGGCCAGGCGACGCGACGTTTTGAGCGCTTGCGCCAGATCAGCGGTCGTAAAAGATACAGGCAGATCGGCGGGGATCAGGGGAGCCATATTTTCCGGATCTTCGAAAAGATGCTCATCCGTGACCTCAATCAGCCGGCGCTCCTGCGTCACCCAGCCTCCGCGCCGCCAGCCGTGACGTTTATCGTGGCGACGCATTTCTTCCTCATGAATGGATAAAATTTGCAGAGAAAAGTTGGGGTTGGCGAGCAATTCCGGGAAGCTGACCAACTCGTCAAATATTTGAAAAAGCGCGCCGCGTTTCGGTGATTTCCTGCGACGCGGCATTCCGGCTTCGTCCGTCGGCAGTCTCAAAATCCATTTTTCCCGCGCAATTGGATAAACCAACCGAACGGGATGCTGCGCGGTCAACTTGAGCAACTTCGATTTAATGGCGGAAAAATTTCGCGTTTGAATTTCTATCAGCAGGCCATCGCGAAAAATATCGATGATGTACCCGTCCAGCGGCGTTTCCAAACGGTCGCCGGGGCGGGCGCACCAGTCCTTTAAAGCCGAGTGCAGCGATTTTTCATTGAGAACGCCGATGGCATTCATGTTTTCATCTTACGTCCATTTGGCATAGCAAAAACAATCGCGGGGCGCTTCGCCCGCGTTGGGATGCGCCAGCCATCTGTGCAAAACGCCTTCTTTTTCTAATCCCGCCTTTTCCATCACGCGCGACGAAGCGACATTTTCCACGTCGCAGACAGACCAGATGCGGTGAATTTCAGGCTGATTTTCCGCCCATCGTGTAACCGCCTTCAACGCTTCGGTCACAACTCCGCGCCCCCAATACTCGCGCGCTAGAACATAGCCAAAATCCGCCTTGAAGCCGTGAATGCGCAGGGCGATCATGCCAATGGTACGATTTGCGGACTTTTGCGTGATCGACCAGGTAAACGTCGGCCCGCCCTCCCAGTCGGCAACACAGGTTTTTATAAATTCTCTGGTCTCTTCAATATTTTCGTGCGGCCGCCAAGTCAGGAATTTTGTCACTTCCCGATCCTGCGCATATTCGGCAAAAACAGCTTCTGCGTCTTCCGGGCGGGGTTTTCTTAAAGCCAGGCGGTCTGTTTCAAAGATTTCAGGCGGTTTCATGGAGTGATAGATAATCGGCGAAGCGTGGGATAGCAATCAAAAGCGAACACAAGCCGTTCATCTAAAACGACTTGACTCGCGCCGTGACAGGCTTCATTTTGGCGATTAACGAAAGAATGTTGACTGACGTCGTTTAGAACACATAGTTTTGGCGGGATTAACGGGATCGACTGGATTTTCTTCTCATTTCTTCATCCCGTCAATCCATCTCGGGCTTTTGGAAACAAACTAAAGTTTGAACTACAAACGACAGCGGCGCGGTTCTAATCTGAGCGTGAAGCAAGCACCGTCGTTTGTAGTTCAAGCTTCAGCTTGCTCCTTTAAAATTTTCCGCTATATCATCGGATATCATTTTTGAGAATCGCTAAATAATCGATTTAGAATCGGAATTGCGGGAGACGATCAACACACATTTTTAAAAGGAACCCAATTATGCCGAATTTGATGAACCAACAATTCAAGCTTGCAGCACGCCCGATTGGCCTGCCGAAACAAACTGATTGGTCATACGAAGAATCGCCGATCCCAGAGCCGGGCGACGGCGAAATCTTAATCAAAATCATGTACATTTCACTCGATCCGGCCATGCGCGGCTGGATGAACGTGTCGCGCTCATATGTTCCGCCGGTCGGCATTGGCGAGGTGATGCGCGCCGGGACGGTCGGCGAGGTGGTCGCTTCAAATCATCCCGGATTTGAAAAAGGCGCGTTCGTTGTCGGGATGCAGGGCGTGCAAAGTTATGCGATTTCCGACGGCAAAGGACTGCACAAAGTCGATCCGAATTTGGCGCCGCTGCCGCTTCATTTGAGCACGCTGGGCATGCCGGGAATGACCGCTTATTTTGGCCTTTTGGACGTCGGCAAGCCGCAGGCCGGAGAAACGGTCGTCGTTTCCGGCGCGGCAGGTGCGGTCGGCGCTGTGGTTGGACAAATTGCAAAAATTAAGGGCTGCCGCGTTGTCGGAATCGCAGGCGGCGATCAAAAATGCGCTTATGTTTTGGATGAGCTCGGCTTCGACGCCGTGATCGACTATAAATCCGAAAGCCTCCGCAAAGCGCTCAAAAAAGCCTGCCCCGACGGCGTCGACGTTTACTTCGACAACGTGGGCGGCGAAACGCTGGACACGATTTTGACGCGCATCAACATGAAAGCGCGCATTGTCATTTGCGGCGCCATTTCGCAATACAACAACACAACGCCGGTGCAAGGCCCAAGCAATTATTTGTCGCTTCTGGTCAATCGTGCGCGCATGGAAGGCTTCATCGTTTTTGATTACCGAAAACAGTACGGCATTGCCGCACAGGAAATGGCGGGATGGATGGCGGAAGGTCGGTTGAAATCCAAAGAACATATCGTGAAAGGATTGGAAACTTTCCCGGAAACATTGCTCATGCTTTTTTCGGGGGAGAATTTTGGCAAGCTGTTGATTGAAGTTTAAGGCACGTTATTTTGTAGAGACGCGATGCATCGCGTCTCTACGATTTCTTGCGCTGATTGCGTTTTCAATGATTGCGTCAAGGTTCGCCAAAACGCGGTCCCAACCAAAATTTTGCTCAACGATCTGGCGTCCGGCCAATGCGAGCTTTCGGCGTTTTTCGGGGGACTTGACTAACGAAATGATGTGTTCGGCAAACACTTCGGGCGCGTCCGCAGCCAAGACATGCCGCCCTTCCAAGAGATCGAGTCCTTCCAAACCGATGTGCGTGGAAACAACCGGCGTACCCGCCGCCATTGATTCCAGAATTTTATTTTTCGCCCCCGCTCCGCCGCGGATCGGGCAGAGACTGGCTGCGGCTTTGTGCAAAAATGGCCGGACGTCTTCGACTTCGCCTGTAACCGAAATCTTGTCCTTTTTTTGCAGTTTTAGTAATTCGCGCGGCGGCTCAATCCCCACAACGTCCAGCTTGATTTGAGGAATGTTCCGTTCAATAATTGGCAGGATTTCGCGGATAAAATATTGCGCGGCGTCGAGGTTTGGCGTTGTGCTCATTTTGCCGACAAACACAAGTTGATTCGCGTCATATCCGTCGTCGTAGAATTGAAAATATTCGAGATCAACTCCGGCGCCGATGATTTGAACGTTTTCAGAGGGCGCATACGTTGACATGTAATCACGATCCGCTTCGGAGATGAGCAGGCTCTGATGAAAACGGGGAAGAATTTTCTGCTCATAGCTTCGCACCCTGCCGAACTCGATGCGTTGAGCCAAATCAAACATTTTCAAACCTTTGCCCAACTTTCGATTGCGTTCATAATTCAGGCCGAGCGCGTCTGTCAAATCGAGAATTTTAGCCGCGCCGTTGGCGTTCAGCGCGTAGTCCGCCATGCGCAAAAGGTGTGAAAAAATCGCGTCGAAATGCTGTGTTTGCAGAAGTTGGTTGAGCTTTTTTCGAAATGAAGTTGAATTATAATAATGCACTTGCAGCGGTTTCGAAGAAAAGGCGCCGAGAGCACAATTTATGAAAGATTTCTTTCGCGGCAGAACGACGGTTTCACAGCGCTCAACAAACGGCGCCGCCAAGCGTTGCTGCTCGTCGCTCACCGGCGTTTCACTCAATGAGAGCAGCGTAATTTCATGCCGTTTTGAAAGCGCTTTGAGAAATTGCGAAACGCGCAGCCTGTCTCCGCCCAGCGGCGGAAAGGGGAATCGTGAGGTTAAAAAAAGAATTTTCATGCAGACGCTTTTCGGGCGCGGAACGAGGCTGTTTATTAGATGGAGTATTGGATTTCTGGATTAATGAAATTGGGGGATTGCATCGCTCCAAGAATCCAACACTCCATAATTCCAAAATTATCGGCGTAAACTTGCTGCATCGATCAGTTTCCACTGCTCGCCGAAGACGCCATGCTCAGATAATCCAAAAGCAAGAGCGACATCACTTTCATGCCGACTGGCACGGATGAGTTGTCGGCGGTGAAGTTTGGCGTGTGGTGCCCGCCGGAAGTTCCGCCTGGCTTGACCATGCCCAAACGATAAAAAAAGCCGGGGACTTCGTTGGCGAAATAGGCGAAATCCTCCCCGCCCATTGTCGGAGGCAATTCGATGACGTTTTCTTTGCCTATTGCACGCGTCAGCGTCGGGATCATTTTTTCCGAAAGCGCCTTGTTGTTGATGGTGGCGGGCGTTCCCCGGTCGTAGTCAAGCTCAAAACTGCCGCCGTAGGCTTTGGTTATGCCTTCAAGAATTTCGCCCATCCGCCGCTCGACGGCGTCGCGCACTTGCGGGCTGTAGGTGCGAACCGTGCCTTCCAAATGCACGGTTTCGGGAATTATGTTGAACCTTTCACCGGCGCGAAAAATACCGACCGTGACGACGCTCGGTTCCAGCGGCGGCAAATTGCGCGAACGAATAGTCTGAAACGCCGTCACAGCCTGCGAAGCCATCACAATCGGATCGACCGACTCTTCCGGTCGCGCGCCGTGCGCTTGTTTTCCGTGAATATCAATTTTGAAATGATCGACTGCGGCCAGCGCCGGGCCGATGGTGTAGCCGACTTTGCCCGACTCCATCCCGGCCAATGCGTGCAAACCAAAAACAGCTTCAGGACGGGGGTTTTCAAACGCTCCTTCCTTCACCATCAAATCCGCGCCGCCCTCTTCCCCCGGCGGCGGGCCTTCTTCGGCGGGTTGAAAAATGAACTTGATCGTGCCGGGTATCTCGTCTCGCAAATCAGCCAAAATAGAAGCCACGCCCAATTGCACGCCAACGTGAATGTCATGGCCGCAAGCGTGACTGACACCAACTTCTTTGCCAAGGTAAGTGGTGCGAACCGTCGACTTGAACGGCAGCGTCGTATTTTCAGTCACGGGGAGAGCGTCCATGTCCGCGCGTACGGCCACGACCGGACCGGGCTTGCCGCCTTTGAGCAGGCCGATGACGCCGGTATGCGCCACTCCCGTCTGCACTTCCATGCCCAATTTGCGCAGATGTTCTTCAACAAGTTTCGCTGTTTTAAATTCGCGATTGCCAAGCTCAGGATTTTGATGAATCTGCTCCCGCATTTTGATCGTCGCTTCGGCGTGCTTTGCGACCAGCGTCTCAACTTTGTCCTGTTGCGCCGTCAAAGTATTTGCCCAGAACAAGCACGCCAGCCCCGCTGCGATTTTAGACGTCATTCCTTTCATGTTCTCAAATTCTCCATTTTTCTATCCACAAGCGACGATCGAAAGGTTCGAATTTGTCCGCTTTCCGCCTGCAAGTCAAGGCGAAACGTCCTGATAGCGCCAACGTTTTGAAGTTGTTTTTGAGTAGAAAATATGGTGACGAGATGTTTTGCAAAATACTTTGCACGCAGCGTTTCTTTTAAAATAGCTGCATTTGCTCAGGCGTTCGGGTGAACAGGTCCGTTCGCAATTTCGGCATTGGCTTGTCCAGGCCATAGGCTTTGCGCGCTTGCGCCATCATGCTGTTAATCACGTCCCCGCGCGGCCCTTTCACGATAAATCTTTCGTGGAAATCCTTTTTGTTCAATTCGCCGTCACGCATGGATCGTATGGCGTTCAGCACTTTATCGGCGCGATCCGGCATGTGCGTTTCCAGCCACTTTTGAAACATTTCCTTGATGCTGTACGGCAGTCTCACCACAATACAATTTGCCGTCATCGCGCCCGCTTCGGCGGCGGCTTTGGCTATTGCAGGGATTTCCATATCGGTCAAGCCTGGAATAATCGGCGCAATGTTTACCGCCGTCGGGATTCCCGCCTCGCGCAGTTTTCGCACCGTTTTTAACCGATTCAGGGGCGCGGCCGTTCGCGGTTCCATGATCCGACTCAGCCGATTATCCAGCGTCGTGATGCTTATGACGACGTGAACGAGTTGCAATTCAGCGAGCTTTTGCAATAAGTCAATGTCGCGCGCGACAAGTGCGTTCTTTGAAATAATGCCGACGGGATTTCGATATTTCAGCAGAACTTTCAGGCAATTCCGGGTGATGCGAAAATGGCGTTCGGCAGGTTGGTAGCAATCGGTGTTGCCGGAAAGGGCGATAACGTGGGGCTTCCAGGAGGGCTTGCGCAGCGTTTGTTCGAGCAGTTTCGGCGCGTCTTTTTTGACCAGAATTTTGGTCTCGAAATCCAAACCGGCGGAAAGCCCGAAATATTCGTGCGTCGGGCGGGCATAGCAATAGACGCAACCGTGTTCGCAGCCGCGATAAGGGTTCAACCCGTAGGTAAATGGAATGTCGGGACTGTCGTTTTTCGAAAGAATATTCTGCGTCGCATCGAACCAAAATTCCGTTTTCGGCTTGGGCAAATCTCCCTCAATGTGCTCCAAATATTCCGAGTCCGCCTCGATCTCAATTTTTTCAAATCGGTTCATCGGACTCGTCACGCTCCCCCGGCCTTTGATCTTTCTATCAAGCATAAGCTGGCCTCATGTTCACCAAAAAAAATAGTGGACATGCGGACAAATAGCAATAGCTTTTTCTGAGATTGCCGTGCTTAAAAATATTTTCAAAAACCGTTTAAAAGAGTGGGACTTTTACTTTGAATCCGTTATTTTGCCGCCCCTAATCCGGCGTTGTCTCAGGATAAACCACCAGTGAAAGTGGATATTCGGAATAACTTTTTTCGGAGCGGAATTGTCCAAAAATGTTTTAGTTGCAAAGCGTCATAAAACGTTTAGCAGGGGTTCAAGATTTTGAATCCCTACGCAGTAAGTTTACGATCCAAACGCTGAAGCGTTTAACTCATGAGCTTGCCCATTTTCACTGCGAGCAAGAAACGATGAAAGCCAGAGACTTTCAGCATAAAAACATCGTTGTTACAGGCGCGGCAAGCGGCCTGGGACGCGCCTTGAGCCTTCGATTCAGTGAAGCGGGCGCTCGCGTTTGCGGGCTAGACGTCGACGGTGTGGGATTGCAGGAGACCGGCGCCTTGCTTGAACAATCAAAAGCCGATTGGCGCGGCATTGTTTGCGATATTACAGATCCCCAAAAAGTGCAGGAAACTTTCGAGACGTTTGAAAGCGAATTAGGCGGCGTGGATTTGTTAATCAACAACGCGGGAATCTCGCACCGCAGCGAATTTTCGCGCACCAAAATCACTGTATTTCAACGCATTATCGAAATCAACCTGCTCGGCGCGATTCATTGCACGCACGCCGCGATCCAGAGTTTGATAGCGAGAAAAGGCATGATCATCGCCGTCTCCAGCGTTGCCGGATTCGCGCCTCTGATAGCGCGCACAGGATACGCCGCCAGCAAGCACGGCATGCACGGATTTTTCGAAAGCCTGCGATCTGAAGTCGGTGATTTGGGCGTTGATATTCTCATGGTTTATCCAAGCTTTATCAATACAAATATTATAAAAAACGCTTTGGGCGCGGACGGAAAAGCCGTGCAGCATGAACAAGCCGTCATTGGCGGCAGACTTGAGCCGCACCAGGCAGCGGAACAAATATTTGCCGCCGCTTCAAAAGCGAAAAGAAAACTTGTTCTCGGCGCAACAGGCAAGCTCTCCTGGTGGACATATAAATTTTTTCCAAGAATTTATGAACGCGGCATGATTCGTCAACTCAACTCGGAATTGCAGCGCTAATCGACTTGCCCTTTGATCCGTCGTCTCGATTAATTACTGATGTTACGCGCCATCGGAAAAATTAAGGAGTGCAAAGCTTGCTTTGCCTTTTGATCTGCCAGCAAGTTCAGAATGTTTAACAACAAAGTTTGAGAAAACCCGCAGTGGAATGGCAAGGCAAGCCTTGCACTCCATTTTTTACACCAGCCGCGTAACGTCGTTAAATAAGTCCTGATAATGTTTACCACAAGGACAAGTGAAGCTTGAACTACAAACGACAGTGCTTCTCTTACGCCCAGAGTAGAAGAATGTACGGTAGTTTGAACGTAACCAAGGCAAAAGTGAGTGACATCGGGCTGAAGTCCGGCGCTACTGAGACAAGGTTTGCCCCAAGACTAAGGATTTGCACTGCTGCGTGTAACATCAGTTAATTATACAATGCCCTGAAATACAAACGGACGGAAATGACCGCAAAACAAATTCTCGACCGCCACGCGGCGACGCTCTCCGGAAAGCTGATTCACAAACGTTTTGCTTCTCGCGCATTGGGCGCAGGCAAAAACTTTTATGTCTATGAGCCGCCAAATCTCGAGAATCAGGACAAAGTTCATTTGCTTTACTTGTTTCGAGGCCACGAGCGCGAATGGGTAAATATGCAGGAGGATGGTTCTCGCCTCAGATCAACGGCCATTGAAGATTTGGATTCAACGATTAAAAGCGGCATGCTCCCGCCGACCATCGCCGTGCTTCCGGGCGTGACGTCATCGAATAATTGGGTGCATTCCGCCGGGGTTAATATGTCGGGAGAATGGGACCACCACTTTTCCGGCCTTGGCTCCGGCAGGTTTTACGACTACCTCACCTGCGAATTAATTCCCTCGATTGAGCGTCGCTACGGGCCAAAGCGAATCGCAAGCAAAATGGCGGTTGGGTTTTCCCTCGGTGGCTACCTGGTTTCATTGCTCACAACCAAATTTCCCGGTTATTTCACCCACGCAGGCATTTACGACGGCACTTTGATGTGGGCGAATCATCACGATCCCCGCATTGGTAAACGCTCTTTCAACGACAAAATTTGGGGCAAATCGTTCATGTTCGACGCATCTTTCGGCGCACCGAGAGTGAGGCGAGCAATGTATGAATGGAACGCCACGGACAGAGTCATTGAAGCAAATTCCAGGACGCTCGAAGCGATCCGAAAAACCAAATTCTGGGTCGCCAGCGCGAGCCAGGACGGCGGCTTTGGTAATCGTGATCGGTCGAAGAACTTTGCTGAAGTTCTTGAGCGCGCCGGAATCCAAAACGGCTTTTCCGAAATCCCGTTCCACCCGGACGCAGCGCATTCCTGGCATTGGACGGACAGATTTCTTATCGAATTTCTCCGCCGAGTTCTTGCCTAAACACGCAACCAAAACCATGTCGCCATCCAATTAAAAACGCTTCAAAAATATATGCAAAATTCATCTCTGCTCAACGCACATCGCGGCGTCGCTGCGATTTTTGTACTGAACGGCGGTCTTATCGGCGCATGGGCCGCTCGCATCCCGGACGTCAAACATGTGCTCCATTTAGACGAATCCACGCTCGGATTGCTCCTGCTGCTGCTCGCCGGCGGCGCGATTGCGTCATTCCCGTTCGCGGGCTATTTCTCCGACCGTTTCGGCGCCGCCGTCGTCTCGAAAGCACTTGTCATTTTGTACGTGTTCTCGCTGATTGGCATTGCAGCTAGCGCCCAATTGTGGCAGTTAGCTTTGGCGCTTTTCATTTTTGGCGCGGTTCACGGCGGCATGGATGTGGCGATGAATACGTGGGGTGCGGAAATCGAACAAAAGCGCGAAAAGCCGATCATGTCCGGCTTACACGCCATGTTCAGCATAGGCGCGGGCGTAGGCGCCGGATCCGGCGCGGCGGCTTCATCGTTCGAGATCAGCGTTCTTTCCCATTTTGTTTTGTTCGGCGTCGTTATGGGCGCGGGCGCGATTTTTTTCACGCGTTCAACCTGGCCGCGTTCTGATAGTCAGAATCGCAACGGAAGACTGTTTTTCGCCATCCCAAAAGGCTCGCTGGCACTGGTTGGCGTGATCGCGTTTTGCTCTGCGGTTGGAGAAGGAGCCGTGGCTGACTGGAGTGCGGTTTACCTGGTCGACGTTTTAAAAGCGACAACAGCTCAAGGCGCTTTGGGATACGCCTTTTTTTCTATTGCAATGGTCGCCGCACGCCTTATGGGAGACAGTGTTATCGAAAATTTTGGCAGGAAAAGAACGGCGCGATTCAGCGGCGCGACTGCTGCGGCGGGAGCGTTAGTCGCAGTTCTGGCCCCCAACATTTGGGTCAATTGGCTCGGCTTTGTGCTCATGGGCGCAGGTTATGCGTTGATTTTCCCGATGGCCTTTTCACGCGCCGCCAACGACCCTAGAATGACGCCCGGCGCTGCGATGGCCGCGACGGCAACACTGGGCCATGGAGGCTCCCTCTTTGGGCCGCCGACTATCGGATTTATCGCCCAGGCGTCATCGCTCCGCGTTTCATTTGTTCTGCTCGTGTTTCTTGCCCTGCTCATCACAGCGTTCGCAACGGCAATGCAGCAGCCTCCGCGAAAAACATAACTGATGTTACGCGCGGCAACGTATACTCTAAGCCTTGGAGAGAATTTCGTCTCATTAGCGCCGGACTTCAGCCCGGTGATGCGCAAACGCCCATTTTTCTCTTCCGCCGTGCAAGCGCGGCGGAAGAGAAAAGGATAGCGTTTTTCAAACTCTCCGCTCTGAAGAGCGGAGCTAATGAGAATCAAAAGTTGTCCGCAGGCTTTGATCGCGCACGCCAAATAACGCGCGCGTAACATCCGATACATAAATCAAGACTCCGGAGCGTCCTCAATGAAATCGGCAAGCTGTGCATAAAACGCTTCTGGGTTGTCCGTCATCATTGCGTGTCCGCTGATTGGCGTTATGATTTTATGAATGTGCGTCGTCGCTTGTAATCTTTTAACCGCAGCAATTTCTCGATTTCGCTCGCCCAGAAAATAGCCGGTTTTGCATTCCAGTCCGCCGAATTTCTCCAAGAGTTTTTCACTGTCCGACCACGCCACCAAAGATTTCGCCCCACTGTGCAGCGCTCCCGGCGACGATTTTTCAAACTGAAAAATCGCATTGCCGCTGAACTTTGCAACCAGCTTGGGGAACATTTTTTCTTCAAACTTTTCTGGTGGAAGCGTGGAGATTTTGCGTGTTAAAAAACAATCGTCGCCAACAAGATTGCCCTCAAAATTTGCAAAAGAGCGGATGCGTCTGAGCACCGATTCGCCCAACAAAAGGCCGACGGCTCCGCCCATGCTGTGCGCCGCAATGTGCAGGTTTTCGTAATCAATTTGCGCCAAAACCGCATCACATCCTTTGGCCAAATTTTCCATTGAACAGACAAAATCTTCCGGCTTTGCAGATTCTCCAAAACCGACAAAATCAATTGCCAACAGGGAAAATTCATTGAGGCGTTCGTGCTCAAAAGCCTTTTCAAAACAAGCGTTTGAAGCGCCAAAGCCATGCAAGAAAACAATCAAGGATTCGTTGGCCCTACGGTATAATGCGCTGTGTTTTAGTTGGTCACCGCCTATCGATGTTTGAAAGGAAATGCGCTCCATTTTGACAACTATGCCTTGACGCCTTCCTGGTAAAATTGATTAAAGCGGCTTCGAATCTCATCTCGGATTTTTCGAAAAACGGCGATCACCTCTTCTTCAGAGCCGGTCGCCTCCGCCGGATCTTCAAAGCCAATGTGAAGCTTGTTCTTCACTTCGCCAGCGAAAACGGGGCACGTTTCTTTGGCGTTGCCGCAGACGGTGATGACAAAATCAAAAGCCTGATCTATAAACTGCGCTACATCCTTTGGGTAATTTGCGCTCAAGTCCACCCCAACCTCTTGCATAACTTGCACCGCTTTCGGATGCACGCGGGCCGTAGGGCTCGTTCCGGCGGAATGAACTTCCAGGTTGGCGTCAAACGATCTGAGAAAGCCTTCGGCCATTTGGCTGCGGCAGGAATTGCCCGTGCAAAGAATTAAAATACTTGACATTTTTCCTCCTGAATTGTGAACATTCTGAGCTTTCAAGAAATAATCCAAGTTAAACTTTCAGAAACGCGTGCAACGAAGCGTTCACAAGTTCTGATTCTTCGTGCTGCACCCAGTGAGAACCGCTTTCAACGCGCTCAAGCTTGCCATTATCACAAAGCGCGATGCTTTTTTCCGCTGTTGAAAAGCTGATAAAACGATCTTTCATTCCCCAGAGCAAAAGCGTCGGCACGGCGACTCGCGGCTTTTTGTCAATTTTCGGCGCGTAACGCATCGCGCGGTACCAGTTGATCATTCCGGTTGCGCTTCCCGGCTGCGACCACGCCTCGCGATATTGCGCAATGTCATTGTCTGCAAACGTTCCTTTGCGACTTGTGCTTTGCAATGCCCGACGGCCAACGTCCCAATTGTTTTTGCGCATCCGCCGCTCCGGGAACCATGGTATTTGAAAGAAAAAAAAGTACCAGCTTTTGCGCCGTTGCTTAGGATTATGCCGAATTTCTTTCCCGAACACCGTCGGATGGGGCGCGTTGAGCACGCAAAGTTTTTCAATGCGATCCGGGTATTTAACCGCCGTCCACCAAGCAGTAATTCCGCCCCAATCATGGCCGACGATAACGGCCTTCTGGCGGCCAAATGCATCGATCAATCCAACAATGTCCTCCGTCACCACGTCCAAGCGATAATCGCGAATCCGTTTGGGCTTGTCGCTGAGATTATACCCGCGTTGGTCTGGCGCTACAACGTGAAATCCGGCCTTGGCGAAGTATTCGATTTGCTTGCGCCAGCCGTACCAAAATTCCGGGAAACCGTGCAAGAAAATGATCAATTCGCCCTCGGGGTCGCCGGCTTCAACAAGATGCAGTTCGACGCCATTGGTTTTGACGCGTTTATGTTTGAGTTCATTCATTGCCATCTTTCACCAATTCCAGAATTTTATCGACTTGTTCCAATGAATCAAAAACCTGTGCGGCTTGCGCCAAGTCATGCTTTTGATTAAGCGCGTGTCGCAGGCCAAAAGAGCGCAAGCCTGCGTTGTGAGCGGCAGTGAGTCCAACATCCGTGTCTTCAAAAACGCACGTTTTCCCCAAAGTCAGTTTAAGATCGACCATTGCTTTAAAATATGGTTCCGGCGCAGGTTTTTCGCGCCTAACTTCGTTGGCTGAAACTATTGTCTGAAAAAAATCGCCGATTTCGATCTTGGCTAAAACGCGGTCCATCATCCACCGCTGACTTGAGCTGACGAGCGCCAGTTTGTAGCCGTTCTTGCGCAGTGTTTGCAACAGATTCAAGGCTCCGGGCACAAGGTTGATTTTTTGTTGCAGCAGTTTTTTGTAGACGGCATTTTTGTGGCGCAAATATTCATCTGGCGTGACGTCCAAACCAGCCGTTTGGATGTAGGCGTTCGCAACGACCTCGCTAGATTTCCCCATGATTTGTTGAAAGAAGCCGTCCGGCAGCGAACCGCCAAAATGTGCAACGGCGGCGGCGTGACTCTGCGCTTTCAGTTGTTCCGTTTGCACAAGCGTGCCGTCCATATCGAACAAAACGCCGGGAGCCGCGCTGAACGTTTTTTCCATGTGGAGCAGTCGGTAGTTTGCGACGCGCTCGCTTCCGGGTAGTGTGTCATAGCCTAGATCACGGTAAAATTTTTCAAGGTAATCGTGCGGTTTCAAAGAAACAGTTGTGGCGCCAGCCCGCGCCGCGACGTCCTCGAGTTCCAGAACGATGCGTTTGCCCAAATAAAATCCGCGCGCTTCCGGCAGTACGGAAATGCGTGCCAAAACCGCTGTTTTTTCGGAAGTTTTTAAAGCGCGCCCGGTTGCGAGCGGCGTTCCATCGATTTTGATCAGAACGTGCTTGGCAACGGCGTCATTGCCGTCATTGTCCAATTCTTTCGGAATGCTTTGCTCGTCTACAAAAACACGTTCGCGAATCTGTTTGACCGCTGCAAACTCTTCCGCCGTTTTGACTTCGATTGCTTCAATTTGGCGCTTCATGCTTCAATCTAAAACGCCGAACGGTGCATTCCAAAGCATTCCATTCATCATGGCTCGGAAGGGTAAAAAATCTTGACTTGGTGAAAGATCGAGTTTATAACTTCACTACCTGACACTTTTTGTATAGACTTCTAAAGTTGGCGAAAAAGGCCGGATTTGTCATGCTGAAAGCATCTTTTTTGGTCCAACCCTTGAACTTTTGAGCATGATCTATAATGGGCGATAACAAAGATTCCTTCAGAATGACAAAACGAGGCCTTTCGACGGCTCGAAAATGCAGTTTACAAAAAAGTGTCAGGTAGAGAGTTTATAACTTCACGACTTTAAGGATTGTAAAAATTACGTTGGGAGTCAAACGCTTCAGCGTTTGACTCCGGAACCGCTTTTAAAAAAAGAACGCAAGCGTGATTGACAAGCTAACTGCATTGCAAAAGCTTGACGTCCCAGAACCGATTTGTCAAAGGAGTGAACAATGCGATTGGAAGCCGTACAGCTTGAAAATGAGAGAATACGCCTCGAGCCTCACAACAAAAGTCACGTTGACCACATTTGGCCGCACGCGTCTGCCCCTGATATTTGGCGCTACATGCCAACGTCGCTGCGCTCGAAAGACGACGTTCACGCCCTGATTGATGACAGTCAACGAATCGCGACTTCCGGCAACGGCGTGCGATTCGCGATTTTTGAGAAGCAAAGCGGCGATTTCGCCGGCTCAACTTCGTACATGAACGTCGATTTGCAACATCTACGGGTAGAAATTGGTTTTACCTGGCTGGTTCAAAAATGGCGCAGAACCTTTGTTAACACCGAGGTTAAACTCATGCTTCTGGAACATGCGTTTGAATCGCTCGGATGCATTCGAGTTGAGTTCAAAACGGATGCTTTGAACAGACAATCGCGCGAAGCCTTGAAACGTATTGGGGCGGTTGAAGAAGGTACGCTGCGTAATCATATGATTATGCCTGACGGCAGGTATCGGCACAGCGTTTATTTCAGCATTTTGGAATCTGAATGGTCGGCGGTAAAAAGGCGGTTGCGGTCTTTTTTAGAAAAGCCGAGCTAAGAAAAATTTTTATCTCAGGAGCCTTTCTCTGTCTTCCATGCCTCGAATAGCGGCGAAGACGAGTCCGAGACTTGCCGCCAAATAGCCAATCTTGTTCTGCCACGTCCAGATTTGCCATGTTTCCGGATCGATGCGTCGAGGCGGATCAAACGGGTTGAAAAACAGCATGAACCGGTGCAGGTTGGCGTCTTCCAGAGGCTCCTGGAACATGAGAAAAAGAAAAACAAAGAGCCCGGCAACCATCCCCGCGGCCAGCCCGCTGCGAAAGCGCGTTGCAAAATACAGCGTTAAGTTGCCGATAAAAATCCCCGGGATGAACATATAAAACCCGGTCATGAAAATCTGCATTTCGGTGAACGTAAAAAAGGCCACGGCGCTTATGAAGACAGACAGTCCAAAGAGCACAAGAGAAAGACAGGCGGATTTGATTAACCAGACTTTGTAACGCGAACCTGCGGTCGTGAACATAATTTCCAGCGTTCGATTTTCTTTTTCTGAGGTGACTAATTGCATATTCAGGAAAATCGAAAAGATGAGCACCGGAAAAATGAGAATGTAAATGATGTCTTCCTGGTCTAAACGCCCCCGCATGTCCTCGTTATAATTTATCGCATACATGAGCGCCAAATACGCGGCGACGCCGACCATAAACCAGATAAATTTGTGGGAAAAAATGAGCGTGGATTGCAGCTTAAAAACCTGCCAGCCGACCTTGACTCGCTCCAGCACGGGAATTTGCGAAAAGCTCTGATGGATCGCGCCCTTTTGTGAAGCGACGACGTCTCTTAATTCAATTTTGCTCATGTTTTCTGTTTTCCTGAGAGATTCCAAAGCTTGTGAGTGGCTTACTGACGTGCGAAGCCGGAATAGAGTTTCGGCTTTTTTGATCTAACAACAGCGGTGCGTTTCCCCCAAAAACGGTGTTAAAAAGTGATGAAAACCAGCTTTTTCTGAAACCGGGTCATCTCAACTTCGCTTTTTTGATTAGAGCGCCCATTGTCTCGCAGCAGCTAAGTCCGGCAGAACCGGAGTTGGAAATCTGTGTGTTCAAATTGAAAACACCAACGAAACCGCCGCAACAATTCCCGCTCACTTTTCTTGCCACTTTTTAGCGGCTGCATTTCCCTGCCAGGCGTAATCTATCGCTTCTCCAAGAATGCGTGCGGCTTCCTGAGGTGCATGAAATCCCATGGAGTTTTCCGCGGCGATGAAATCGAGCCGCCATTGCGCCTTGCGTTGGAAATCGAGCGCTTCTTTGAGATCAGCCTCGGTCGCTCCCTCGGCTTTTGCCGCAATGATTGCATCGAGCTGCGCCATCAAAGCAGCGCCGGCGCGTTGCAGCAAATCAAAGTTGCGCTGCTGGATGGCGTCAACCCGCTGTTTGATTTCCTCCTCGGAGAATCGATGACAAGTCTGGCAGGAACGGTTCACATTGAGCAGAGGACTGCGAACCCAGTGATCCGATATTTTACTCGCGCCGTCCCGCATATAAGGCATGTGGCAATCGGCGCAGGACACGCCGCTGCGCGCATGAATTCCCTGACTCCAGAGTTCGAATTCCGGATGCTGAGCTTTGAGTATTTTGGCTCCGGTTTCCGTGTGCGTGTAATCGACAAATGGAGCGCCGTTATTGAAGACGGTCTCGTCCCAAAACTTTTCCACTTCTTCGACTTTGAGCCCATTGCCCCAGGGAAAAGTCAATTTCATATCGCTGCCGCAGTAGTATTCCACGTGACATTGTCCGCAAACAAAGGAACGCATTTCGGATCGGCTGGCAAATCTATTGGGATCGTAAGGCTCCTCTCGCGAGCCTTCGCGCCACTGTTCAATCGAAGGCAGGTGCGGCGTGGGCGCATCAGATTCAGCCAGCGCCTGGATTCCTTGAATAAAACCGGGTCTCGTGACGCGGATTTCCATGTTTTCGGGCGAGTGACAATCGACGCAAGACACAGGATGAGCTTGCCCGGCGTCCTTCAGTTTTTGATTCAAATCCTTGTAGGAATACTTGTAAGATTCTTCAAAGCCTTTGACGGCGTCGCCGTTGCCGAGTTCTTTGTACAACGGCATAACCGAGGCATGACAATGCAGGCAAGAGCCAGACTGCGGCTTGGTCTGACGCAAGGTTTGCTCCTGGTCTTCGAGCATGTATGCATGACCCCGCCTGTCACGATAATCGATTGAAAAAGCGTAGCCGAGGAACATCCGTTTGAGCCAGGGATCGCGTTCGATTTTTTGTTCGGGCAGAGCCTCGCTGCCGCCGTGCCCGCCAAAACGCGTTCGCGTGGCGACGGCGGTTTTTTGATAGCTGTCGTATTGTCGCGGCCAGTTGGCTTTCCACTTTTCCGGATCAGTGTCCGACTCCGTCACGTCGACAAGACGCACGTAGAGGTTTTCACCCTCTGATTTGCGTTCGAAAATATTCACGAGCAAAGCCGTTAAACCGGCGCCGACGAGTGCGGCAATAATGATAATAACGACTATGCCTGCATAACCTTGCTTGTTAAAACCCATTGTTCAAAATGCTCCTTTTTCATCAGGCCTCGGCGGTCCGCCAAGGCTTAAAGATTCGCCATGCCCAACGCCGCGATGGCAATGGACGCAATTGTTTGCGTCCGCGCCTGAGACGCTGCCGTGCATCAGGTTCGCAACCATGTTATTGTGACACGTGATGCAGTTCTCTTGAAGGATTCGGCTGTTTTTCTGGGTGATTAAAATCGGCTCGTGAAAGTTTTGCAGCGTGAAAGCTTTGGAATGATTGTAACCGTTCTCCGCCTTCGCGATGTATTTGCTGATGAAGCCATGGGGCAAATGGCAGTCGACGCAGGCTGCCGCCGTGTGGTGGCTCGCCTTCTGCCATGAATCGAATTGCGGTTTCATGATGTGACAGTTCATGCACGCCTTCGGATCTGTACTAAAATAGGAAAGCCCCTCGCCGTAATAAAACGTGAAGCCGCCAAGACCGATCAACAGCCCGAGCATAATAGCCGCAAATGTTCTATTTTTATTCATGCGAATATTGAGGTTCCGTGGATTGTCCCGAGTTATTTTGCTCGGATCGTTCTCTTTCTCGTTTGCGTTTTTTTCGTTCTTCTTGCTTCCGGCGGCGATCCTTGACGATTTGTTCGATTGATTTGACTTGATCCGGTTGGCTCTTCTTAAACCGCTTCAAATACAATTTTTCAATGTATTGCGGCAACGGCAATTTCCACGGCTCTTGCTGGTGATTTGCTAATTTGCCGAACTTTTTGGGATTCAAGCCAAGCTCGCGCGCCATCTGGATTTGCGCATGTGACAGATGGAATCGTTTTCTCGCATCAATCCAGACGCGGAGTTTGTTTGGTATAAACTTTTTGGCCACTTTTTACTCTTCTCCCAAATACGCCTTAATCACCTCAGGATGCTCCGCGACTTCTTTGCCGAGGCCTACCGTCAGCTTCTTGCCGAAATCGATGGCGAGCGTGCGGTCGGAGATGTCCATGACCATTTGCATGTCGTGTTCGATCATGATGACGAAATTTAGAACTTTTGAAGATTTCTTATTTTCCTTGTTTTTTTCTTGCTTTTTTAACTTTCATAAACAAGATTATGAACAATCCACAAGAGTGGAGGTGGATGGTTTTTACCATCGGGGCCCCGAACAGGGGCCTTTTCTTTTTATAGAAGCTTCTTGCCAAATATCCGATTTCCTTCCTTATAATATTTCGTTTTCAAAATCTCGATAATTCTTTGGGCAAAGGGAGCAACATCTCGATGAAGCAGGTCATTGTTTTTCAAAATCTCGTTCCGGCTTGGATGGGCAAGAATATCCGCTATCTGCAAGCCGGAAACATTGTTTTTCTTTGATTTTATTTTGAGTTGCTTGCTCGTCAAGGCTTTTTGCATCCTTTCCGAGCTTACGTAGTCGGTTCCATTCTTCCAAAGTTTTAAAAAAGAATCTTTGAGTCGTCTGTCTTCTTTACCGCCCCTTGATTCCGCCATAACATCCCCAACAACGCTCCTTTTTTCCAGGAAGAACAGATAGCGTTCGAGTAAAACCGCTAAACAATAATGATATGGATCATAGCGCCAAACGGTGTAGGTTTCCCGATGCTTTTTCTTATCAAGGCAAACGGATATTACAGTGTAGTCCCATTTTATCAAATGAGCGACCAAATCTTCATCGAACTGTCGTCGAGTTCTTTCATGGTTCAGGGCTTCAAAAGGGTGCTTTGCATTGAGCAGTTCTTTGCGATGAAATATGGCAGGGTCATCGGGATGAGAATTGAAATATTTGGATTTTAATGCCTCGAGTTCGGGATGAAGAGTGAGTCTAACGTAATTCAAATCGAAAATCACACCCGTCAAGCTCAGGAAACGATGATTCGGATCGCTGGAACTTTTCAAATCCGGGTTGCCGACTTCATCAATGTAAACTCTGTATTTCATTCTTCCCCCAAATATGCCTTGATTACCTCAGGATGCTCCGCGACTTCTTTGCCCGGACCTTCCGTAAGTTTTTTGCCGAAATCAATCGCGAGCACGCGGTCGGAAATATCCATGACCATTTGCATGTCGTGTTCGATCATAATCACGGTCACGCCGAGTTCATCGCGGATGTCTTTGATGTGAAAATACAAGTCTTGCCGCTCTTCGTTGTTCATCCCGGCAAAAGGTTCGTCGAGCAGAAGCAGTTTTGGCTCCAGCGCCAGCGCACGACCGAGTTCGATCAGCTTTTGCGTTCCATATGGCAGGCCGCCGACGTATTTATCACGCGCGGATTGTAGATCAAGAAAATCGATAATCTCTTCAATTTTGCGACGATGCGCGATTTCTTCCCGCGCCGCTTTGGAAGAAAACGAACGCCATTTATAAAGCAATGTGCCGTTGAAAATATTCGTTTTCATATGCAAATGACGACCAAGCAGCAAATTATCCATCGTCGTCATGTAAGAAAAAAGCTCGATGTTCTGGAACGTGCGCGCCACGCCGCGCTGTGCAACTTCATGGGCTTTGAGGCCGACCAAGCTCTCGTTTTGGAATGAAATATCCCCTGCATTCGGTGCATAGATGCCGCTGATACAATTGTAAATTGTTGTTTTCCCTGCGCCGTTTGGCCCAATGATCGAAAAAACCATTCCTTGATCAACGGCAAAGGAAAGATCGTCGATGGCGACAAGCCCGCCGAATTTGCGCGTCAAATTTTTGACTTCGAAAAACGCCATCAGACTTTTCTCTCATAGTGTTTGCTGAAAAGTCCGCTGGGACGGAACCACAAAACGATGACGATAACCAGAAACGCGACGACGGATTTAAATTCGAGCGACACATACGCTCCAAACAGATTTTCTACGATTCCCAATAAATAGCCCCCGAGAACTGCGCCAACCAACGTAGTCATCCCGCCTAGCACGGCTGCGGCAAAGCCTTTGATCAGCGGATCCCACATCAAATTAGGATCGAGCGTAGCAATCGGCGCAAACAAGATGGCCGCCACCGCGCCAATGAACGAACTGATCGCCCAGGTGAGCGACATAATCCGCTTCGTGCGAACGCCGTTGATGCGCGCCGCCATGGTGTTTTGCTGAGTGGCCTTCATCGCAACGCCGGCTTTGGTGTAACGGAAAAAGAGATAGAGCATGAGCATGAGAACCAAAGCGATCAGCATCGTGGTCAGGTTCAAAACGCTCATCACAACCGGGCCAATTTCAATAATCTCGCTGTCGGAGATCGGAAAAGGAAAGTCTTTTTGCTCCGCGCCCCACTTCCATCCCGCCAGACCGTGCAGCATCAATTGCAAGCCCAAAGTGATGATAATGAAATCCAGAACCGACGGGTCTTTTGCACGCCGCAGAAACAAAAATTCCACGCCCGCCCCCAGAGCAACCGCAAAAACCAGGGCCAGCACCAATGAAAGCGCGACGGGCATTTCGTAAGTGGCGAGCATCATGTAGGCGATGTAAGTCGTAATCATGCCCATTTCGCCTTGCGCAAAGTTCGGCATTTCCGAAGCTTTGTAAATCATCACCATCGCCAGCGCCATCAGTGCGTACAAACTGCCGATGGCAAGACCGTTGATCAGAAGTTGGGAAAACATTGAACTATCTGGGTTACATTGAGCCGTGCAGAGAAAAGGCGTTTTTAGTAAAACGGCGTTTGTGAGACAATCAAAACTATACCAAAGCGCCGTCAAACTTTATGACAGGCGGCGGGCTGCAAAATCATTTGGGCCGGTAAACATTCATCACAATCCGCTTTGCGAGAACCGGCGAAGTTCGTATCATCCAGCTTGAAAAAACGCGATTCCATATCGCTCATTTTATAAGAACAATAGTCGCTGAAGAGAAATACATTGCAGAATCTAAGGTTTTACACAGCGGGAGAATCGCACGGGCAAGGTCTGACAGGCATTCTTGAAGGCATGCCCGCTAACACACCGATATCCGTCGCTGAAATTGATCACCAACTTTACCGACGACAGCAGGGGTATGGTCGCGGCGGCAGAATGAAAATTGAGAAAGACGCCGCCAAAATTCTTTCCGGCGTGCGTTTCGGGCTGACAATGGGCGGGCCGATCAGTCTGTTTATTGAAAACAAAGATTGGAAGAATTGGGAAAAACGGATGGCGGTGGAAGGCGATAACATCGAGCCGCGTCCGGTGCATGTGCCGCGTCCGGGCCATGCCGATCTTGCAGGAGCCACAAAGTACAACCAGAATGATATTCGCAATATTCTGGAGCGCGCTTCGGCGCGAGAGACGACCACGCGCGTTGCACTTGGCGCCATTGCCCGGCAATTCCTCGAACGTTTGGGAATCGGCGTTGCGAGCCACGTCGTGCAGATGGTTGACGTGCGATCCAAATATTCGCTGGTTGACCAAGGCAAGCCAGACTTCAATCTCGATTTGACCAAGTTGAATGAACTTGCAGACGCTTCTCCCGTTCGGTGCCTCGATCCTGAAGCTGAAAAAGGCATGATGGCGTTAATTGATCAAGCCAAAAAAGAACGCGACACCGTCGGCGGAATCTTTGAAGTTGTTGCCTATAATGTGCCGATTGGCTTGGGCAGCCACGTGCACTGGGATCGCAAGCTCGACGCGCGCATCGCCTACGCCATGATGAGCATTCAGGCGATGAAGGCCGTCGAAATCGGCGACGGAATCGGCGGCGCCTGCCGATTCGGCTCCCAGGTGCATGATGAAATTTATTATCAGAAAGACAAGAACCAGTATTTTCGCAAACAAAATCATGCCGGCGGACTGGAAGGCGGCGTCACTAACGGGATGCCTCTGGTGGTGCGGGTCGCGATGAAGCCGATTTCCACGCTGATGCGGCCGCTGGACTCGGTCAACATGCAAACCAAAGAAGTTACGCCCGCGCACCGTGAACGCTCGGACGTTTGCGCCGTGCCGCCGGCGGCAATCATCGGCGAAGCCATGCTCGCGCTCGTGCTCGCCGACGCCGTTTTGGAAAAATTTGGCGGCGACGCATTTGAAGAAACCAAGGAGCGTTACGACGCCTGGATTGAACGAACGCAAGAGGGCGTTCTTTGAAGAAATGCAAACGGCTTTTGGCTTTTCGCCGTTGGCTGGTTTATAGCGCTTCTCAAAAATAATATCCGATGTTACAGCAGAAATTTCGGTAAAGGAGCAAGCTGAAGCTTGAACTACAAACGACGGTGCTTGCTTCAAGCTCAGATCAAAAACGGAACTGCCGTCGTTTGTAGTTCAAACTTTAGTTTGTTTCCGGAAGCACGAACTTCAGAATTGGACAAAGCTTTTGAGCATCTAAATCGCAATTTACTTTGAGGTAAAAATGAAAGTCGTCACGTTTGGGGAAATTATGCTGCGTCTCTCACCGCCCGGTTTTTCAAGATTTGTGCAAACCGAAACGCTCGACGCGACCTTTGGCGGCGGAGAAGCCAATGTCGCGGTCAGCTTGGCGAACTATGGATTTGAGCCGTACTTCGTCAGCAAATTGCCAAAACATGAAATTGGTCAGGCGGCGGTCAACGCTTTGCAGCGCTACGGCGTTCGCGATAATTACATCGTCCGCGGCGGCGACCGGATTGGGATCTATTTTCTCGAAAACGGGGCCAGCCAGAGACCGTCAAAAGTGATTTATGATCGCGCCAATTCCGCCGTTTCATCGATGCGGGCGGACGAGCTTGATTGGAACGCCGTTTTTGAAAACGCGCGCTGGTTTCATTGGACGGGCATCACCCCGGCGCTGGGAGAAACGGCGCAAGCATGCTTACAAGCCGCGTGTGATGCTGCAAAAGCGAACAACGTCACGGTAAGTTGTGATCTCAATTTTCGGAAAAAGCTGTGGACGGAAGCGCAAGCGCAAGCCGTTATGCAGCCGTTGATGGAGTACGTCGACGTTTGCATTGCGAACGAAGAAGACGCGGAAAAAAGCCTGGGGATGAAGGCCGGCAGCACTGACGTGTCCTCAGCGCACCTCGACGAGCAGGGATATTTCGAACTAGCCGGAAGGCTAAAACAAAAATATAGTTTTAAAACCGTGGCTATCACTTTGCGCGAAAGTTTTTCTGCCTCACGAAACGGCTGGAGCGCCATGATGCTCGATGAAAAAGATTGCGCCCAACCTTACCGTTCCAAACAATACGATATTCAAATTGTCGATCGCGTCGGCGGCGGCGACTCTTTTGCAGGAGGACTGATCTACGGCCTGCTCAAAAAACAGAATACGCGCGACGCACTCGAATTCGCCGTGGCTGCATCCTGCCTCAAACAAACCATTTACGCCGATTTTAATTTGGCGAGTGTTGAAGAAGTGGAAAAACTCGCCGGAGGAAGCGGCTCAGGTCGCGTTGAACGCTGACCTGTTGCCGGTAATGGGCTCCTTCTCTCAACTCAAATTATGTCTAATGTTTGAAAAGCGGAGTGCAAGGCTTGCCTTGCTAATTCGTGTCCCTCCGGAAACATGCACATTTCATCACAATGGTCTCCGTTGTGATGCATACTTGGACGCTCTCCAGCATCACGAGACGAAAATGGAAAGCAAAGCAAGCTTTGCACTCCTTTTTCGCCGTTTTTCAACCTACACTCATTTTTAAAAATCCGTTAAAAAAGCTTGACATTGATTACAAGTGTAATATATTTGACCACACTTGTAATCAAAGGAGCTTAAGATGGCGGAAAAGCCGAAAATCTCGGAAGCGGAATGGGAAGTGATGAAAATCGTTTGGGCCAAGCCCGCCTCCAATGCAAAGCAAATTGTCGATGAGTTGGGCGAGAAGAAATCGTGGAACCATCGCACGGTAAAAACTCTGCTTTCCCGCCTGGTAAAAAAAGGCGCGCTGTCATTTGAGACGGACGGCAATCGCTATCTTTACAAAGCGAATTTTGAAAAAGACGACATTGTCCAGGTCGAAAGTCAATCCTTCGTCAATCGCGTCTTTGACGGACTGGCCTTGCCCATGCTGGCGCATTTTGTCAGTTCTTCAAAAATGAGCCAGGAGGAAATTCAGGAGTTGAAACGCATTTTGGAAGCAAAAGAACAAGGCGGGGATGATGACTCCGCTGATTGACTTATTCCACCGCTTCGGCGAATGGCTCTTGACCAATTCGATGCACGCCGCACTTTTGGCCGGACTTATTTTGGCGCTGCAACGGCTCTTTCGTAAGCGGCTTTCGCCAAACTGGGTTTACGGCTTGTGGCTGCTGCTCATCTTGAAGCTCGTCGCGCCGTGGTCGCCGGAGAGTTCTTTGAGCCTGTTTGGTTATTTTAGCTTCGAGCAAATGCAGAGCGGTGATTCCGCCGCTTCTGAAATAGGCGGCTCAGCCTCCAATCGCACCGCACCTTCGTCCCCGCCATTCAATAACGCCGATTTCTTCGACAAGGATCAGGACGCGGCATTGTTGGCAGACTTTGATTTTTTTACGATTTTTGTTTTTCTATGGCTTGCCGTTGCTTTCTTCCTTTTCGCTTATTCATCCTTTAAAAACTTCCGTTTGCTGCACGCGATCAAACGCCGCCGTCCGGTCGTCGACGATCGAATTCTAAACGTTTTGGAAAATTGCAAGGCCGAACTCAACGTCTATGTTCCGATCAATATAGTCGTCACGGACAGGGTCGAAAGCCCGGCGCTGCTTGGCTATATTCGGCCAAGACTCCTCATGCCCAAGGATGTGTTGAATTCACTGTCCGAAGCGGATTTGCGCTATGTTTTTTTGCATGAATTGGCGCACATCAAACGCAAGGATATTTTCGCCAACTGGGTCATCGCATTTTTGCAAACCTTGCATTGGTTTAATCCATTTCTTTGGCTGGCGTTCAACAGAATGCGCTCCGACCTTGAAATTGCGTGCGATTATTTTGTGCTGTCTTCGGCACGAAAGAAAGAAAACCAGGCTTATGGCAAAACAATGCTCAAGGTTCTGGAATTGGCTTCTCGCCTAAACCCGCTGCCGGGGGCCGTCGGGCTTTTGGAAGACAAAAAATATATGCACCGCAGAATGCTCCGCATCAGCCATTCCCTGACCCCGAAAAAAGGCGCAGGCGTCGCGGCTTGCGCCATCGCGATTTTTTTCGCCGGGACGGTGTTCACCAACCCGCGTACGCCGGATGCGCCCGCTGCGATTGTCGAGCAATTTAAAGAAGCTTTTGAAGCGAAAGACATTGAAAAACTGAGCGCGCTTTTCCATGACGGTGCAGTTTATCAGGAAATTGACCTGCAAGACAAACCGCTGAATACGGCAAGCGGGAAAGGGCTGGAGCAGACGTTTCGCCAGAAATTTCTTTATACTTCACGATTTACTTTTTCAAATGTAAGAAGCATCGGCGACACAATCGCTTTCAAGGCGGCGTTCCGCACGGGCAATTTTGAAGTGGTCGGGGCTTATGAATCGGAAGGATTCTGCAGATTTATTCTCGAAAACGGCAAAATTCAAACGATGTCCTGGCAGGAAGCGCCGTCGCTAAAAAAACAACGCCGGGAAGTTTTCGATCAATTTGTCAATTGGTTGAAAACTGAGCGGCCGCAAAAATTTAAGGAAGTTTTCGGCTCAGATTTATTCATCTCATACCGCGCGCAAGGCGAAGAAGTCAACGCGCTCTTTTTTGAGTGGATAAAAATGAAGTCTCAATCTAATGAACAACAAGGAAAAATGAGCATGAGTACGTCACTTGAAGCAAAACGCATCACGTTGGAAAAAGACATTGTCGCCTTGGTGAAGGAATTTACAGGTCCCTATGAAAATTCGCCGCAATACGTGACGGAAGTCCAAAGCTATGCAACCGAAAAAGGCGTTTCGTTTGGCCAACATAACGTCTTTGGAATTTACACCGGCGACCCGCAGAAGGACAAGCCGGAAGACTTAAAAAGCATACAGGGTGTTCTCATCGATGAGCCTGTTGAAGTCGACGCTCCTTACTTCATTTACACAATGAAAAAGGGCACAGATTGGATTTTCGTCAGGACGCAGCCAGGCGAGCAGGCGATTGGGCTGCAACAAGGCTACGGCGCACTTTTTACATTCATTGGAATGAATCAAATTCAAGCCGGAGCCTCGGGCGGGCATCAATTCGCCAAAATGAACGACGACGGCGAAATTTATTTTGACATTTATCTCGAAGTTGACGGAGAATAACGATCATGAAAATAGAAGCCGATTCGCCGGAAGATTATCTCGCGCAATTGCCGGAAGACAGAAAAGAAGCCATGACGCAATTAAGAGAAGTGATTCTCAAGAACCTGCCAGGCGGTTTTGTTGAGATGATGAATTACAACATGCCGTCTTATGTTGTGCCGCATTCGTTGTACCCCGCCGGTTACCACTGCGACCCGAAGCTGCCGCTGCCGTTCATGAGCATCGCCTCGCAGAAGAATTTCGTCGCGTTGTACCACATGGGCGTTTACGCCAATCCGGATGTGATGACATGGTTTACCGAAGAGTATGCGAAGCATTGCAAGTACAAACTCGACATGGGCAAAAGCTGTATTCGTTTTAAGAGGCTCGACGATATTCCTTACCAACTGATCGGCGAGCTAACGGCAAAAATAAGCGCCGAAGACTGGATAAATATTTATGAAGCGAACGTGAAGCGTTAGTGGCGTTGCTATACGTCGCTACAAAGAAGACTCAAAAGAAAAGGAGAGAGGAATGAACCCGACAGTAAGAAATGTGTTAGCCGTCGTTGCGGGCGTCGTGGTTGGCTGGATCGTCAATATGGGCCTGATCTCGATGAGCACTTCCATCATTCCGCCGCCGGAAGGCGTTGACCCAATGGATGTCGAAAGCATCAAAAAATTTATACATTTGTACGGCCCGCACCATTTTGTCATCCCGTTTTTGGCGCACGCTTTGGGAACTTTGGCGGGCGCTTTTGTTGCCGCCAAAATTGCTGTCAGTCACCATATGAAATTCGCTCTGGGGATTGGCGCTTTTTTTCTCATAGGCGGAATAGCAGCGGCAGTCATGCTCCCTGCGCCGTTATGGTTTGAAGCCTTCGATATCATTGTATCTTATATTCCGATGGGCTGGCTGGGCGGAAAATTGGCCGGGAAATAATTTGCCCCCGCGAAAACGATGATTAAAATTGTGGAACGCCGAATTCATCGGGCGTTCCACAGCTCAAGTACTCCGGTTACTCCAAATCAAACACCCGCCCGGGATTCAAAATCCTTTTCGGATCGAGCGTCTTTTTGAGCGCCTGCATCAAGGCAAGCTCCTCCGGCGTTCGCGAATACTTCAAGTAATCCTTTTTTTCCATGCCGATTCCGTGCTCAGCCGAAATGGATCCGCCGATTTTTTTGAGCGGAGCATAAACGCATTCGTTGACAATTTTCGTCGTCTCAGCGTCATCTTCCCCCGCCGAAACGGCCAAATGAAGATTGCCGTCCGCCAAATGGCCAAAGGCGAAAAATTCGAAAAGCGGCCAGGTCTTGCTGAGATTTTTATCGACTTCTTGCATGTAATTGTTCATCTCCGGGATCGGCAGGCTGACGTCAAACATGAACATCGGTTCATACTGCCAGAGTTGCTGGACGTCATCGCGCATTTCCCACATCGTCGCGCGTTCTTTGGCCGTTTGGGCAATCGCCGCGTCTGCAATAAGATCGTGTTGCATTGCCGTTTCGAGCATATTCTGAAAACGTTCGGCGTCCGCCTCTTGATGCGAACCTTGCGTTTCTATCAAAACATAGTACGGGAATTCATATGACAATGGCGCCGCCGCCTGCGCCGGCGGCGTTGAGACCAAGATATAAAAGTCATGCCAAAAAAGCTCAAACGCATGAAGCGTCCCGCCCGACAAACCATCGACGAGCTTGAGCAGCTTGGCGGCTTTGTCAAAATCGTCCAAGGCAACAAACGCGGTGTTCTGACTGGTTGGCGCTTCTCTCAATCTCACGACCGCGCGCGTAACGACCCCGAGCGTCCCTTCGCTGCCAATAAACAAATGTTTGAGATCATACCCCGCGTTGTTTTTGATCATCTGGTTCATCGATGAAAGCACCGTCCCGTCCGCGAGCACAACTTCGAGCCCGAGCGTGCTTTCCCGCATCATCCCGTAACGCATCACGCTGACTCCGCCGGCGTTGGTCGCAATATTTCCGCCGATGGTGCAGGAACCGCGCGCGCCCAAATCGAGCGGCATCATCAGCCCTTCATCTCTCGCCGCTTCTTGCAGGCTTTGCAAAACGACGCCCGCCTGCACCGTCGCGGTTCGATTGACCTTGTCGATCTCCTCGATCTCGTTCATCAACTCAAGCGACAAAACAATGTCGTTTTCTTCAGCGATGGCGCCCTGCACCACGCCGGTCAAACCGCCGTGCGTCACGATTGATTGCCCGGCCTCGCTGCAAATTCGCAATACCGCCGAAACTTCTTCGGTCGTTTCCGGCCGGACAATCGCTTTTGCCCGAATGTTGCCGGGCGAGCCCCAACTCCCTGCGCTGCGGGAATGCACGTCGTCTCCCGTCAAAACGTCTCCGGTCTTCAGCGCACCTTTAATTTTATCGATTATTTTGTCCATTTTCAGTTACCCGATTTTATTGAAGAGCATTTATCACACGTTAATCTATTCAGCCGAAAGTCAACGACCAAACGCTTTCATTCCAGAGAGATGCAACGCGTGCATAAACGATGGACAACTCGCTGAATCGTCCTTGCCTCTTTTCAGAAAACGAAATCCATCATCCGTAGGAATCCATTTTGAACACGGGCAAGAAAGGAGTTCATTTTAGAAACTGATGTTATGCACCGCCGTTTATCACGCGCGATTAAAGCCCGCAGGTAACTTTTTGATTCTCATTAGCTCCGTTCTTCAGAGCGGAGATTTTTAAAGACGCCGTCCCATCCCTTCCGCCGCGCTGGCGCGGCGGAAGGGATAAAAATGAGCGCTTTGCACGTCACCTGGCTCAAGCCCGGCGCTAATGAAACCATGTTCAAGTCTGAGCAACAAGCGATGCATTGATCGTGCGTAACATCAGTTAGAAAAGCAAAGAACTTCCTTGAGTATCGAAGTGTGTATTTTCCTGCAATTTCTGTTAGAACAATCCTTTCCAGTTGGAAACGAACCGCAAACCAAGACCCGTCACAATCATGCGCTTGAAAACTTTCCCCTCCTCCGTTTTAAAAAACCTATCACTCTTCCTCGTTTGTGCATTTCAGCTTTCCTGCAGCAGCGTTGTTTCAAAATCTCCTGACTCAGTCATCGCCGCGGTGGAACAAGTGCGGGAAGAGTTCTGTCCAGACCGTCGACTCTGCGTTTTCGACGTCGATTTAACCGTTCGGGGCAGCAACGTCTATCTGAAAGGCGAAGCAGACGAAGCAGCCGCGATCAATGCGTTAATCGCCAGAGCGAAAGAAGCCGCGAACGGCTACAAAGTCGAAGTTGACGTTCAAAGGCTTCCAAATGAAACGGTTGGCAGCGATACTTTTGGCGTGGCGAAACAAAGCGTCGTGAGCATGCGCTCGAAGCCAACCGACAGCTCTGAACTTGTCAACCAGATACTCCTCGGCCAAGACGTCAAGTTGCTCAAAAAGGAAGGCGACTGGCATTACGCGCAAACAAACGACGGCTACCTGGGCTGGATTTACGGCGAATTCCTGATCAAAGGCGACGAACGGTGGCTGGCCGAATTTTCACAAGCGACGCGTCTGAGTTTTACAGAGCAAATTGGAAAAATCTACGCGGCGTCGAATGATTCAGCGTTGGCATTGAGCGAAATTGCAGGCGGCGGACTCGTCGCCGGTGTTGAAGAAAACGGCGACTGGATGAAAGTCCAACTGCCGGATGACAGAGCTGGATTTATCCATGCCGCGCATCTGGACACGGCGGCAAAATTATTCGCTGAAAGAGCCATGAACAGAGCTGATCTCGTTGCAAAGGCAAAAGGCTTTTTAGGCCAGCCCTATCTTTGGGGCGGCAACAGCCCGAAAGGTTTTGATTGCTCGGGATTTACCCAGACCGTTTTTAAGTGGTGCGGCAAGCAACTGCTGCGCGACGCGAGCCAGCAAGTTCGGCAAGGCGCTGCGATAGAGCCGGGCAGCAATTTTGAGAATCTTTTGCCCGGCGACCTGTTGTTTTTTGAGTCCAGCTCCGGACGCGTCAACCATGTCGGGATTTATATCGGCGATCAAAAATTTATTCACAGTTCAGGTCGCGAATCGGTCGGCGTTACTATCAATAGTCTCAACTCGAATTCCCCAATTTACAGCGAATATCGCCGAAACGCTTTTCACAGCGCACGGCGTGTGGGAGATTTTCAATCATGAAATATGACGTGATAATTATCGGCGGCGGGCACAACGGCCTGGTCGCGGCGGCTTATTTGGCAAAAGCGGGACGCAAAGTCGTCGTTTTGGAAAAACGATCTGTACCCGGCGGCGCGGCGGCTACGGAAAAGGTTTTTGAAAATTGCTTGATCGATACAGGCGCCCACGACGCTGGATTGTTTCGACCGGAAATTGTCAAAGATTTAGGGCTTGCGGAACACGGCCTTGAATTTGTCGAAAGCTCGGTCGCCGCATTTGCGCCGCAGCCTGAAGGCGATCCGCTTTTTCTTTGGCGCGATTCGGAGAAAAATACCGCTGAAATCGCCGTTCATTCAAAAAAAGACGCTGAGCGTTTTCCTGCTTTTGTCCGGCAAATTCATCGCTTCGCGGACGTGTTGTCCCAAGTCATGCTCTTGCCGCCGCCCAACCCTCGTGAACGAAACTTTTCCGAGCTTTTTCAATGGCTCAAGCCCGCGCTCAAGCTCAAAGGTTTGGGCGAACGCGACATGATGGAATTCCTGCGTTTCCTGCCGATGACGGCAACGGAATTTTTAAACGAATGGTTTGAAAACGATCTTTTGAAAGGCCTGCTCGGCGCGGCCAGCGTGACCGGCAGTCTGCAAGGCCCGCAAAGCGGCGGCACGGCTTTCATGCTGCTCTACCATTATCTCGGCGGCGAAAACGGCGGGTTTCGCTCCAGCCGATTTGTGCGCAGCGGCGTCGGCAAACTTTCGGAAGCGCTGACGAAAGCCGCCGGTGAGTTCGGCGCGGAAATTCGTTTCAATGCGGGAGCCGCAGAGATCAAATTGGCGCAAGGCCGCGCTGTCGGCGTCGTGCTGGAAAACCGTGAAGAGATTCAGGCTGAGACGGTCGTTTCCAGCCTCGATCCGCGCCTGACTTTCTTCTCGCTCATCGGCGCGCCGAATCTTGAGGTCGCGTTTATGCGGCGCGTGCGCAACATTCGTTTTAAAGGCTCGACCGCGAAAATCAATCTTGTCGCTTCAGAGCTCCCGGCATTCAAAAATGCGCCTTCCGGCGAGGATCATTTGCGCGGCCACATCATTATCAATCCATCGCTGGATTATCTGGAGCGCGCTTACGACGACGCCAAGTACGGGGAGATTTCCAAACATCCGATGCTCGACGTCACGATTCCCACGCTTCATTCGCCCGAAATGGCGCCGGAAAATCATCACATTCTCTCGATCACGATGCAATTCGCGCCCTACCATCTTCGCGAAGGCGATTGGAAGAACAGCCGTGACGAACTTCTGAAAATCACGCTCGACAAGCTGGCTGAATATGCGCCGAATGTGAAAGATTCAATCGTGCATCAACAGGTTTTAACGCCGCTGGATTGGGAGCAAGACTACGGCTTGACCGAAGGCTCTATTTTTCACGGTCAAATGGCGCTCGATCAAATGCTTTTTATGCGTCCGGTTGCGGGTTACGGGCAATACAAAACGCCGATTGACGGCTTGTTTCTCTGCGGCTCCGGCGCCCACCCCGGCGGCGGCCTTACCGGCGCCCCCGGCCGCAACGCCGCGAAAATCATTTTGAAAAGTACTGCAATGCTGAGTTAGCCTCAAAAAACAGTCAATGTCTTCATAAGAGCATTTCAAAGACAGTCTAAAGGCCAATGTCACTAACTTTTTGCTCCGTTTGAGTTCAACAAACTGAAGTTTGAACTACAAACGACAGTGCTTTCGTTTTTCGTCTGAGCCTGAAGAATGCTATGTCGTTTGTAGTTCACGCTTTAGCGTGTTTTGAGCGGCCTGTTCTGAGGCGAATTTGATGTTGATGAGATTTAAAAAAATCTGGCGTTCAGTTAATTTTTTCGTTAGTGTGCAACCGCCGGGGTTCTCGGTTCTTAAAATCGTTTCCTCAAGAATTCTCAAAAATGGAGGGTGCAAGATGAAAATCTCAAGTTTTGCTCAAATCGTTTTCCTTGCCGCGATTCTTTCGCTTTTGACCTGCCGCAGCCCCAATTCGCCGCCCGTTTTCAGAGCGCCCAACGGCCAAACGCCCGTGACGACGGGCATTATCATTACCGGAGAAAGCGACCCGACTGAACTGGGCCGCTTTGGAAAGCCGAATCCCAATCCCGAAGCCGTGGGCGATTGCGAGCCGCAGCTCTTCGGTGAATCCAGTCTGATTGAAAAATTCCATTTATACACACCCTACCCCAATCCGGACAATGGCAGCCAAACAATTCATTTTTCTGTGCAGTGCTCGACTCGCGTCACCATCTTTGTTACGCCGGCGAGTTTTTTGAGCCCGGAGAATGAAATCGTGCGTTTTGCAAACGGCGCCGCGAGGCAGACCGGGGGACTTGCAGTCAGTGTTGTGTTTGATCGATTCGCTGCGCCGGGAATTTACAGCGCAATTTGGGGCAGCCGTGATGCGGATGGTCGGAATTTACCGGACGGTTTTTACAGAATTTATCTCAAAACCGATGATATTTTGCTCTGGCAGGATACGCTGCTTGCACGCGATCCTTGCAATCTCCCGCCAGTATTAAATCTGCTCGGTGAAGGCGGTTGTCGTTAAATCAGAAGTCAATGCTTCACGCTTGGATTGGGCATTGGCCCGCCCATTTGGTTGGGGTCGCAAGCCGTCCAAAAAACCCTGGCGCTCAGCAACGTGTTTCATTAGTTTGAGCACGTCAAAAGAATTCTCAAAAATGGAGGGTGCAAGATGAAAATCTCAAGTTTTGCTCAAATC